>NZ_MOWP01000045.1:0-68725 GCF_001983215.1 Frankia sp. CcI49
ATGAACTGGAACAGCCCACCAGCCCCAATCGAGTTCACCACACGCGGATTACCACCGGACTCACACGGCACCACAGCACTCAGGAACCTATGCGCATCCGGCCGCGCCGCAGCACCCGCCGGCTGGGACATCGCGATACCGCCACCAATCGTCGCCGCCAACACCGGCGCGACCAGCAAAGCACGGCCACGACGGATGGAACGACGGTTCCTGCGAGCACCCGAAGTCATCAGGGACAAAATAAAAACCCTTCCCCACACCTACGAAGTTAGCTGTCGGGTTCGAGCCGGAAAAGCCCGGCCACACAGTGCGTGACAGGTCGACCGCACTATGCGGCTTCACCCCGAGGACGCCTGCCTACGACGCCCGGGAACCTGGGTCCCCCGCTCCCGCCTACTGGATGTCGAAGCACCGGGCGAGGCGGGATTCGGCGTGCCACCCGATGTGCGCTTCCCAGGTCCGGAAGCACGTCACCAACGTTACCCACCACCCGCCCGCGATTTCCAGGCCTCCGTGAAGTGCACCACTCAGCACCAGGAGGCCTTGAAAGCCGCTGCCGGCCTCCTCGACCGGTGGAACGCCCCTTTCATGCCGCCGACATTCCATCAGCGTCAGCATCCCGCCACAGCACAACTGGAACCACCGTGCACCCGGTGACCGCCGGACTCGGCTGCGCGACGAGAAATTCTCCGGCCCGCGGAGAACACATCACGCGAAACAGACAGAACGCCGCCTGGCCACGGGGCTTCCGGCCGGCAGTGCGCGGGGGATTTGTCGGTACTATCCCGCGATTGGCGACAGAGATGATGGTTGACGCCATCCGCCGATATTCGAAGTATAAGTCGCGACGCACGTCGCAGAGGAGCTCGCGATGGACAGCGCACCGCCGCCGCAGAAGACCAGCGAACAGCCACCGCCGATCCTGGTCGCGCTCGACGCGGTCAGCCGGCAGAACCCGTACCCCACCTACCGGTCGATCCAGGAGAGCGGAGCGTTCGTCCGCAGTGAGGTCCGCGGCTGGGTCACCACTATCATCACCGGGCACGCCGACTGCTCCGCGGTCTTCCAGAGCCCGGACCTGGGCAGCGGCTACTCGGCCGGCCTCCACGCGGGTGCCCATCGGTCGACCGGATCCGACGACAGCGGGCTGAAGTCCCTGCTCCGGAAGGACCCGCCGGAGCACACCCGGCTTCGTGGCCTGGTGAACCGTGCCTTCACCCCGGGGGTCGTCGCGACCCTGACCGCCGAGATCACCTCGGTCGTCGACACCCTGCTCGACGCGGCTCTCGCGGCCGGCGAGGTCGACATGATCGAAGCGTTCGCCCGCCCGCTGCCACTGTCGGTCATCTGCCGCCTGCTCGGCGTCCCGGCCGAGGACGAGCCGGTCTTCAGCGAATGGGTCGTCCCGCTCGTACGCGGTCTGGCCCCCGACATGACCCTCACACCGGAGGACCTGCGCGCCCGCGCCGAGTCCACGCACTCCATCCAGGACTATTTCCGTGGCCTGATCGCCGAGGTCCGGGCGAAGCCACGCGAGGACCTGCTCAGCCAGCTCGTCGCAGCCGGGCAGGACAGCGACGTGCTCCCGGAGCAGGAACTGCTCGACCTTTGCATCCTGCTGCTCCTGGCCGGGTTCGAGACGACGGTGAACCTGATCGGCAGCGGCATCGTGGCGCTCCTGCGCAACCCCGACCAGCTGGCGCGGCTACGGGCCGAACCCGAGCTCGTACCGGCGGCGATCGAGGAGATGCTCCGCTACGACCCCACGTTCCCCTTCCTGATCCGCACCGTGCTGCGGGACACCGAGCTGAACGGCCATCCGTTCAGCCGCGGCGACAGCGTGGTGATGCTCATCGGAGCCGCGAACCGTGACCCTGACGTGTACCGCGAACCCGACCACTTCGACGTCGCCCGCTACGCGCAGACGACCAGCGCTCCCCGCCACTTCGGTCTCGGCCTGGGCATCCACTACTGCCTCGGTGCGCCGCTCGCCCGCGCCGAGGGCGCGATCGCGCTGCGTGCCCTGCTCGCCCGCACCGAGAAGATCACCCTGCTGGACGAGCCCAGCTACCGGCCCAGCGCCTGGGTACGCGCGATGAGCCGGCTGCCACTGCGCCTCTCGGCGTAGCCGGGCTTTCGGCGTAACCGGGCTTTCGGCGTAACCGGGCTTTCGGCGTGGCCGGCCTCCGAGCGCTAGTCCCGCTGCACCCGCGGCAGCGGGACGGCGCCGTGATGCGAGGTCAGCCCGCCGTCGGCGACGAGCGTGGTGCCCGTGATGTAGGAGGCCGCCGCGGAGGCCAGGAACCAGACGGCGCCGGCCTGCTCGTCCGCACGGCCCCAACGCTGCAGCGGGATCCGCTGGCTGCTGGCCTCCACGACCGCCGGCTGCGACAGGTACGGGGCCATCAGCGACGTCTCGGTCAGGCCGGGCGCCACCGCGTTCACCCGGATGTTCTGCGCCGCGTAGTCGACCGCCGCGGCCCGCACCAGATTGATCACCGCGCCCTTCGACGCGTGGTAGGCCCAGTTGCCGGGATCCGCCTGCAGCCCACCGCTTGACGCCGTCACGACAATCGAGCCCCCGCCGCCGGCCCGCAGCGCCGGCGCGACCGAACGGATGCCGATCGCCACACCACGGACGTTCACGGCGAGGATCCGGTCCAGCCGCTCGATCGCTCCGTCGGCCTCCCAGGGCACGGTCCCGCCGATGCCGGCGTTGAGGACGGCCACGTCCAGGCGCCCGAAGCTGGCGAGCGCGAGCTCGGTCATCCGTGCGCCGCACTCCTGCGTCGAGACGTCCGCGACCAGCGTGACCACCTCCGGCTCCGGACGAACGGCTCCGTCGAGGCGGGCAGCGGGCTGTGAGGCGGGGGACGCGGGCGGGGCGGAGGGAGCAGGCGGTTCCGCGGAACCGGCGTCCGCGGCAAGGTCTGCCAGCCCGGCCAGACCGGCCTCGTCCGCGTCGACCGCCACCACACCGAACCCGCGGGCGGCGAACAGCTCGACGCAGGCCCGGCCGATGCCGGAAGCGGCGCCGGTGATGACGACAGCCTGGGCGACCACGTGACCTCCGCGCGTCTCCCGACCCGGCGCCGCCGGCTCGGCCTGACCAGATCGATCAGCCAGCAGAGTCTCGCCGACTGGCATGAACGGGACGGATCGACCAGGTGAGGGCCGGCGGTCGGCTCAGGGACGTCCGACAGCTCGGGCCGCCGCCGGCACCACGCTCGAGTAGCCAGGCTTCCCCGCGGTATGGAGACCGGAACCGCCCCACATGGGCCGGCCGGCGATGCTGCGCGGCTGCTGCCGGGCAAGCTTCCCGGCGATCTGGTCAGCGATCAGCTGCAGTCGTTCCGTCGGAGGGGCCGGCTCGTGGTTCGTGTACGTGACGGTCACCTCGACGTGATCGACGAGGAAGAAGAGGGTGTCCATCGCGATGTCGTAGGTGACTCCCTGGCCTCGTACCTGCACCGTCGCGCGCGCATACCTGGCGGCTCCGGTCGGCGCCGGGGGAGTCTGGGCGCCGGTCAGCTGATATTCAAGCTCGTCGCCGTCGGTGCTGCGCTCGTCGATTCTGGCCTGGGTCTCCCTGCCCCAGCAGTCCGCGAACCAGGGATTGGACCACATCACGGTCTCGAAAACAGCCTGCTTCTCGCTCACTATCTCGGCGGAGGAAAGGATGATCGCGCTCTCGCCATCGTCACTCACGAAACTCGCGCCGGCAGCGACTGCCTCGATCTCGTAGTCGAGCTCCGCCATGGAAAAGCCGACGCAGTCCGCGAACTCAGGGGAGTAACGTTCCTCGGGCTGGACAGCGGCGGCGGCATCGACGGGCACACCGGTGAAGCCGGCCGTCGCCGGGCCCTCGGTCAGCACGAAGTCCTCGGGCCACAGACCCAGCGCGCTCGGCTCCGGCGTTGCCGTCCCCGACGGCGTACCGGCGCTCGGCGTGGCCGTTCCCGAGATGACCGTGGTTTCGAATCTCCTGACCATGTCGCCGTCACCAGAGCACGACGAAACGGTGAACGCGATGACCGCCAGGAGGAGGCCGTGGCGCTGCAGCGGGAGCTGTCGCGGTCGGTTTCCGAGGACCGAGGGCGGCCGCTGGCCCGCGGTGTCCTGTGTCAGCACGGCATCCTGACCCGCGGCCGGACCGCACCGGGCCTCGCCCGGTGCCCGCCCACCCAGTCGAAACAGATCGCGAACAGCCATGTCTCACCCACCCCCACGTACACGCCATATGGACATCAATGCACCCACAACGCCGCATGAACGCTATGGGCGCACTGGTGTTGTCTACTCAGGCCACCGCGCCTCAGGCCACCGCCGGAAGCACGGTCGAGGGGTCAGCCTTCCCCGCGGCCTGGAGCCCGGTACCGGCCGACGTGGGCCGGCCGGCGATGGGGCGCAGCTGCTGCTGGGCCAGCTTGCCGGAGATCTGGTCAGCGATCAGCTGCAGCCGATCCATCGGCGGGGCGGGCTCGTAGTTCGTGTACGTGACGGTCACCGCGACGTGATCGACGATGAAGACGAGGTTGTCCACCGCCATGTCGTAGGTGAATTCCTGCTCTCGCACCTGCAACGTCACGCGCAGATACCCAGCGGCTCCAGTCGGCGCCGGGGGACGCTGGACCCCGGCCAGCTGATATTCGAGCCCGTCGGGGTCGGCGCCGGACTCGTCGATTCGGGCCTGGGTCTCCCTGCCCGAGCAGTCCGCGAACCGGGGATTGGCCCACATCGCACGGACGGCAGCGGCCTGCTTCTCGGTCACTATCTCGGCGTAGGACGAGATGAACGAGTCCCCGTCATCACTCACGAAGATCGCGCCGACAGCGGTCGCCTCGGGCTCGTAGTTGAGGTCCGTCGCCGACAGGCCGAGGCAGTCCGCGAACTCAGGGGGGTACCGTTTCCCGGGCTGGACAGCGGCGGTATCGGTCTCGGCGGGAACGCCGGAGAAATAGGTTGTCGCCAGGTCCTCGGTCAGCACGAAGTCCTCGGGCCACAGACCCAGCACGCGCGGTGCTGACGTGGCAGGCCCCGGCGAGGCCGCTCCCGAAGTGACCGCGGTCTCGGGCCTCGCGGCGACGTCACCCGAGCAGGACGACACGGTGAACGCGATGACCGCCAGGAAAAGCCCGTGGCGCTTCGACGGGAGCTGGCGCGGTCGTCTTCCCAACGCCGAGGGCGCCGGCTTGCCCGCGACGTCCCGTACCGCGGACGGTCCGCCCCGGCCCTCGCCCGGCGCATACTCGCTCAGTCGAAACAGATCGCGAACAGCCACGTCTCGTCCACCCCCACGCATGCCAGCACCGGCGCAACCACCGGATGCCTCCCGCGCGGCAGGCACACACGACATACGTGCTCTATCGGGCCGGAAGGACAGCGAAGCTATCAGGCAGCTGTCAGCCTGCTGTCAGATGCCTGATAGCAGACCCAGGGGATACCAAACGAAGACAACGAACAACAATCAACAACCACTCACACGCCACACAAACACCGATGCGCCCGCAACGTCATGAGAACGTCACGGGCGCACCGGTGTTGTCTGCTGCGGGTCAGATCCTGCCGCCCCAACAGCTCTTCGAGGAGTACCAGGGGCTGGTGCCCTGCTGCGCGTACAGGATGTGGGCGCGCTTCCACTGCTCGGCGACGCTGGCGTTCTGCGGCAGGCCCTTGCCGCCGACGCCGTGCCAGGTGCCGGGAAGGAACTGGAACAGGCCACCCGCGCCGATGGAGTTCACCGCGCGGGGGTTACCGCCGGACTCACAGGGGACAACCGCGCTCAGGAAGCGCTGTGCGTCCGGCCGGGCAGCGGCGCTCGCCGGCTGGGACATCGCGATACCGCCACCGATGGTCGCGGCGAGCACCGGCGCGACGAGCAGAGCACGGCCCCGACGGATGGAACGACGGTTCCTGCGGGCAGCCGAGGTAATAGTGGACAAAATGGTGTCCTTCCCCCACGCCTGCGAAGTTAGCTGTCGGGTTCGGGCCCGGGAATGGCCCGGCCGGCCGGCGCTTTCAGATCGCGCTCTCGGCGGCTTCACCCCAAGGACGTCCGCAATTCGACGTCCGGGAAACCTGGGTCCCCCGCTCCTGCCTGCGGTTTTGTTAATCACCGGGTGGGGCAGGATTCGGCGGGCCACCCGATGTGCGCTCCCCAGTCGGAAGCACGGCAGTGACGTTACACACGAGCCACAAACCAATTCAAAGGCTTTGTGAGGAGCGTCACATCCGACACCTCGGTCTTGAATTTCTTCCGCGTTACGTCTAGCCGGCCGAGAATTCGCCCTTTTTCTCCCGGCGCCATGCGACCGGCGTCAGCGATTCGTCACCACCCGTCAACCCAACCACTGCGCAAGGTGCGTGGCACGATCGGGCCCGCGACCGAATTTCCCGCCGTGGCGACGAAGAATTTTTCCGGCCCGAATTTCGACACATCATGACTTGATCCGTTTTCGCCGGCACCGCACCCGGTGGGGTCAGGGCTGGCCGGCGCCGACCTCGCCGTAGGCCACGACCGACAGGAACCGGATCGGCAGCTGGACCAGCTCCCTCGGCCCGTGCGCACCCTCGCCGTCAAGCTGCAGCGCGTCGCCGGGGCGCATGACGTAGCTGGCATCGCCGTGGCCGTAGATCATCTCCCCTTCGAGCATGTAGAGCAGTTCGGTACCCGGGTGCTGGAAGAGCGGGAACTCCTCGCTGCGCTCGGTCAGCGTGACGATGTGGGCCTCCATCCGCTTGTGCGGGCCGCGCAGCGCGCCGAGCAGGGTGTACTCGTGGCCCACCCGGGTCCCGCGCTGGGTGATCCGCGGCCCGGTGCCGGCGCGGGTGAAGACCGCCTCCCGGGCGGCGTCCGCGCCGCGGAACAGCGACGTCACCGGCACGTCGAGCGTCTCGGCGAGCCGGTCGAGCGTGGTCAGGCTGCAGGAGATCGACGCGTTCTCCACCTTCGAGATCATCGCGCTGGACACACCGCTGCGCGTCGCGAGCTCGGCCAGGGTCAGCCCACGGTCATGGCGCAGGCGCCGGACGTTGCCCGCGATGGCACGCTCCAGCCGCCCCTGCCGGGACGCGTTCTCCTCCCCCACACCCGAAACACTAGCGATGGCGCCCTCTTTGCCCGATCCGTCCGGTCGCCTGCTCCGCTGACCGTCCGGCCGCCTGCTCGGCTGCCCGGGTGGCTGGCTGCTCGGCTGCCCGGGCGGCTCGCCGCTCAGCGCGTCTCCCCGTTCACCGGTCGGCGCCCGGGATCCAGGTGGTCCCGGCGAGCGGCACCCGGGCCATCGCCGCGGCTTCGACCGTCAGCGCGACGAGGTCCTCGGGCTCCAGATTGCGCAGGTGCGCCTTGCCGCAGGCCCGGGCCAGCGTCTGCGCCTCCATGGTCAGCACCCGCAGGTAGTTCGCGAGCCGCCGGCCGCCCTCGAGCGGGTCGAGCCGGGCCGCGAGCTCCGGATCCTGGGTGGTGATGCCGGCCGGGTCGCGGCCGTCCTGGAAGTCGTCGTAGTAGCCGGCCGCCGAGCCGAGCCGCTCGTACTCGGCCGCGTACCGCGGATGGTTGTCACCGAGCGCGATCAGCGCCGCCGTGCCGATGGCGACGGCGTCGGCGCCGAGCGCCATCGCCTTCGCGACGTCCGCCCCGGTACGGATGCCACCGGAGACGATCAGCTGGACCTTGCGGTGCAGGCCGAGCTCGTCCAACGCCTGCACCGCCTGCGGCAGCGCGGCCAGCGTGGGGATGCCGACGTGCTCGATGAAGACGTCCTGGGTAGCGGCGGTGCCGCCCTGCATGCCGTCGAGGACGACGACGTCCGCGCCGGCGGCGACCGCGAGCTTCACGTCGTAGTAGGGGCGGCTCGCGCCGATCTTGACGTAGATCGGCTTCTCCCAGTCGGTGATCTCGCGCAGTTCGAGGATCTTGATGGCGAGGTCGTCGGGGCCGGTCCAGTCCGGGTGCCGGCAGGCGGAGCGCTGGTCGATGCCGGGCGGCAGGGTGCGCATGGCGGCGACCCGGTCGGAGATCTTCTGGCCGAGCAGCATGCCGCCGCCGCCGGGTTTCGCGCCCTGCCCGAGCACCACCTCGATGGCGTCGGCCTTGCGCAGGTCGGTCGGGTTCATCCCGTAGCGCGACGGCAGGTACTGGTAGACGAGGTGCTTCGACTGGTCTCGTTCCTCGGAGGTCATCCCGCCGTCGCCGGTGGTGGTGGACGTCCCGACCTCGCTCGCGCCGCGGCCGAGTGCCTCCTTCGCCTGCGCGGAGAGAGCCCCGAAGCTCATCCCGGCGATCGTCACCGGAATGTCGAGGTGCAGCGGGTACTTCGCGTTGCGGTCCCCGAGGATCACATCGGTGCCACACCGCTCGCGGTAGCCCTCCAGCGGGTAGCGGGACATCGACGCACCCAGGAACAGCAGGTCGTCGAAATGCGGCAGGGCCCRCTTGGACCCCCAGCCGCGAATGTCGTAGACGCCGGTGCTCGCGGCCCGCTGGATGCCGGCGATGGTGGCGCGGTCGAAGGTCGCCGACTCGCGCAGGCCATAGGTGGCGGGCGACGAAGGATAGCCGGACATGAATCTCCTCAGGCTACGGACGATATCCGCGGTCAGTGCGCCTTTTCCATCTCACGTTTGTCGAGTGCCGTAGCCACAGGCCGGAGTCGACGACGGAAAAGGCTCAGTACGCGTCGGAGTTGTGGGCGGCGAAGTGGTAGAGCGTGCGGGCCGACCCGTAGCGGCGGAACTCGGCCGGGTCGTACCCCGGCTCCCCCGGCTCTCCCGGCTCTCCTGGTTCCGCGGGCTCGCCGAGGCCGGCGGCGGCGAGCAGCTCGGCCAGCTCCGCCCGGTGCTCGTCCCGCATCGGCTTCTCCACACAGTCCGCGCCGAGGGAACCGACCTTGCCGCGGACGTAGATCCGGGCCTCGTAGATCGAGTCACCGAGCCCGTCCCCGGCGTCACCGCAGACCACCAGCCGGCCGGCCTGCGCCATGAAGGCGCTCATCGGGCCGATGTCACCACCGACGACGATGTCGACGCCCTTCATCGAGATCCCGCAGCGCATCGACGCGGACCCCTCGATCACCAGCAGCCCGCCGTGCGCGGTCGCCCCCGCCGACTGCGATGCGTCCCCGCGGACCCGCACCAGCCCCGACATCATGTTCTCGGCGACCCCGGTGCCCGCGTTGCCGTGCACGACCACGGTCGCGCCGTCGTTCATCCCGGCGCAGTAGTAGCCCACATGGCCGCGGATGTCGATCGTGACCGGCGCGTTCACCCCGGCCGCGATCGCGTGCGCCCCCTGCGGCCGCAGCACCTCGAACGCCGCCGGAACGACATCCGCTACGCCGCCCGCAACGCCGTCCGACGGCCGCACCGGGCCGGACGGCTGCCCGCCGACGCCGCTCGCGCCACCCACGCCACCCACGCCGCCCGCGCCAAGCGCGTGCAGCGCGGCGTTGAGCTCGCGGACCTTCGACGTCGACAGGTCGAACGTGCGGGTGTCCGCCCTGCTGGTAGCGGTGTCCGTCCCCGTCAGCGCTGCCATGCGTAGACCCTTTCCGGCTCGGGCTCGTAGATGCGGGCGGTGTCGATGCCCGGCAGGTCCGCCAGGGCGCGGAACTCGGACGCCATCGCCACCCAGGCATCGGTCTCGGCGATGATCGCCGGCTTGCAGGCGATCGCGTCCCGGACGACCGCGAACCCGTCGGCGCTGGTCACCAGCAGCGTGTAGAACCCGTCGAAGCGCTCGCACAGCCCGCGCAGCGCCTTGTCGAGATCCTCACCGGCGGCCAGGCGGGCGGCGACGAAGCGGGCACCGACCTCCGAGTCGTTGTCCGAGTCGAACCGCACCCCCTCGGCCTGCAGCTCACGCCGGATCGTCGCGTGGTTCGCGAACGAGCCGTTGTGGACGAGGCACTGGTCCGACCCGACCGAGAACGGGTGGCAGCCCTGCGGAGTCACCGCCGACTCGGTCGCCATCCGGGTGTGCGCGAGCCCCTGCCAGCCCGACGCGCCGGCCAGGTCATAGACGCCGGCGAGCCGCCGTGGGTCACCGGTGCCCTTGTAGACGGTCAGATCCGTCCCCGACCCGACGATCAGCGCCGCGGGCAGCGCCCGACGCACGGCCGCGACCAGGTCGTCGAGGGGGACGGGGGCGGCGACCACGGTGGTGTCACCGGCCACGGTGACCAGGGGAGACGCCTCCGCACCTGCCCCGGGGCCCGCGCCCGCTCCTGGACCCGCGCCCATGTCTGCACCCGCGCCGGCCAGCGCCGTGGCGATCAGCGGTCCGACACCCGCGGGTTCGGTGGACGTCCCGCCGAGCAGCAGCGACACCGCGGCGTGGCCTGGCGGACAGCGGCGGACGTCCCCGTAGACGGCGACGCCGGCCGAGTCGGGGCCGCGTTCGACGACCTGGCCCAGCATGGACTCCAGGAGACGTCCGAGCCGCGGGTACAGGTCAGGGTCACGCAGGTGGAGTCCGACGATCCCGCACACGGGTCGTCTCCTCTCTGTGTTCTCTTCTCTGTGTTCTCTTCGGTCAGAAGGCGGTGAGGTAGCGGTCGTGCTCCCAGGAGCTGACCGTGCCGTGCCAGGCGAAGAACTCGTCCCGCTTCAGCTCGGCGAAGTAGGAGCTGACGCCGGCGCCGGCCGCGTCGAGCGCGCCCCGCACCACCGGGTCCGCGTCGAGCGCCTCGACCGCGTGCAGCAACGTCGGCGGCAGGGCGGGCCGGGCCGACAGCGTCGACCGCGCGGACGGCGCGGACGGCGCGGACGACTCCCCCGTCTGGGCCAGGCCAGGCGAGCCCGGGTCGAGATCGAGCTCGATGCCGTCGAGACCGGCGGCCAGGACGACGGCAAGGGCCAGGTACGGGTTCGCCGAGCCGTCGGTGCCACGCAGCTCGATGCGGTGCGGGTCGGGTATGCGCACGAAATGGGTGCGGTCGTTCCCGCCGTAGCTGGCCTGGCGCGGTGACCACGTCGCCCCCGACCGGGTCGACGTCGCACCGGTGCGCTTGTAGGAGTTCACCGTCGGGCCGAGCACGGCCTGCATGCCCGGCGCGTGCGCGAGAACCCCGGCCAGGAACCGGCCCGCGAGGGCCGACAGCCCGAACGGGCCGCTCCGGGCCCCGTCCCCGCCGCCTTCGCCGGTGCCGTCGCCGGGGAACAGCGCCTGGCCGGCGCGCCACAGCGACAGGTGCAGGTGCATGCCGGAGCCGGTCTGGTCCGCGAACGGCTTCGGCATGAACGTCGCCGTCATCCCGCGCTGCTCCGCCAGCATCGAGATCAGGTAGCGGGCGGTGATGACCCGGTCGGCGGTGGTCAGCGCGTCGGCGTAGGCGAAGTTCTGCTCGAACTGGCCGTTGGCGTCCTCGTGGTCGTTGGCGTAGTTGCCCCAGCCGAGCGCGTTCATCGCCGTCGAGACGCCGGTGAGATGGTCGTACATCCGGGTCAGGCCACGGGCGTCGTAGCAGGGCCTGGCCGCGCCGTCGCGGGCGTCGGCGGGGGTGAGACGTCCGTCGGCGTCCCGGTTGACCAGGAAGTACTCGACCTCGGCGCCGGCGAACAGCTCCAGCTCACGCGCGCGTGCCCGGGCCAGCATCGTCTTGAGGATGATCCTGGGCGCGAACGGCCACGGCCGCCCGTCGACATGCGGGTCGCAGTGGACGAGCGCGAGCCCGTCCCGCACCTGCGGCAGCAGCGTGTAGCTGGCCAGGTCGGGCAGCGCGATCAGGTCGGGGTCGGCCGGCCGCTGGCCGATCGCGCCGACGGCGAACCCGGCGAACCCGACCCCGTCCCGCTCGAACTCGTCCGCGGCCTCGACGGGCACCAGCTTGGCGCACGGCTTGCCGGTGAGATCGACGAACAGGGCGAGCAGGAACCGGACCCCGTCGGCCCGCGCCCGCGCCGCCAGCGCACCGCCACCACGGCCGCTGGGTGCGGGCGGGGCATCGACCGGGCCGGGAAACACGTCGAGCGTCATCGGGACTCCAGATCGGGGACGTGCCGACTGCTCAGGCCGGCGGCGGGGCGGGCTCCCGCCCGCTGCATCCATGTCTTGAGAGGAGAACTTCTCTCCTCACAGGAGAACAGCGCCGGGTTTCGGCTGGATGAACCCGGGTTAAGAACGCGCAGCACGAACCGTTCGCGACGAATCAGTCACGCCAGGCGAGCCTGCGAGCACTGGGTGTCGTTTCCGAGTAGCACGCTGGCGCCGGCCGGCTCTGATCGCGGGTGGTGCTGACGCCAGCGGACCGGCCTGTGTGAGACTCCCACGATGATCGTCGTCTTCGAGAGCGAGCTGTGGGAGTGGGCGGCGCGGCGCCCCGACAGCTGGGTGTTCGTCAGCCTGCCCGTCGAGGTGTCAGAGGAGATCCGGGATCTGACCGGCGGGCTGCGGCGCGGATTCGGCTCGCTGCGGGTGCGGGCCACGCTCGGCGGCAGCACCTGGCGGACGTCAATCTTTCCCGACAGCAAGCGAGGCAGCTACGTACTCCCCGTCAAACGCGCCGTGCGCAAGGCCGAGGCTCTGGAGATCGGGGACGTCACCTCGACTACCATCGAGCTCCTCGACGCCTGATTCCAGCCGGCCGCGCGATTCAGATCGGCGCCGGGTCACGGCTCGAAGAGCTGAGGAATTTCGACGCCCCGGACCCCGTCGCGGAATCGCAGGCAGCAGGTCGGCTTTGCCGACGGGCAAGCGTTGAGGATTTTGGCTGCTCGAACGACCAAAATCCTCACTATCTGTCGATCGTCAGGTGGCCCCACGGGCACTTTCACGCCTTTTGTTCTGATTTGCTGGCGCGGTGCGGCGCTGCGAGGTCCCCAGCGGGTGGCAGATGGCAGGTGGTAGGCGGCCACCGACTTGCGGCTTTCTCGTGCGCGATGAACGCTGGTACCCATCTTCGGTGAGGGGGCTCGACGTGACCGATGATCTGCTGGAGCTGGCCACCGACGCCTACATCTACGGATTTCCCCTGGTCTACAACCTCATGGAGGTCGAGCGCATCTCCAACCAGGGCATGGGAACTATTGAGCCGGCGCCGTTCAATGTTCTCAGCCACGCCTCGGCACTGGCCGGGCCGGCCGACAGGTTCGTCTCGATAAACAATGACACGATCTACTCCTTCGCACAGGTCGACGTGAGTGGTGGTCCGCTCCTGCTGCGCGTTCCGGACACTTCCGGGCGTTACTATGTTCTGCAGTTCATCGACGCCTGGACGAACAACTTCGCGTATGTGGGCCGGCGGGCGACCGGGACGGCCGCGGCTTCCTTCCTGCTGGTCCCCCCGGGGTGGCGGGCCGGCGGGCCCGCGGGCGTCCCGGTGATCGAGTTCCCCACCGCGGTGGGCTCGATCGTGGGCCGCTGGGCCTGTGACGGCCCGGCCGATCTGGCCAATGTCCGAACCCTGCAGAGCAGCCTGACCCTCGAAGCCGCCGCGGGCGCCGCCGGCAGCCCGGGTACCACCGACACCGCTGGCACTGCCGACGCCACCGACGCCGACGCCGGGCTGGTGGGGATCCCTGCACCCACAGCGGTTCCGATCGAGCTCGCTTTCTTCGAGCGGATGCGGGCCTGGATGCGCGCCTTCCCGCCCGCCGGCCCGGACTTCGCCTACCAGCAACGGTTCGCGCCCCTCGGGCTGCTGGACGAGGCCTCGCCGTACGCCGACGCCCCGCCCGAGCTGGCCAAGGCGCTGACAGCCGGGCAGGACGCGGGCAAGCAGCGGATCGAGGACCGGCTCCGGAAGGGCGGCCCGGCGCCGGTGGTCAACGGCTGGGCGATCACCTTCCACATGTTCGACTACAACCTGGATCACCTGGGGCTGGGCACGATCGACACCCCGGAGTGGAAGATCGATGACCGCGAGGCCGGCTATCTCGCCCGCGCGCTGGCCGCCCGGGCCGGCCTGTGGGGCAACCACGGTTACGAGGCCGCATACCCGATGACCTACACCGACTCCGACGGCGACCAGCTCGACGGCCACGGCCGCTACACAATCCGGTTCGACCAGGAGCCGCCGGTCGACGCGTTCTGGTCCATCACCATGTACGACCTGCCCGGGTTCCATCTGGTCGCCAACAGCGCGAACCGGTACTCCATCGGCGACCGCACACCTGGCCTGCAACGCGACGGCGACGGATCGCTCACCATCGTGATCCAGCACGACCCGCCCGCCGACACCCGCAACTGGCTACCCGCCCCGGCAGGTCCGTTCCGTCCGATCCTGCGGCTCTACCAGCCGAGAGCAGCCGTGCTCGACGGCACCTACCAGCTCCCCGCCATCACCAAGGCCCGCCCGCGGTCGACGGCCTGACCCGACGCCGGGTGGTCTCGAGGTAGCGCGGTCGGGCGTGCGCGGTCGGGCGGGCGGGCGGCGCGGCAGGCATCCGCAAAGCTCAGGCCTGCGGAATCTCCACCCGATCACGCACGTAGAGCGGGTTGTGGGCGATCACGGCCCGCGGGGTCAGGCCGGCGCCGGCCACCCGGTAGCGCACCCGCCCGGAGACAGCCTGGGCGACGGAGCCGATGAAGGCCTGGGCCGCGGTACGCAGCGGGCCGAGCCACCGGCCCTCAACGGCCTCATGCACCCAGATCTGCTCCAGGTGGATCTTTTCGCGCAGGGTTGCCGCGTCCACGCTGGCCTGCTCCAGGCGGCGGTAGGCGTCGAGGAGCAGATGCGCGGCAGGCATCTCCCGCACCTCCTGCACCTTCTGCCCGTTCGCTATCTCCTCCAGTCCGATATACCTGCCGAGGCCGTACGCGCCGACCAGGGCGTTGAGGGAACGAACCAGGTCGGCCGCCGAAAGCGCCTGTCCGTCGAGCGCGACCGGCGCACCGTGCTGAAAGCTCACCTCCACCTCCACCGGCTCGGTGGCCGTCGGTGTGGTCCACTCGTAAAGCGCTTCCGGGACGTCGATCCGCTCCGGGTCGTCGAGGCCATCGGCTTCGAACTCACGGCACCACAGGTTCACGTCCGTGCTGTACCGAGCGGATTCGGGCCGGGAGCGTTCCACCAGCTCCAGCAGCCCGCTGTCGGCGAGTTCGAGCAGCTTCTTCTCCCGTGATGGCGCGTCGACGGCGAACGGGGAACCGTAGCTGCCCGCGAAACGCAGTGCCGCGAAGGTCTGGTTGAACCGCCGCAGGCTGTTCTGCGTGCCGTCCGCAGTGTGCAGTACCGCGTCATAGCCCTGCTCATGGGCCACCGCGGTGGCCACCTGGACCATCAGCGGTCGGGTCAACGACGCCGAGATCGGATGGGTGCCCAGGTAGACGGCCTGGGCAGCGATCGCCGGGAAGGCATAGCCTGCGAGGAACTCGTCCGTCTGGTCGAGCACCAGATGGTCGAACCCGAGCCGGTCGCACACCCGCCCCGCCCGTAGGCCATCACCGCCGCCAAGCTCGATGGTGAGCGCGAGCACGGACGCCGACGGCAGCACGGACGCTATGTGATGAAGCAGATAGGTACCGTCCAGCCCACCACTGAACAGGCAGATCACCCGGTTGTTACGCAGGAATCTCTCGTCTATGTCCGCCAGGTCCACGACAATCTTGCCCATGGCTACTCTTCTCGAATTTGACGTAGTTTCTGAATGATGAGATTCGCGACGAAGAAGCAGTCGGCGGCCAGATCTCCGTCATTCACGGGGGTCGCGAAGGTCTCCAGTGCCGCCATCGCGGCAGGGTATCTTTCGTCAAGCCGTAGTTCGTTGACGACGTCGCCAAACTCAACCGGCCCGGCGAGACGGCCGGAGTGAAATGCCTCGCGAGCCCGGATGACGGCCTCGGAGTACTCCTGGCGGTCCCGATGGTAACTGCTCACTATGAGTGCTCGTAGGGCGGTAAAGAAGGAACCCCGATCGAAGGTGACGAAAAAGGAGTCTTCTTCTCCGCTGGCGCCCTCGTGCTCCACCGTGCTCACATGAGCCGATGCCGGCATGGTGAGCTGCGCGGCTCGCTGCTGCTCCGGCAGGTTCATCATGAGCGCCGAGATCTGTGGCAGCGACTCGTTCAGAAAGCCCTTGATGTAGCCACGCCAGAAAGCGGCGAGCGCCGGTGCTTCGGCCGGGTCGGCGGACCGCAGGAAGCTCCGGCCCACAGTGATCTTCCAGGCATCGTCCGTGACGCTGTCGAGCGTGTACGTACCCCATCCACCGGTGCGGTCCCAGTAGTTCCACAACGCCACAAAGGCCTTCGGGCCGATCGGCACGAAACGGCCGCCGCGCAGCACGAACTCGACCAGGTCGCTTGCGGCGCCCGCCCCGATCTTCTGCGCCGCGTTCTCCAGCAGGTCGACGCGGTCCGGGAGCAGCAGGCGGAGCAGCTGGACAACCGTCTCGGTACGGAGGATGACGTGCCGGACGCCGGCCCGGCTGATCACGCCGTCCTCGGCCGAGAGGCTGAACTCCGGCAGCATGTCACCCAGCCGTTTACCGGCCTCACGCAGCAGGGGATGCGTCCCGTAGGACGATCGGTCGATGGTGAACAGCGGCTGGAACGATTCCGCGAGAAACCCAAGGAAACCCTGTACCTGCACCCGGGACGACGAGTTCCCGGCGTCGATCAGGTCACGGACGCCCTCGAGGTCCGAGTCGAAGACGGCGTAGGCCTGGGCGGGCGCAGGGGCGTTCATCTCCCCTACTACGCGCGCGAGGTCGACCGTCACCCGGAACGCGAGGTCCGCCGGGCTGGTGAACAGCCGCGCCGGGTGCCGACGGCGCAGCTCGTCGCGGAAGTCCGCCTGGTGTTCACGCAGCTCGTCGGACGGCACGATGTCGTGCGGGACGGGCAGGCTCTCATCCGCAAGGTAGACGAGAACCCGCTTACCCGTGGCCCGCGCGTGGTCGTACTCGGCCATTGCCACGGACCTGGTCGGATACTGGGAGGGCACACCGAACGTGTGCCCGAAGATACCGATGAAAACCGCACAGGCGTCCACCGCCTCCGTGGCCGGATGCTCGGGCTCCTCGACCCGGGCGCCGACCGTGGTCACCACCACGCCGTGGTCGGTCATGCTCCCGTCGATCGCGTCGGCGACAGCCCGCCGGTGATCCGTGAGGTCGACGTATGTACCCCCGACGAACACCGTGATCCCGAGCCGCGCGGGCGCCGGCAGCTCGGCCGGGCGGGCATCCGCCGGCCCTTCGAGGATCTTGAGGGCCAGTTCCTCGATGGCCTCGTTCTCGTAGTTCTCGATCGTGTCCGGATGCAGCCTGAGCGCCTCGGCGAGCTGGCGGCGGCGCGCGGTGAGATAGCCCGGGTCGCGGCCAGGCCACGTCGCCGGCGTGGAGGAGTCCGCCGCCGGCTCCGGCACCGCGAGCGCGTTACGCAGCGAATGCGCCTTCGCACCTGTTCCCAGGTCGACCAGCAGCGCACGCAGCAGATCGAGGGCCGCGGTCACCGAGTCGGTCCGGCCGAGAAGCCGGTTCCAGTCCTGGAGCGCGACGAGCAGGGTTCCGCGTTGAGCCAGAGCGGCCAGTGACAACCCCCGGCCCCTGCGTAACTGTGTCAACTCCACGACAAGGGATTTCCGGGTCCCTTCCCCATTGGTTCCCGTTTCGTTCCGGATCACTAGCACCCCCCTTTTTCTTCCCGCTCACATCCGGTCAATCTCCGCTTGCCGATCACGCTGGCATCAGCAACTCTAGGACTGTACGACACGGTGCAGCGCCGGACCACAGCCGGCACCGCCGGAGCAGAAGCAGCCGAAGGGAGTCCAGATGACCCAGCTTCTCGTCGTGCTGCTCGCCGTATCTCTCGTACTGGCGATCGGCAGCGTATTCCTTCTCACTCTTTCCAGGTTCACCGACGAGCGGCGTGACGTGGCGGACGTGGAACGACTCCGCGCAGCACAGTACGTCATCGCACAGGGCGGGCAGCATGATGGCGACGTCACCCGGAAATAGCGCTGGCTCCTGATCGCACGGAAATAGCGCCTGTTTCACACCGCGACATTTTCGTCGCCCCGGTCCGCCGGAGATCCCCGGTGGACCCGCGCCGCCGTCGCACATCCCGGTTCTGTCGATCGTGCCTCGGGGGGACGATCGGCACCAGGCGGCTCCCGCCGCCTCTGCCCGTGGCCAGCCGAAACGCGCCGGTCACGGGCAGGCACGCTTTCCGGACTGTTCTCGGCCGCGCGCTATCGGGTCGCGATCAGGGCGGCGCGGATCATGTGGGCGGGGTCGCCCAGGTGGTAGCGGTGTTCACTGGCCTCGATGTTGTCGAGGAACTCCTGGTAACGCACCGCGTAGGAGATGTGGCCCAGCGGTGCCGCAAGGGTGAGTGCGCGGTGCGGGTCGCTGCCCGGCCGGCACCGCGACCAGGCGGTCGCCCACACGTCGGCGACGTGTTCCCACAGATCGTCGGGCAGGAACTCGCGGGGCCGCAGGCCGTCCAGTACCGGGTGGCCCAGATGGCTGTCCGCGAAGTCGACGGCGACCCCAGCACCGGTGCGGGCGCCGGTACCGGTACCGGTACCGGCGTTCTGGTTGTCCGATCTCCAGTTGCCGGGGTGGAAGTCCCCGTGGACGAGTGTGAGCGGCAGGTCGCAGGCGGCCAGCTCGGCGACGAGATCCGGCAGCTGCGCGGCGAGGTCGCGGGCGGCGGCCAGCTCGGCGGCGGTCAGCTCTGCCCCGGCCGCACTATCGAGCAGACGGTCGAACAGGCCGATCAGGGCCTGCGGAGTCCGGTCGGGCAGGTCCGCAGGCATCAGCTCGGGGTGCTCGGCGAATGCCGCCTGCGCCCGCACGAGCCGACGGATCGTGGTCTCGATGTCCGTCCGCGACGGGTTCCAGCAGTCGCGGCCCGGCACATGTTCGAGCAGGGTCCGTCCCGCGGGCACATCCGCGGCCACCACGGCGGGTACCAGCGACGGGTCGATCCGGGCGAACGCCGCGATCACGTCGGGCTCCCTGGCGGCGAACGGCGGTGTCGTCTTCAGCCAGACCAGCCCGGCGGCCGTCGGGATGCGGAACAGGCCGGAGAGGTTCCAGGTCCTGACCTGCTCGGCGGCGCCGACCGGCGGGCGCCCCGCGGCCCGCAACGCCGCGTCTGCCCAGCTCAGGGCGTCCTGAAGACCCTCCCTGGTGGCCCAGGTCGCCCGGCCCGCCGCGGGCGCCACCAGACTGTCGTGGTCGATCGGCACCCCGGTGAGCCGGCCGTCGGGCGGACGCCCCGCGGCTTCGACGTGGTAGGTGACGTGTCCGTCCCGTGCACCTTCGCCGTTCTCGACATCGATGAGCCGCAGCACCGTCACCCGCACCCCGAGCTCGCGGCCAAGGCGGCGCACGACCGGGCCGACGTCCGCCCACCAGGGGCTGTCGGCCTCGAACGGCCCGAGACCGCCCAGGCATTCGCCGCCCGCCGTCACCACCGCACTGAACGTACGCCCCGCCCTGCGATCCACCCGCCCAATGTCACGACGGTGCGGCGTCAGGGCAAACGGTTTATCGGAACGGTCGTTGACGGCGTAGTGCTGCCGCAGGCCTGAACAGGCAGGCCTGCGGCAACGTCACGATGGACGGGTGCGTCGCCTGGTCACGCTGCCAGGCGCGACCCGCAGTAGTTGGGGTCGACCACCTCGAAGCTCCGCCCGCTGGCCGCGACCCGGACGAAGGCGTAGCACTCGCGAAGCTGCCCGAAGTCGGCCTCGAAGTCGGTGGTGGGGACCAGGCCACCGGCGGTGTAGTCGTGAACCCCGCGCAGCCCGTCGATGAAGCTCTTCCGCGTCGGGCACGGCCCCGCTTCCTGCAGGCCGCGGATGAACATGTCCGCGTTGATGTAGGCGGCCAGCGCGGTCGTCTGGTTCGGGTCGGTGGTCTCCGGCGCGTGCAGCGCCATGGCTTCGTGGTAGGAGTCCAGAGCGGGGCTGTCGAGCTCGAACGGCGTGAACGGCTCGAAGAAGGTGAGGCCAGCCAGGGACTGCCCATGCTGCTCCAGCAGCGCGGCATCGGGTGCCGTGGCGGCCAGCACCACCTTGAGCTGCACTCCGGCCTGACGGGCGGCGCTGATGACCTCGACGATGTCGGCGGCAGAGCCACCGGTCACAAGCGTGTCGATGTTCTCCGCGACCATCCGCTGCGCCAGGCGCGCAGCGCTCGTGACGCCCGGCAGGAACTCCACGACCGGGTTCTCCTCATCGACCTGGACACCCGTTGTGCGAAGGCTGACCACCAGCTGACTGTTCAGGTCGGTCCCGGTCAACCTGGTGGTCGGACCGATGACCAGCGCCCGCGTGCCGCCGTGCTCCTTCACGAACCGACCGAAGGTGTCGACGGACGAGCCCTTGGTGGTCAGATAGCCGAAGGCGAACATGTTTCGGTAGGCGGTCCAGACCTCTTCCGCCGAGATTCCGATGATCGGAATGTTCTCGTCGGCGAGATATTTCGCGGCACCTGACGTCGACGCGCTGGACTCGAGGATCGCGAACGCGTCGTAGTTCTCCACGAGATCCTGGCTGACCGCCAGGTTCCGAGCCGGGCTTCCTTCGTCGTCGCGCCACTGGGCGACTATCTGACGGCCGTTCACCCCACCCTTTTCGTTCTCGACCGCGAGACGCGCCTCGAAACCGGCACGCGACGGTGAGAACGCGGCTGACAGCACACCGCTGTCGGTATAAACGACACCGACCCGCACTTCGCTGCCGGTGACTCCGGCGGCCACGCAGGAATCTTCGGCGACCGGTGCCTGCGGCGACCCGGAACAGGCGGCCAGCGTGACGGCCAGCGATGACACGACCATGACACCGCACAGGCGGCGAGCGCGGCCAACGACAGCGCCACGAGAACAGGCGGGTAAGCGCGTCGGCACTCCTGGTAACACATCGCCCCCACAAGGTAATCGGCCAACGGTTGACGGCGAAGCTCCGGCCGGCAACGAAACGGCGGTCTCGTCGTTGGACCGGGTACCCGAAGCAGCGATCTGAGACCGGGCACGATTCTGCCTTGTCATTGCGCAACGAGCCAGGACGAAAGCGGCAGATCGGGGCAGATCATGCTCCAGTCCTGCGACGACCGAGGCTCGGCGCGCCCCCGTACTGTCTGACGAAGGCGCTGAAGCCGCCGCCGGAGGTCTCCGTCGGCCCGGTGAGGAGTTTGCGGTGTTCCATTCACCTCGTTCACGTCCGGCTGTCTCGCTCACCCGACTGTTCGCTTCCTCGCTCGCCACGCTCGCAGCCGCCGGCACGCTGTTGGCTGGCTGCGGGCCCGGCGAGGCCGACGGCGCCGCACCACCCGGGGCCGCTGTCCCACCCGGGGCAGAGCCACACCGGTCAGGCGCACCCGGGTCAGGCGCACCCGGGCCGGACGAAAGCGGGACGACGTCCGATGCGCAGGATCTGCGGCAGGTGGCAGCAGATCTCACCTCGCCCTGGGGGCTGGCCTTCCTCCCGGACGGCCGTGCCCTCGTCGCCGCCCGGGACAGCGGGCGCATCCTGATCGTGCCCGCGGCGGGCGGAACGCCGACGGAGGTGACGACGCTGCCCGTGCGGCATCGCAGCGAGGGCGGTCTGCTCGGGCTCGCGGTCTCGCCACGGTTCGATCAGGACCACCGGGTCTACGCCTACTACACCTCGGCGGCGGACAACCGTGTCGTGCGCTTCCAGCTCGACGGCGACCGTGCGGGCGCACCCGAGAACGTGCTGACCGGGCTACGCGCCGCACCGAACCACAACGGCGGGCGGATCGCGTTCGGCCCGGACGGCCAGCTCTATGTGGCCGTCGGCGACGCCGGCGAGCCTGCCACGGCGCAGGACCCGACGAGCCTGAACGGAAAGATCCTGCGGATCACCGCCGACGGCGGGATACCCGCCGACAACCCGGACCCGTCGTCAGGCGTGTACAGCCTCGGCCACCGCAACGTGCAGGGCCTGGCCTGGGACTCGGCCGGGCGGCTGTGGGCATCCGAGTTCGGGCAGAACACGTTCGACGAGATCAACCTGATCCGGCCGGGCGGGAACTACGGCTGGCCGGTGGTGGAGGGCACCGGCGACCCGGCCGGCGGGCGCTACACCAACCCACAGGTCACCTGGTCGACCGACGAGGCGTCCCCCAGTGGCATCGCGATCCGGGACGACGTCCTCTATGTGGCCGCGCTGCGCGGTGAGCGCCTGTGGGTGATGGACCTGGCCGACGGCCGGGTGGCCGGGGCGCCCCGGGCGCTGTTCACGGGCGAGCTCGGCCGCCTGCGCACCGTGGAGCCGGCGCCCGACGGCAGCCTGTGGCTGATCACATCGAACACCGACGGCCGCGGCACTCCCGGCGCGGGCGACGACCGGATCCTCGCCCTGCGTTGAGCCGCCCCGAACCGCTCAACGCGGAGCGGCTCGGGGCCAGCCGGGTACAGGACGCCTGGATGCAGGGCCGCGCAGGCCAGCTGGGCTCAGCCTCGGATCGGCCCGGCATCAGATCGGCCCAGCATCAGATCGGCCCGGCATCAGATCGGCCCAGCCTCGCTCAGGTCAGTGCCAGTCGCCGATCTGGACGTCACGCGGAGCCGGCGCCCCCTGCCCGGTCTCCACCAGGGATTTCAGGCTCATCAGGTACGAGCCCCACTTGGTGCTGCAGTGGTACATGAACTCCACCGGCTCCTTCCAGCCCTGATGCCGGAACAGGACGATCGTGTAGTCGCCGGACTGCTGCAGGTCCCAGTCGATCGTCGTCCCGACCCACTCCTCGGGTCCGTCGACCACGCGCCACACCACCCGCTCGGACGGCCGGGTTTCGACAACCTCCATGTCGAAGCCACCGGGCAGGAACCGGAACTCGAGCACACCGCCGACCTCGGCTGTGCCCTTCGTGTCGTCCGTCCACCAGCCGGCGAGACCCTCGACGGTCGTCAGCGCGTCGTACACCTTCTTCGGCTCCGTGGTCCGGACACCGATCCTGTGCAGAATGTCCACGATTCTTCGTGCTCCTCTTCCTGGTCAGCTTTCCTGTTGGCCCTGATGGCCCTGTGGCTTCTGTTGGTTCTGCTGGTTCTGCTGGGCACGTTGGATCGCCTCGGCGATCCGCTTGATCCGGCGCAGGCGGGCGTCCCAGGCCGACCCGACCGAGGCGAGCTGGGCGACCGCGCGGGCGAGCTGGGCATCGTCCACTCGATAGCGCTTCTCCCGGCCCACCGGCGTCGCCTGGACGAGCCCGGCCCGGTCGAGGACGCCGAGATGCTTGGCCACGGCCTGGCGGGTGACCGGCAGATGTTGGCTCAGGGTGGTCGCTGTGCCGCCACCGTCGGCGAGCAGCAGGTCGAGCATGCGGCGCCGGGTCGGATCCCCGATGGCGGACCAGAGATCGTCGTCGACGGCTTCGGCCACCGCAGTGCTCACGGACGCACCCGCAGCGTCGCGACGTACGAGACGAGCCGCGGCAGGAAGTGGGCCCAGCCGCTGACGTGGTCGTTGTAGTGATGCTCGAGGACGGCGGCCTCCCAGCCCATCTCGCGGAAGCCGGTCTCGGTCATCCGCAGCAGCGTCCCGTCGCCGGACGGCGCCAGGTCGAACGTGACCAGCAGCGAGTTGCCCTCCGCCGCCGGCTCCCCGGCCGGATGCGTCCAGCGGAACGAGAACATCCGCGGCGGCCGGGCGTCGACGACGGTGACCGGCACCACCGTTCCGCCGGCGTCGCGGTCGCCGAAGACGATCTCCCCCACCGCCCCGGGCACCGGCTCGAACCGGGCGTCGTCCGGCCACCACTCCTTCAGGTGCTCCGGACTGCTCACGACGTCGAAGACGATCTCCGGCGACGCCTCGATGAAGATCTCGCGCTCGATGGATCCGAACTCCATGCCAACCTCCAGCAACCTTTGGTTGCACGTCACCATAGGCGGCGGGACGGCTTCATGCAACCATCAGTTGCGCTGTCGGCGAGTCCACGCGTCCAGCGCGGATACCGGCGGCCCACGGAGGCGGGGCGGAGCGGGAGCGGAGCGGGGCCGGGGGCGGAGCGGGGCCGGGGGCGGAGCGGCCCGCTGTAACAGACCGAGCGGTCACGCTGTCGCACGTCGATCCGGCCGAACAGGCGCTTCCGCGGGTCTGAACAGACAGGCCTGCGGAAGCGTCACGGCGGACGGCTACACCGCCGGGTCACCCAGACGGGCGGGTCCCGCAGTAGTTGGGGTCGATCACCTCGAAATGCTTCGCGTCGGCCGCGACCCGGACGAAGGCGTAACACGCGCGAAGCTGCCCGAAGTCGGCCTCGAAGTCGGTGGTGGGGACCAGGCCACCTGCCGTGTAGTCGTGTACCTGGCGCAGCCGATCGATGAAGCCCTGCCTGGTCGGGCACGGCCCGGCTTCCTGCAGGCCGCGGATCAGCATGTCCGCGTTGATGTAGGCGGCAAGTGCGACCGTCTGGTTGGGATCGGAGATCTCCGGCGCGTGCCGTGCCATCGCCTTGTGGTATGCGTCCAGCCCTGGGTTTTCGGACTCGAACGGCGTGAACGGCTCGAAGAAGGCCAGGCCAGCCAGGGACTGCCCGTACCGCTCCAGGAGCGCGGCGTCGGGGGCGGTGGCAGTCAACACCACCTTCAGCCGCACACCGGCACTGCGGGCGACACTGACGACCTCGGCGATGTCGGCGGCAGCACCGCCGGACACCACCGTGTCGATCTTCTGGTCGACCATCCGCTGTGCCAGGCGCGCGGCGCTCGTCACCCCCGGCAGGAACTCCACGACCGGGTTCGCCTCGTCGATCTGGACACCCGTTCCGCGAAGGCTTTTCACCATATGGCTGTTCAGGTCAGAGCCGGTCAGCCTGGTGGACGTCCCGATGACCATGGCCCGCGTGCCACCGTGTTCCTTCACGAACCGACCGAAGGTGTCCACGGGTAGGCCTTTGCTCGCCAGGTAGGCGAAGGCGAACATGTTCCGGTAGGACGACCAGACCTCTTCCGCCGAGATGCCGATGACCGGAATCTTCTCGTCGGCGAGGTACTTCGCGGCGTCGGAGGTCGTCGCACTGGACTCGAGGATTGCGAACGCGCCGTAGTTCGCCACGAGATCCCGGCTGACCGCCAGGTTCCCCGTGGTGCTCCCCCCGTCGTCACGCGGCTGGTAGACGATCCGGCGGCCGTTCACCCCACCTTTTTCGTTCTCGACCGCAAGGCGTGCCTCAAATCCGGCACGCGCCGGGGCGAAGGGAGCCGACAGCGCACCGCTGTCCGTGTACACGACACCGACCCGAACTTCACTGTCAGTGACTCCTGGTGATGCGCAGGAACTCGCGTCGACCTGCCCCCCAGGCTGCCCGGTACAGGCGGCCAGGGCTACGAGCAGCACGGACACGACGGCGACGCCACATACGCGGCGCACACGACTCACGACAGCTCCGCGGGAACAGTCGATTAGGTACCCCGATAACCCTGCCAGCACCTTATCCCCCCGCAGAAGATAACCAACGGGCAATACAAGCCCGCCGAACAGACAGATGCGGAGACCCGACCTCCGGATCGGGGGCTGGAACCAGCACCCCACAGCGAGACCGGATCACGCCCGGCTATCTAACAACAAACCCGACCAGGACGATTCGTCGGGCTGTCATCGGGCCGGGCGCAAGGCCGGTCGACCCTCCCCTCGAGCAGCTCAGTGCCAGTCGCTGATCCGGACGTCGCGCGGAGCCGGCGCGCCCCCGCCGGTCTCCACCAGGATCCTGACCAGAATGTCCATCGTCGTCGCAATTCTCCTTATGGCCACATTTCTTACCGGTCCTGTCGTTGCTGCTGGCAGGCATCGGGGCCACCGCTGGCAGGCATGGCGATGGACGATGGACGCCAACAGCCCCGTACTCCCGGACACGCGGCGCACGGACAGCAGCCCGGCGATCCCCATGGGCCACGGCAGGGAGCTCGGCGCACACCGACGAAAGCCAGGACCCGGCGACCGCCGGGCGAAATGGCTGCCTCACCGGCGGCATCTGAGCAAAATGCTGGGACATGACATCCACCAGACAGCTTTTTCTGGACGCCGCGGCATCAGCCGCCGCGCTGCTGCGCGCTCCTGCCGTCGCCACTCGCTGGAATGCGGACAGCGCGCTGCCGAAGTTCACCGTCAGCGGGCTGGCCGGGCATCTCGCCTGGCAGGTCACCATTGTTTCTCGGCTGCTCGCCGACCATGAGCCCGAGGCGAAGCCCACCAGCCTCCTCGAGCACTACACCCAGGCGGTATGGATAGGCGCTTCCCTCGACGATGATCTCAACGTGGGCATCCGCCAGATCGGGGAGGCGACGGCCGAGGGCGGCCCGGACGAGCTCGCAGCTCGCGTCGAAGCCGCCATCGCGGAACTACACGGCCTGCTGCCGGCCGAGCCCGCCGGACGGATCGTGCGCATGGCGTCGTTCGTGCTGTCCCTTGACGACTTTCTGACCACCCGAATCCTGGAGATCGCCGTGCACTCGGACGATCTGGCCGTCAGCGTGGGCGTCCCGACGCCGGAGCTGCCGACGGCTGCCACCGACGCGGTCCTGGTGCTGCTGACCCGCCTCGCGGCCCACCGGCACGGGCCCACCGCGGTCCTGCGCGCACTCAGCCGCCCCGAACGTGCCCCGGCCACGATCGCGGGAATCTGACATTCCAGGTTCCAGGTCGAGAGGGACAAAAAGCGCGCCACCTGCCTTTGGTGACCCGCAAGAAAGCAGGATTCTGGTCGTCGCAACGACCAGAATCGTTCACTCCTGCGACTCGCCAAACCGGGCCACCAGGCGCTCGGGGGCTCGGGGGCTCGGGGACTCCGAGTCACCGCCACAACCGAGTGGAGCCGCGCATCAGGGCACGTCGTCGTAGCCCTCGCGGAGGGCGAACCGGGTCAGCTCGACCCGATTGCGGAGCTGAAGCTTCGCGAGCACGTTGTGGACGTGGTTCTGCACCGTCCGATGCGACACGCCCAGCTGGCGGGCCGCGTCCCGGGCGGACAGGCCCTTCGCGACCAGCCTGAGCACCTCGACCTCCCGCGCGGTGAGTCGCGGTTCGGCAGCCGAGCCCGAGCCTGCAGCCGAGCCCGGCTCCCGGGACGCCCGGGACGCCTCACCGAGGACGAGCGCGGCCAGCCCCGCGGTGAAGACGGCGGCCCCTCGCGCGGTGCGGCGAACCGCGTTGACGAGCTCCTCGGGACGGGCTGACTTGAGCAGGTACCCGGATGCCCCGGCCTTGACGGCGTCCAGCACGTCGGCCTGTTCCCCGGAGGCGGACACGACGAGTACCGACACCGGCGCTCCGGTCAGGGCGTTCGGGGCCTCCGTCGTGCCGACCAGGGCGCGGATCACCTCGACGCCAGGACCGTCCGGCAGCCCAAGGTCCAGGACGAGGACCTCGGGCCGGGTCGCCGCCAGGACGCGCAGCGCCTGCGCGACGGAGCCGGCCGTGCCCACCACCGAGAAGCCGGCTTCGGTGAGATCCCGGCTCAGCGCCTCCCGCCACAGCGGATGATCGTCGACGACGACCACCCGGCCGCCCACGCCAGCCCGGTCGGCGCCGGTTCCATCGCGGGCACCCGGGTCGGCATCACCGTGGGACACGCAGCTCGACCTCCGTCCCCTCACCCGGGCGCCCGGTGACGGCGACGTCGCCGCCGAGCTCACGGATCCGCCCGCGGACGGAGACCGCGAGCCCGAGCCGGCCCTGCGCGGCGGCCCGCTCGGCCCGCCCGGGCTCGATGCCGATCCCGTCATCGCGAACGGTCACGACAACCGAACCGCCGTCGTCCTCAAGCAGGATCCACGCCGACGCCCCGGGGCCGGCGTGCATGGCCACATTGTCCAGCACAGCACGGACGGCCGCGACGATCTCGTCCGCATGCCTCCTCGGCAGAGGCACCGGCACGCCCGGAGTCGAGACCGTCACCTGCGGCGGCAGGTCACCGACCGCGCCCGCGGCCATCGCCGGCTGCCTCCGAGTGATCGCCATCAGCAGGCCCCCGAGATCCGCCTCGCCGGGATCGGGCCGCGAGGATCCGCCCCTGCCGCCTGGCCGGCCTGGAGGTCCTGGCCTGCCTGGCAGGCCGGCCAGGACCGCCCGGACCGCCCGCCTCCCAGCGCCCTCTGGATCTTTCGGATCTTCTGGATCGACCCGCACGGCCGCGCCCGGCGACCGCAGCAGGTCACGCAGCGCTGTCTCCTGATCGGCGGCCAGCCTGGCGACGTCGGCGGCGGGCAGGCCTCGCTCGGCCTCGCGGGCGATCAGGGAGAGGACCTGCAGCACTCCGTCGTGGACGTCGCGGGCGAGCCGCTCCCGCTCGGCGTCCCCGGCCCGCGCGGCCAGCAGTCGTGCCAGGGCCGACTCGGCGCGGAACGCGGTCTGGCTGAGGTAGCCGACAACGGCTCCCGAGACCACGAAGAGAACCGCCGGACGTATCGAGGCCTGGCTCACCGAGCCGGTCGCGACGAAGGACGCCACGGCCAGGACCACACCGCCGGCGACACCTCCCACGGTTCCACCGACGAGCGCGGCGCTGAACACACCACTCGCCGTCCACAGGGCGGGAAGGACATCCCGCGACCCGGCCGGGCTCACCGCACCGGCCGACAGCAGGACCGCGACGCACACCACGACATCCGCCGCGACCAGGTAGTCGCGCAGCCGAGGCCTCCGGCGGTCGGCCGCGGGCGCGAACAACGACATGACCACCGACCAGAGGGTCACCGCGACGAACCAGAGCAGACCGGGGACCGCGGACGTGCCCTGCCCGAGGTCACGCCCGACCGTCACGACCGCGTAGCACGCCGCGACCAGGCGGAAGACCGCGAGTGAACGCCACAGCGCGCCGCGCACACCGTTCGGCCCACGGAGGCGGGCCGAACCCGGTGGCCTGCGCACCGAACAAGTCTCGCAGACAGTGACTGATCCCGCTTTCCACCAGGAGTTGGCATGGATCACCCTGTCCGGTCAGCCGCGGGCCGTCGGGGCCAGGGCCGTCAGGGAGGCCGTCAGGGAAAGATGAGTACGGATACTCAAGCCGGGTGGGGCGGCCGGGCCGACACTGTGATCATGACCACCGCCAAGGCCCCCGTGCCCCGGACGACGACCGCTTCATGGTCCAGGCCGCGCTTTCCTTCAGCATCTCGGTGATCGCGGTCCTCTATGCGATCGCGCACCTTCCGGGCGATGCCTGGATGCGTGGTTTCCTCCTGCTCGGCACGCTGTACATCGTCACCTCGACGTTCACGCTCTCGAAGTGCGTCCGTGACCACCAGGAGGCTTCCGCCGTCATCAGCCGGGTCGACCAGGTGCGGCTGGAGCGGCTCATGGCCGAGTACGACCCCTTCAAGCAGCAGTTGACGCCCTGAGCACCGCGCCGGTGGTCAGCCGGCCGGCAGGTCGCGGCGCCGCAGCCCCGCGAGGCCGGCCACCACGAGCAGGGCGGCGAGAACGGTGAGCAGCGACAGCGGCAGGACGGGCACCGATCCACCGACCGAACGGCTGGTGTGGGTGAACGGTGAGACGTCCAGCAGCCAGTGGCTCGCCCCCGCCGCGGTGCCGAACAGGCCGATCAGCAGGCTGCCGGCCCATGCCACCCAGCTCACTGCCCACAGCCGGGGGAACACGCCGAACAGCATCACCGCGATCGCCGCGAGCACCGCGACGGCGGGCAGCTGCGGCGCCGCGAGCCGCACCAGGTGCGACAGCGAACCACCGACACCGACGCCGGCATCGCCATCTCCGACTTCGCCACCTCCAGCGCCCACGCCTCCACCGCTCAGCCCGTGGACCAGCCCTGTGACGATGCCGGCGGTGAGCAGTGCCGCGGTCGGGCCCAGCGCGGCGAACACCAGGTGGGACGCCGCCCACCGCAGCCGGCCGGCGGCCGTGGCCAGCACGGGCTCCGCCCGGCCGGCGATCTCCTCGGCCCGCAGTCGCAGCACGGCCTGGATCGCGTAGCCCGCGACGAGCATCGCCGTGATCGACATCACGGACGCGAAGTAGGCGTCGATGATCCCGGACCGGCCGCCCAGCCGGGTGAAGACGTCCCGCAGCCCCGGGTTGTCCCCCACCAGATCCCCGACGCTGCCGGCGACGCCGCCGAACACCAGGCCGAGCAGGGCGGAGCCGGCGACCCAGCAGACAAGCAGCCCCCGGTGCAGCCGCCAGGCGAGGGCGAGCGGCGAACGCAACGACGGCGACGCCTGCGCCGGCCCCGGACGATCTGGGAACACACCGGCCCCGAGGTCACGCCTCGCGGACAGCGCGACAGCCGCCCCGACGAGAACGACGACCATCCCGACGGCGGGTACGCACACCCACCAGTGCCGCGCGCCGAACGGGTAGCTCCGCTGAAGAAGACCGATCGGCGACAGCCAGGAGAGCCAGGCCCACCCGGCCGAACCGGCACCATCGCCACCGGGGCCACCGCCGACGCCACCACCACCGCCGCCTACGCCGCCACCGTCGCCGACGACTCGCATCGCGTAGGCCGCGGCCACGACCGCGCACGCGATCCCGCGAGCACTGCCGGCACCCGTGGTGACCTGCGCGGCGACCGCCCCGACCGCCGCGAAGACCCAGCCGCCGAGCGCCAGCGTGAGCCCGAAGGCCAGCGATCCGCCCGTGGGCAGGCCACGGCCGGACAGGCTGGCCGTGACGATCACGGCGAGGACGAGGTTGGCGGCAAGCAGGACAGCCAGCGCCGCGGCGAGGCCGGAGTGCCGGCCGACCGCGGTCGCGCCGACCAGCTCCCGGCGCCCGGCCTCCTCCTCGGCCCGGGTGTGCCGGATGACGACCAGCGCGCTGATCAGACCGATGACAACCGGCAGGAATCCGGCCCGCCAGCACACCAGCTCACCGAGGCTGGAGCCGCGCAGCGGACCGTACAGCGCGATGAGGGCTCCGTTTCGCGCACTCGTTGCGGCGAACTGCTGCCGCTCGGCGGCCGTCGGGTAAAGGCCCGCGAAGGACGCCGCCAGGGCGGCCGGCAGGATGCCGAGGACGAACACCCAGCACGGCAGCAGCACCCGGTCACGGCGCAGGATCAGCCGGATCTGCGTTCCGGTACCGGTCAGGTGGCTCATGGCCGCGTGCCTGAGCGGCCCTGCATGCCTGAGCGGCCCTGCATGCCTGAGCGGCCCTGCGTACCTGAACGGTCCTGCGTACCTGAGCGGGCCTGCGCGCCTGCGCGGTCGTAGTGCCGCAGGAACAGCTCCTCGAGGGTTGGTGGCTGGCTGACCAGGCCACGCACGCCGGCGGCGGTGAGCCGCAGCAACGCCGCGTTGAGGGCGTCGCCGTCCGCCTCGAAGCTGACCCGGTTCCCGGCCACGTCCACGTTGTGAAGGCCGGGGACACCGCGCAGACCACCGAGAACGTCCAGGGCGTCCGCCGGGGCGGCGAGCTCGGCGCGGACGGACGTGCGGGTCAGGTGGCGCAGCTCGGCGAGGGTGCCGGTCTCGACCGAGCGACCGTCCCGGATGATCGTGACGCGGTCACACAGCGCCTCCACCTCGGCCAGGATGTGGCTCGACAGCAGGACGGTGCGCCCGTCGCGCCGCTGCTCCTCCCGGACCAGCTCGCGGAACGTCTCCTCCATCAGCGGATCGAGGCCCGAGGTCGGCTCGTCCAGCATGAGCAGCTCGACGTCCGAGGCGAAGGCGGCGACCAGCGCGACCTTCTGCCGGTTCCCCTTGGAGTAGGAACGGCCCTTCTTGCGCGGGTCCAGGTCGAAGCGTTCGAGCAGGTCGGCCCGCCGCCGTGGATCGAGCCCGCCGCGCAGCCGCCCGAGCAGGTCGATCGCCTCGCCACCGGACAGGTTCGGCCACAGCGTGACGTCGCCGGGCACATACGCCAGCCGGCGGTGCAACGCGGTCGCGTCCCGCCACGCGTCCCCGCCGAGCAGGCGCACCGTGCCCGCGTCGGCCCGGACCAGGCCGAGGACGATGCGCAGCGTGGTGCTCTTGCCGGCGCCGTTGGGGCCGAGGAAGCCGTGCACCTCACCGGTGCGCACGGTCAGGTCCAGGCCGTCGAGGGCACGGGTGCGACCGAAGGCCTTGACCAGCTGCTCCACCTCGATCGCCGCGGTCACTGCCGGTGCTCCCCGTCCCGCGCCCGCGACGGCTCCTCATTCCGCGCCCGCGCCGGCTCCCCGTCCCGGGCACGCGGCGGCTGCTCATCCGGGGCACCCGCCGGCTCCCTGCCACGCGCACGCGCCGGCCGGCGGGCCTGGATCTCGTCGTACGCCGCCCGCGCCTGGGCGGCCTGCTCCGCGCTGAGCAGCGAACGTGAGTGGATGTCGACGACCGCCCGGCCGAGCCGCACCTGCCCGTCGACGTCGAGCATGTCGGTTCCGAGCGCCCGCGAGACGTGGTCGTGCAGGATGAGCAGGCCGGTCTGCATCGCGACCAGCGCGGCCGCGAAGGCCCGAGGGTCGTCGTCGTCATCGGGCCCGGGCCCGGCCAGCCGGCCGGTCGCGATCCACCGCTCCGTCTCGGCGACCATGCCGTCGAACAGGCCGGCGGCCGCCGCGGAGCCGTCGACCATCGACCGGGCCACATAGCGCTGGAGCAGCAGCAGGGTGGGATGGACGGCGACCATGAACGCCGGATCGGCCAGCCGGCCGGCCACGACCGCCTCCTCCTTGATGGCCATCGCCCGTTCCAGCGCATAGGTGTCGCAGGCTTCGCGCAGCGCCTCCTTCGCTCCGAAGTGGTGGCGCACCAGGCCTGAGGACACCCCGGCCGCCTCGGCGACACCCCGGATGGTCGTGGCCTCGAAGCCCTGTTCGGCGAACAGGCGCAGGGCCGCGTCCCGGATGCGCGCCCTGGCCGTCAGGTCCTCGAACGCCGGACCCGCCCGGCCGCGGCCGTCGTCACCGCCACCATCACCATCACCATCGGTAGCTCGTGTGATCGCCACTTTCCCCTCGGCCATGGCGCTTCAACCACCTCTCCCGCATCCATCACCCCTGCGGCCAGGCTGTCGCTATACGCATGAGCAGCTTACTACACAAGCGTGTAGCCGATCGAACCAAGGCGTTGATCGCGAGAGCGAGGGGAAGGTCGCCTGCGCCCACCTGCACCCGGGGCCGAGCGGCCAGACGCCGGCAGCCAGACAGGAGGCCCAGGATGTCCACAACCGGGCGCGAGCACGCCATCCTCGACCCACGGGTACGGGCTGCGGTCCACCGCATCGCCCACCGCCTCATGGCCGAACAGCAACAAGAGCTCACCCCGGCCTGACGGCAGGCGATGCATGCCGTCAGGCCGGGGCGCGGCTCTCACTCAGGCGGATTCGACCTCGCCGGCCTCAGCCCGGCCCGGGCGATCCGGCGCCTCCCACCTCCCCAGCCGCCTCCGTCGGCCCCGGAAGTGTCGGCATCGGCGGGAAGACCTCCTCCCCTTCCGGATGGCTTTCCAGATACTCCTGCATCTCCTGCTGAGAATCCGGATTCGCCGACGCCCACGCCGTCGCCTCAGCCTTCATGAATCCCGGTATATCGATGAGAGTCAGCTGCTTCCCGTCCCGGCCGTAGGCCCTGATGGCCGGGATACCGGACAGCGCCCATTTCTCAAAATCGTCCCGATGCGCGTACATGTAATCAACAAATTCCTGCTCCGACATCCCGGCGCCAGGCCACGGGCCTTTCTGAACAGTCCTGACGACAACCCTGCCGTCCTGGACCGGCACCTCGACCACGCCGGCGGCGACAGTCGCCGTGACCCGGGCCACCTGGTCGGATGCCTGGGCGACGTAAATCGAGACCACGTCCCCGCCGCCGGGCTCCGATGCGGCCTCGCTGCCGTCATCGATCGCGTTACCACCGCCGCCCACCAGGCTGAGATCGGCATTTCCGGACAGCGGGGACGGCTCCCCCGAGTCCAGATCGCTCATTACAGCCCTGTCGTAGGCGAGCTGGCCGGCCGCGTCCACCGGAAGGTCACAGTCGAGGAAGACCGGCCCGTCCCACAGCACCACGGACGCCCCGTCATCGTCCCGCACCGCCGCCCACACCTTCAGCTTGTCGAACGCGGGCTCCGGCATCCCCTCGACTGACGAATATCCACGCCTGCAGGAGGAGACGAGTCGCGTGGTTTCGGCTGGGGTGAAGGTCAGCGGATGCAGCTGAATGGTTGCCGGTCCCGGCGGAAGATCCGCGGGTGTGAGGGAGGCCCGCCCCTCGCCGCCGGACAGCAGCACTCCAGTGGCGATCCCGGTAGCAGCGACGGCCAGCGCGACGGCCGGCGCCACCCACCGGGCGGTGCGCCGCAGGCGCTCCCGCGGCTCCCTGCTCCGCGCCCCGGCCCACAGATCCGCCGAGGAACGGACGGAAACCGACTTCGCCATATCCCGAAGGTGTTGCGCGATCTGCTCATCGGTGGTCATGCCGGACCTCCCCACACCTCGTCACGTTCCATCGATCCGGATACGGGCAACGGCAGGGGGACGTCCCCGCCCCCGGCCCCCACCACCAGTCGCGCCTCGCCCCGAGGCACACCAGACGGCTCCGCACCAGACGGCACGGACCCCGCAGGCTCCACGGCCGCGGGTTCCGCGGAGCCGGCTGCCGCCGGGTTGGCTGCCGGGCCGGGTGCCGAGAGGCCGCGCTCAGCGGCCACCGGCAGCGGTCGCACAGCCGTCACCAGCGACGGATCCGCACGCAGGCGGGCCAGCCCGCGCGAGGCGTGCGTCTTCACCGACCCCACCGAACAACCGAGGATCTGCGCGACCCGCGCCTCCGGCAGGTCCTCGCAGTACCGCAGTACGACCACAGCGCGCTGCCGGGCCGGCAACGCGGAAAGCGCCCGCGCCAGATCCGCCCGATCCTCAACCGCCGACATCTCACCACCGGCAACGCCCGCCGCCTGGTCTGGCACGGCGGACACCAGCGTCTCGGGCACCCGGCGCCGCCGGAAACGCCGCCGCTGCGCGTTCACAAGAACGCGACGCACATAGGCATCCGGGGAATCGCTCGCGCGAACCCGCCGCCAGGCGACGAAGGTGCCGGCCAGCGCCGTCTGCGTCAGGTCCTCCGCCTCGACCACATCGCCGGTCATCAGGTATGCCAGCCGCAGCAGGCCCGGCAGCCGTGCCGCGAAATACTCCCGGAACTCGCGGTGCAACTCATCGTCCATCACCCCTCCTCACACATAAGGAGTCCGATGGACGTAGCCCGGGTTGACCGCGCCCCGCACCGGAACGGACAACTCCCTCGCGTGGCCTCACGCCCAGGGCGATCCGCACCGCTCGGTGGCTGTCACCAGGGCACGACTCCGGCGTCCTCGAAGAAGCCGCCGGACGGGCCGTCGTCGGGGATCATCGCGAGCCGGATCGCGATCGCCGCGCCCTGTTCGGGGGTGCGGATGCCGCGGAAGCCGTTGAGGTCGGTCGCGGTGTAGCCGGGGCAGACCGCGTTGATCAGGATGTTGGTGTCACGCAGCTCCTTGGCGTACTGGACGGTGACGGCGTTGAGGAACGTCTTCGACGGCGAGTACGCGGCGGAGATCGGGCCGGTCACGCTCACGTCGGCGGATTCGCTCTGCCGGGTGATGGATCCGACGCCGCTGGACATGTTCACGATCCGCGGCGACGCCGAGCGGCGCAGCAGCGGCAGCATCGCGTTGGTGACTCGGATGACTCCGATCACGTTCGTCTCCACGACCGTCCGCACGGCCGCGGGGTCGACCATGGTGGGCTGCTGCGGCATTCCGCCGGTCACCCCGGCGTTGTTGACGAGGACGTCGAGGCGTCCGGCGCGTTCCTCGACGAGTGCCGCGGCGGCGGCGACGCTCCCGTCGTCGGTCACGTCGAGCGGCACGCCGAAGACGTCGAAGCCGGCCGCGCGCAGCTTCTCCACGGCGGCCTCCCTGCGCCCGGCGTCCCGGGCGCCGACGCCGACGCTCCAGCCGAGCGCGCCCAGGCCGGCCGCGATCTCGTAGCCGATGCCCTTGTTCGCGCCGGTGACCAGCGCAGTCGTCCGTCCGGGCTGCTCGTTCCGTTCGTTTCGTTCGCTCATGGGTCGATCCTCGGGGCGCGTCGGCGGGACCTCCAACACCGTCTGGGTGGGCAGCGATACCTCAGCGGCATCGATCCGGCAATCGGTGGCGGTACCGTCAGCTCATGGAGACGCGGGAGCTGCGTTACTTCATCGCCCTCGCCGAGGAGCTGCATTTCGGGCGGGCCGCGCAACGCCTCGGGATCACGCAGCCGCCGCTGTCGCGGGCGATCAGCCAGCTGGAGCGCCGCCTCGGGGTGACGCTGTTGGAACGCAACAGCCGCAGTGTCACGCTGACCGAGGCCGGGGCGGTGCTGCTGCGGGAGGGCCGGGCCGCCCTCGACGCGGTCGACGCCGCGGACCGCCGGACCCGCCGCGCCGCGCTCACCGGAACCGGCCAGGCCGACCTGGTGCTCGTCACGAAGGCCGGCGCGTCCGGTGAGCTGCTGGCGAAGCTGCTCGACGCGTACGCCGCCGAACCAGGCGCGGCCACCGTCGACGTGATCCTCTGCGGGATCGCCGAGCAGGAACGGCTGCTTCGCGACGGGCGGGCCGACGTGGCGCTGCTGCACCGGCCGTACGACTCGACGGTCGGGTTCGACACCGAGGAGCTGTGCACGGAAGGTCAGGTCGCGCTCCTGCCCGCCGGGCATTTCCTCACCGGCCGGGCCAACCTGCGGATGGCCGACGTCGCCGCGCTGCCCGGCCTGCCGATGCCTCGCTGGCCGGGCCGTGACGGCACCTACCCCGACGGCCCCGGCCCGCAGGTTCGGGACCACACGCAGCTGTACCAGCTGATCGCGCTCGGCCGGACCTGCACCGTCCTGCCGGAGTCCTGCCGCGTCAGCCTTCGCCCCGACATCACCGCCGTCCCCGTGCTGGATGCACCGCCGGTGACGACGGTGATCGCGTGGCCGCCGCACAGCCGCTCCCGAGCCCTGGCCGGACTGGTCCGCGCCGCCACCCGCCTCTGACCACCGCACCACCCACACCTGGGGAACAGCCCGGACATCCGGGACGGGATACTGGCCGGCTTCACGTTTCGACCGGTCGCCTCACCAGGGAGATCCCTTGATCCGGACAGGAATTCGGCACCGCGGCGCGAATGGCCATGGCGTCGATCGCGTCGATCGCGTCGGCCACCGCCGCCCGCGGACGACGCCCGGTGGCGTCGCGATGCTGGCGCTCCTGCTCGCCACGGGCTGCGCCGCCGAGAACGACGACCGCGGCGATGACAGCGAACGATCCGCCGGGGGCGCGGCCACCGCCTCGGCGCCGACGGAGCGGCCGGTGCCAGCCGAAGGCCTCCCACCCGCGGAGCTGCAGGGGCGATGGTGGACCTGGGCGGCATCGGCGATCGGGGACGACAACCCGGTCGAGGATCCCGACGGCCACGCCTGCGCCGTCGGGCAGCCGGCGGACGTCTGGTTCCTGGCCGGCACGTTCGGTGGGTACACCACCCGCGACTGCACCCTGCCCGCCGGCCGGCCGCTGGCCGTCCCGCTCGTGAACCTGACCAGCGACGAGCCCACCGACTGCGACGCGCTGATGGCGGACGCGCAGGGCAGTGCCGACCTCGACGGCACCCCCGTGCAGGCCAGCGCCATACCCGCGACGCCGATCAGCTACGAAGGTGCGGCGGACAACCCGGTGACCCGCGAGGCCGGAACCTTCCAGGGCTACGGCTGCGGCCTGTGGGTCCAGCTGCCCCCGCTGTCACCGGGCGAACACGCCCTTGCCATCCGGGGGCGCTCGACCGACTTCAGCACCGGCGTCGACTACCTTCTGCACGTCGTCGACCCGGCATCGGGCGACGTGCCGACCTCCGGCCGGCCGAGCTCCGTGGATACGGCGTCAGCCTGAAACCCGCTCAGGTGCATGGGCCCGACGGAATGCGGGCCCTGACACGAATACATTGTGTCGCCGTAGTTTCACGGAGAGAAGTTGTCACCAGGCGTGCGGATACCAGGACGTCTCACGATTCGGCCACTGACGGGACAACTACACGGGTGACCGCGAGAGTGAAGGACTCGTCCTCAGTGCGCGCCCGACTACGACCGCACTCTCGCGGCGGCCTGCGCGGCTATTCGTTCCGCGCCGATTCGGGGCCGGTGATCCGGCGTAGCAACGGCAGCGTGGACGCGACGATCGCCAGCGACAGCGCAAGGCCACCGGTCACCGTCAGGTAGTACGAGACGGGTGGGGCGAGCAGGGTGTACTCGAGTTGTGCTCGTAGGAACAGGTGCGCTGCCAGGAGCCCCATCCCGATGGCGACCACGGCGACGGCCAGCAGCGGTACCACCGTCTCGAGGACGATGACCCGGCGCAACGTCGCGAGTTGGACCCCGGTGAGCCGGAGCAGGCTGAACGGCCGTCGCCGGTCGCTGAGCCCGGCCACCACGCTCACTGCCAGGCCGCATCCGGCGATCGGGAGACTGCACACGACGACGACGTCCGCCAGTCGCTGGAACCGGGTCAGCTGGCGCGCCGAACCGGCCTCCCACTCGCCGACGCTGGCCGGGAAGCGTCCCGCCGGGAACGCGTTGATCAGCACCGTGCGGGCTCGCTCGAACGCTGATCGGGTGGTCGTGTCCACGACCACGGACAGGACGGGCCGCTCGTCGACCGCTGCGGGCGGGACGTCGGCGGCATCCCAGACGACCGATGTGGTGAGCGAGAAGGCCATCGGCCCGACGAGGTCCGGGTGGACGCTCGCGACCTGCACACCCGCCGGGCAGCTACCGAACACCTCCAGTCGATCCAGCTCGGCGCAGGTGATCAGGCCGCGGTAGCCCGACGGGTCCTGGCGCACGAGCGTCACGCTGCGCACGCCGGGGATCGCCGCGAGGCCGAGGCCGGCTGAGACCTGGTCGGCGGCCGGCGCGGGGCCTTCCTCCGGCCAGAACACCTTGGACAGCGAGGTCGTGGCAATCGAGTTGTCAGGGGGCTGGCCACGGTTCACGACGTAGGTGGTGATCGCACCGGTGGCGACGGTGCTCACGAACAGCGCCACCACGAGCCCACTGACCGACCGGAAGCCCGCGTGCGGGTCGTCCGCCAGCCGGCGCCCGGCGATCAGCGTGGCCGGCCGCCTCGCCCGCCCGGCCAGCAGCCGCGCGACGACCATGATTATCCATGGTCCGGCCGACACCAGACCGACCATGATCAGAAATATCCCCGTCAGGTACGCGAGGATCTGTTCGTCCGATGTCTGCGGCCGGCGGCCGATGAAGAAGGTCAGCTCGGCGAGTCCGACTGCCAGCGGCAGCAGACGCCATGCGCTCGGCCGATTCGGCGTGACCCGCTGGCGAACGCCCAGCGGCGAGACCCGCACCCGACGCAGCGCCAACCAGGCCGCGAGCGCGGCCCCCAGCGGAAGGCCGAACGCGACCGCGAGCACGTCGGCGAGCCCAAGCGAGAGGTCGCCGGGATAGAACCGGTCGCCGGTGAACGGGATCGCGGCGAGGCCTGGCCGGCTCGCGAAGAACAGCGCGAATCCGGCTACCGTGCCGGCACCGGCCGCGACGGTCGACTCGACAGCCGAGAACACCGAGACCTGCCGTGGGGTCGCCCCGAGCAGCCGCATCGCCGCGAACCGCTGCTCCCGCCGGGCGGCGCCGAGCCGCGTCGCCGTCCCGACGAACATCAGCACCGGGAAAAGCAGCGCCACCGCGACCACGGACAGCACCAGCGTCAGGGCATCGGGGTTGAACCCGACCACGCAGCCGTCACAGGCACCCGGGTCGGCCGTCGAGATCTGGTTGACCCGCTGCCCGCCGAGCCGCTCCAGCGTGGCGGGGTCACGCCCGATGATAATGATCAGCGAGTCGGGCGACGGGAGCGCGGCCGGGCCGAGGACACCGGCCTCACGCCCAGGGAAGCGGTCGCCCAGCTCCCCAGGCGGCGCGGTGCGCAGCAGCTCGGAGAGAGCGGGTGACACGTAGAACTCACCGTCCGCGGGCAGCCGCGGGATGCCTGGCGGGACGGGGACGCCCGGCCCGAGGGAGGCGACATCGATCCGGCCGATGGATTCGCCGTGGTAGTAGTCCTCGCGCAGCAGCCACCACAGCCCGTCACCCGAACCCTGGGTGGAGTCCGGCGCGATCGCCGTGTTGAGCCAGCCGTAACGCAGGTTCTGCGCCTGGACGGCGTTCATCCCGGCGAGGGTGGCCASCAGCATGCCGACGCCGAGCGCCACCGCACCGGCGAGGATGGCGAGCCGCCCGGCGGACTCCCGCCCACCGGCCAGCGAGAGGCGCAGCGCGAACCGGATCATGACGGCACCAGCGCGTTCACCTGACCGTCGCGCACCATGACCTGCCGGTCCGCGTACGCGGCGACGCGGGCCGAGTGGGTGACCAGCACGACGGTCGTGCCCTGTTCCCGAGCGGACCCGACGAGCAGGTCCATCACCTGTTCGCCGGTGAAGGAGTCGAGCGCGCCGGTCGGCTCGTCGGCGAACAGCACCTCCGGCCGGCTGACAAGGCCCCGTGCCAACGCCACCCGCTGTGCCTGGCCGCCGGACAGCTCACCGGCTCGGCGCCGCTCCAGCCCGGCGATTCCGAGCCGCTCGAACCACGGCCGCGCCTGCGCCAGCGCGGCGGCCCGCTTCGCCCCGCCGAGCAGCAGCGCCAGCGCGACGTTCTCCTCCGCGGACAGTTCGGGCACGAGCTGTCCGAACTGGAACACGAACCCGAACCGGTCCCGTCTCAGGAGGCTGCGCTCCGTCTCGTTCATGGTGTCGACGCGACGGCCGGCGAAGGAGACCTCGCCCGACTCCGGCACGAGGATCCCGGCGAGGCAGTGCAGCAGCGTCGACTTGCCGGAGCCGCTGGGGCCCATGACGGCGACGATCTCCCCCGGCCCCACCGCCAGGCTCGCGCCGCGCAGTGCCGGGGTCGCACCGAACGACAGGATGACGTCCCGTGCCTCGATCGCGCTCATCGCCGCACCGCCTCCCGCAGGGCGTCCAGCCGGACGGTGGCGGTGTCGATCCAGTGCAGGTCGGCCTCCAGATGGAACAGCCCGCGGTCGGCCAGCAGGGTGTCGACGAGATCGCCGCCGCGTTTGAGCGCGGTCAGCTCCTGCATCCGGCGCAGGTGAGCGGCGCGCTGGGTGTCGAGGTACTCGTCGGCCGGCCGGCCGAGCATCAGGGCCAGCACGACCTTGGTGAACAGCACGGCCTGCAGGTTGGGCTCGGGCTCCACCGGCTGGGCCAGCCACGTGTCGACCTCGGTCGCGCCGAGGTCGGTGATGACGTACCGCTTTCGCTCCGGCCCCTCACCCGCCGCGACCTCACCGATGACGATCTTGCCGTCTCGGGCGAGCCGGCCGAGCGTGGCGTAGACCTGCCCGAACGGCAGCGGCTTGCCACGGCTGAAGAACAGGTCGTAGTCACGCTTGAGGTCGTATCCATGGCTGGGTTCACGCTCGAGCAGGCCGAGCAAGGTCAGCGGAACGCTCATGGCGCGAACTATACATCGAGAGTATACGTCGCGTGTCTACACTGCGTGCCTAGCTACCGACGCGCCTGGCTACCGAAGACGCGACGATCCCGGATCCCGGGCTGACTGCGCCGGGGATCCGGGATCCGTCGAACTCGAAGCGGACGGGTACCAGCTGACGGGGCCCGATGGGTCTGTCAACCGGTGGCTGGCGTCCTAACGGCACTGTCCTGACTAACGGCACTGTCTTGACTAACGGCACTGTCCTGATCGGACGCCGTTGACGGTGTTGCCCTGCTCCCGCACGGTGGGGATGTTTCCGGTGCAGCTCAGCCCGCCGCCGATACGGTTCGCGGTGATGGCGGGGACCGGGTCGCCGGGGTCCGGTCCGTCACCRCTGTTGTCCCGGACCGTGAGTGGCCCGCTGATCGTGGTGCCACTGACCGACAGTCCGCCGGTGTTGGCGCTCACGGTGACGGTGCCGTTGATGGTGTTGCCCGCGCAGGGCAGGTAGTCCGAGCCGATCAGGACGAGCCCGGTGCCGCTCTGCACCGTGACAGAACCGCTCACCGAGGACTGGCACAGCGTGAACGCGGCAGCCTGGTTGACCGAGAGCGCCCCGGCGATCTCGCCGCCGGTCACGGCGAGCGCGCCGCCGGGGTTGACCGTCACCGGGCCCTTCTGCTGGMCGCCGGGCCCGATGCACAGGGACTGGTCGGCCGTCACGGTGATGGCGGCCTTGTGCACGGCGGTGATGCACGGCTGGCTGAAGCCGACCGTGATCGTGGTCGGTGCCGTGGTGGTGCTGGGCTTGAAGGTCGGGCCCCCGCTGTAGCGGGCCGTGATCTGGTGGGCACCGGGCTGCAGGCTGGTGGTGCGCAGGACGGCCTGCCCCGCGGTCACCGGAACGACCGCCAGGAGGGTCTCCCCGTCGGAGAAGGAGACCGCACCGGTGGGGCTGCCGGCATCAGGCACGACCGGCTGTACCGAGGCCGTCAGCTCGACGGCCCGGCCGAACAGGGGACTCGGGGTGCTCGCCGCCAGTGACGTCGCCGACTCGTGATCGAAGTCGGCACACAGCGCGAATCCGAGCGCGGGTGCGTCACCTGTCCCGCTCGAGCCGCCGGCCGCGATGACCGCACTCCAGGATGCGGGGTTCGTGGCACCGTTGACGGCGGGATCACCCAGTGCGTCGCTGGGATAGCTCCCGCGCAGATGGGTGCCGCCGGTCACCGGCCCCGAGGTCGGGCCCTGCAGCAGGTGCACACCGCCGCCGATGAGGGTGCGGCCGGTCGGGCAGGTCGCGGTGGTGATCGCGTAGCTGCTGCCCTCCTGGGGGCCGAGCCGCTCCGTCCGGACCACCTGGACGTCCATCTCACCGGGCTCGGCGCACACCGCGTACGCGAAGGTCTGCGGGGGCACGTCGAACCGCCCGTTGGCAACGCCCATACCGGTCCAGTACCGGGGGTTCAACGCCCCGTTCGGGAGCGGGTTGCCCTGCGCGTCGCTGGGGAAGCTACCCACCGCCTTCAGGGTGGCCGCTTCCGGCGGCAGCGTGTGCGAGCCACCACCCACCACGACGGTTCCCTCCGGACACGCGGCGGTGACCAGGACGTTTCCCGCTCTGAGCGGGCCGGGGGCGGAGGCGACCGAGACCACCCGGTGGTCGAGCTGCGTTCCCTGCGCGCACACCGCGAAGCTTGTGATCTTGTCACCCTCTTCGGCCTGCCCACCGAAGTTACCCACGGCCGCCCAGAACTGCGGGTTCTGCGTGCCGGTCGAGCTCATGGTCCCGCTCGCGTCACTGGGGAAGGACCCCTTCGCGCGCAGGCCGTTGATCGGGGGGACGGGGTCGGTGGCATCGACCTTGCTGCCCCACAACCCCCCGCTGACCAGCACGCTGCCTTCCGGGCACGCGGTCACCGCGGTCGCGAACGCCGACGACGCCGGCGGTACGGGAAGGTCGGTGGTGGCCACGTGGATCACCGGCTCCCGCGGGTCCCTCGGTTCCTGCGGTTCCTGCGGGTCCTGCGGGTCCTGCGGGTCGGTCGGACCCGGGCCGGGATCACTGTTGCCCTCGACCGTCAGTGGGCCGTTCGTCGTGTTGCCGATGACCTGTACGCCGCCGGTGTTGCCGGTCACCGTCAGGCTGCCCTTGATCGTGTTGCCCGCGCAGGGCAGATCGTCCGAACCGATCAGGACGAGACCGGTGCTGCCCTGCACCGTGACAGGGCCGCCCACCGTGGACTGGCACAGCGTGAACGCGGAGGCGCCGCTACTGGAAACCGTCCCGGCGATCTCGCCGCTGGTCACCGCCAGCGCGCCGCCCGGTTCGACGTTCACCGGGCCCTTCTGCAGGCCGCCAGGACCGATACACAGAGCCTGCTCAGGCCGCACCGTCATCGTGCTCTTGTGCACCGTGGTCAGGCACGGCTCACTGAAACTGACCGTGATCGTCGTCGGTGCCGTGGAGCTGGGGTGGAAGGTCGGGCCTCCGCCGTAGCTCGCCGTGATCGAGTGGGTTCCGGGCTGCAGGCTGGGAGTACGGAAGACGGCCTTTCCCTCGGCGTTCAGGGGAACGGTCGCCAGCGGCCTCGTCGCGTCGGAGAAGGTGACGGTTCCGGTCGGGGTGCCGACATCGCGCAGCGCCGGCAGCACGGAGGCCGTCAGTTCGACCGGCCGGCCGAACAGCGGGCTCGTGATGTTCGTAGCCAGCGACGTCGTCGTGTCGTGGTCGAAGTCGCCACACAGCGCGAACGTGCTCGCGACCTGATCGCCCGTCCCGCCGGAAGCACCGGCGACGATGGTGGAACTCCACGACGACGGACCGGTCGACCCGTTGCCGGCGGGGACGCCCGCCTGGTCGCTGGGATAGCTGCCGCGCAGATACGCGTCAGGCGCATACGCCCCACCCGCGCCCCTGCTCAGATGCTGCCCTCCGCCCAGCAGAGCGAGATCCGCCGGGCAGCTGGCCGTGTAGGTCACCTGGCCGTTGCCGGCCTGCGGGCCCAGGCCGTCCTTGCGAACCACCCGGACATCCATGTCGGCGGGCTTGGCGCACATGACGCTCGCGATGGTCCGCGTGGTCGTCGGGGCCGCCCCGCTGCCGACCACCACCGCCGTCCAGTACCGAGGGTCCGCCGCCCCGTCCGGGAGCGGATTCCCCTGGGCGTCGCTGGGAAAACTGCTGACCGTCGTCATGCCGGCAAGCGACCCGCCCGACGCCATCAGCCCGCCGCCGCCCACCGCCACTGTTCCGCCGGGGCACGGGGCCGTCACCTGGACGGCGCCCGCCTGGGTCGGGCCGACCGCGAGCCGTGCGACGACCGACAGCTGGCCGAGCAGCCTCGCCTCCTCCACACACACCGCGAAACTGGAGACCTTGCCACCGTCCCCGGGCGGACCGGTGACATCGCCGACGGCCGCCCAGTACTCGGGAATCTCCCCGGTGCTGTCCTCGATCCGGGTCCCGTTAGCGTGGCTGGGGAAGGTCGCCTTCGCGCGCAGCCCGCTGGCGGCGGTGGCATCGGTTCCGCTGGCCAGCGCACCGCCGCTGAGCAGCCGGCTGCCCGCCGGACACGAGGTCACCGCGGTCGCGGAGGCCGACGGCGTGGCCGGGACAGTGAGCTCGGCGGAGGCGACCCGGATCACCGGTTCCTGTGGTTCCTGCGGTTCAGCCGCCGCGGCCACGACCGGCGCTATGACGGTGGGCGCCACCGCGGCGACAGCCACCACGAGAGCGGACAGGGCGACGGCCACTCCCCGCGATCGCCCAGATCCCACCGGTCGTCGACCTCGGGCCCTGGCCCAGTCCCTGCGTCGCATCGCGCGAGCCCCCCTGACATCAACTGGTCGGTCCACAGGCGCAGCAAGTCCCCGTACCCGACGTTGCTTGCGGCCCAGCCGATTGATGGCGCGGCACCGCAGACGCCGGCGACCACACCGGTCACGGACCGTCATCCGTCTCGGCGAGCAGCACGGTACTACTTGTAGAACCGCAAAAACAACAACTTACGGTGAAATCACCCTCATATGCGGAAGTTGGAGGTCGGCGGCGGCGCTCCGTAGATCCTCCAGCGCATCGGGTGGCTCGACAGGCGGGGCATCCGCCCAACGTCGCCCCACCTGCCGAGGTCAATCTGTCACTCCGTGTTACGGACGTGCCGTGCTGTGCGTGTCGATCGGTTGCCGGCCAGTCGCCGATCAGTTGCCGATCAGTTGCCGGTCAGGCACAGCGCCCAGACGTGGGATGTGGTGGCACCTGTCGAGCCGCTTCCGCCGGTGTGCGTGAGGGACGTCCAGTGCGCCGGCGAGGTGGTGAGCGGATTCCCGCTGCTGTCGCTGGGGTAGCTGCCGTTCAGGTGATCGCCCTGGGTTCCGGGTGCGGTGAAGTCGGAGGTGGTGATGTCACCGCCGCTGATACCGGCGCCGCCGCTGATCAGCGTTCCGTCTTCTTCGTCGCATCCGACCGTGGTCTCGTGCAGGTCGGTGTTGCTGGTCGGACCACTCGAGTCGTCGTATCGCACGGTGACAGTGACACCGCTGACGTCGATTTCCTCCCCGCTGCAGATCGCGTATGCGTACGTGACGTTGCTGGAGCTCGTGCTCATACCGCCGTACGAGCCGCCCGCGGCCCAGGAATCCGGGTTGATCTCCCCGTCGGCGGCGGCGATGGCACCGTTGTCGTGGGTACCCGGGCCGGTGCCGTCCAGGAAGGTGGGGTAGCTGACGATTGGCTTGAGGGGCCCCACGGTGCCCGGGAGAGTTCGCGCGCCGCCGCCCAGCAGACGGGTGCCCTCGGGGCAGGTCGCCACCGCCAGGTCGATTGTTCCCGGGGCGGTCGGCCCCGCGACGTGGTCCATCACGATCTGGGTACCCGTGATCGTGCCGCCCGGATCCAGGCACATCGCATACGGAGTCGACCCGAAGGCGGCATCGAAACCGCCTCCCGAACCACCCGTGGCACCGACCGCTCGCGCCTGGGTCGCGTTGGTGCCGACGACCCCGTCCGAGTAGGAGTTCGGGAGGGTGTACTCACTGGTCCCGTTGAAGGGGACGATTCCCTTGACGTGCAGATTGCTCTGCGCTGCCGCGGTGCCGATGGTCTGGAGAATGCCGACTCCGGAGACCACGTCGTCGGTGTCGCCGCCGCTCCGGCAGTTCGCGTCGCTCGTGTTCTCCGTGTTGGCTGTGCCCGGCCCGGACGCGGGGGTCGCGGTACGTACTGTGATGGTGGTTGCCGCGTAAGCGGTTCCGGGCAGCGTGACGGCCAGCGCGGTACCCAGAACGAGTGCCGCGACCAAGGGGGATCGCAGGGACTTCTTCGCCATCGCCTTCTTCCTCAATACCCGAATGGACAGGTTCACCAGCCACGACGGGAAAGACATCACGAACTGCTCACGGCGATTTCAAGGTGGGCCGAAGAATCGAAGAACCCCGGACGGGACCACCCCTCGGCGCTTCTCACCGAAAACGCTGTGGCACGTGAGACACCAGGCGAGTACCAGCCGGACGACCGCTTGGCTGGTACTCCACGTCCGGGGTGACGTCACCCGTCGCCGGACTCTCGCCGCACACCTCTCAGGTGACCGACCCGAACGATGACGACGAGCGCAACAGATCTTTCCCGCGGCGCAGACCGCGTCAGGAGCAGATCCTCCGGGACGGAAACATACCCGGCCAGCACCGTGTCCGCGACGCGATTACCGAAATTTCTCCGCATCTGCGTCGCCGATCCCGTCGCGCAAGGCTGGACCAGGCGTCAGTGCGCGTGGCCATAGCCGGCGGCCCTCATCGACACCTCATCGGCGGGGTGGGGGTGCGGTGCCGAGGACCCGTACGTCCTTTTGCATTGTCCCGGTTTCGCGCACAGGTACCCCCTGTAACCGAAACCGGGACGGCGCGACCGCATGTGGTTCCCATTTCGATCTTGCGGCTCTGCGCCCGCTGGACTGGGGGCCAGCATCGAGCCAAGGGAGTCGATCGTGAGCGTCGAGGCCTCCGAGTTGGTCACCATCCCCCGGGCAGAGCTGGAGTCGCTACGGGCTGAGGTGCGACGCCTACGGCGCCTCGATACCTGACAGGCTCGACCCGCCCTCGCAGCCGCAGCCCTCGCGCAGCGTCGTGATCAGCGCCCAGCGGGCGACGATCGCCCTGCGGCTGTGCCCCGTCGCCGCACGGACTCACTGCGGCGTCCTCCGCTGGCCTATCCGGCCTGCGACGTCCGCGCTCTGCTCGTGGGCACGCGGGTGGGTGTACCTCTCAGGACGTAGGAGCCGTGACCTGAGAGGTACGTGGCGGTCGCCGAAGATCGGTCTCGCGGTGGTCGGCGGCGGCCCCGAAGATCCCTAGCGTTCTGGGACGTCAGCCGGCAGCCGGCCGGACGTCGACGACGGACGCGGGGTACACATGATCGAGGCGCGCGGGCTCACCAAACGCTACGGGGAGAAGGTCGCGGTCGAGGATCTCTCCTTCACCGTCAGGCCGGGGGTCGTCACCGGCTTCCTCGGGCCGAACGGTGCCGGCAAGTCAACCACCATGCGGATGATCCTGGGCCTGGACCGGCCGACCGGCGGCACCGCGCTCATCGACGGCCGGCCCTACCGCGAGCTGGCCGCACCGATGCGCCACGTCGGGGCCCTGCTGGAGGCGCGGGCGATCCACACCGGGCGCAGCGCCGCCAACCACCTGCTCGCGCTCGCCCAGACGCACGGCATCGCCCGGCGGCGGATCGACGAGGTGATCGAGCTGGTGGGCCTGCGCGACGTCGCCCACAAACGGGCCGGCGGCTTCTCCCTCGGGATGGGCCAGCGGCTCGGCATCGCCTCCGCCCTGCTCGGCGACCCGTCGACGCTGATCCTCGACGAGCCGGTGAACGGGCTGGACCCGGAGGGCATCCGCTGGATCCGCGACCTGCTCCGCGGGTTCGCCGCACAGGGTCGCGCCGTGCTCGTCTCGTCGCATCTGATGAGCGAGATGGCGCTGACCGCCACCGAGCTGATCGTGATCGGGCGGGGCCGGCTGATCCAGGAGACGTCGGTCGCCGACTTCGTCCGCGCCGCCTCCGGGAACCGGGTGTTCGTCCGTTCGCCACATGCCGCGGCACTCGCCGAAATGCTGGTCCGGGAGGGCGCGACGGTCACCGCGACGCCCGACCCGGCGGCGTCCCTGCTGCCCGCCGGTGCCCCGGGCCACCAACCCGCCGACCCACTCGGCCACCGGCCCGGCCCGACGCCCGATCAGGTGTCCACGGCGATCGGGACCGCCGAGACGATCGAGGTCGCGGGCCTGGCCAGCGCGCGGATCGGCGAGCTGGCCCGCGCCGGCGGGATCGCCCTGCACGAGCTCACCCCCCGCCTCGTCTCCCTCGAGGACGCGTTCATGAACATCACCCGCGACGCCGTCGAGTTCACGAACGCGGCACCGGCCGGTATCGGAGCGAACCGATGAACACCCAGTTCACAGATCCCCGGGACGGTCGGACGATCACGGCCCCCGCCGGCGGCAGGGACGTCGCGGACCCGGCGAACGCGACCGGTTCAGCGAACGCGACCCGTTCGGCGAAGGCGACCCGTTCGGCGAAGGCGACCCGTTCAGCGAACGGGACCGGCACCGTCGGCGCGAGCGGAGCGGCGAACGCCGCGGGCCCGGCGGGGGACGTCGTCCTTCTCGGCCTGCTCCGATCCGAGTGGACGAAGTTCMGGTCGTTGCGGTCCACCTGGTGGACCCTGGCCCTCACCGTTGTCGCGATGATCGGCCTCGCGGTCCTGCTCTGCGCGATAGCCACCGACGGGACCACCCTCGACCCGGAGAACGCCGACTTCGACGCGACCGCCCCCAGCCTCGGCGGCGCGCTGCTGGCCCAGATCACCATCGGCGTCCTCGGTGTGCTGATGATCACGGGCGAGTACACCACCGGGATGATCCGCGCGACGCTGACCCTGGTTCCCCGGCGGCTACCGGTGCTCTGGGCCAAGGCCGTCGTGTTCGCCGGTGTCGCGTTCGCCCTCACGCTGGTCACGGGTCTGCTCTCGTTCACCGTCGGCCAGGCCATCCTCGCCGGCGATGATCTCAGCGTCTCGATCGGCTCGCCGGGCGCGGCGCGGGCGATCGTCGGCTGCGCGTTCTTCCTGACCGCGGTGGGGCTGCTCGGCCTCGCCATCGGCGCGCTGCTGCGCAGCACCGCCGGCGCCGTGTCGGCGCTGCTCGCCGTCCTGCTCGGGCTGCCGATGGTGGTGGGCCTGCTGCCCGCGAGCATGCAGTCGATCAACCGGTATCTGCCTGCCTCGATCGGCGAGGTCCTCATCTCCACCCAGGGCTCCGGCGACGCGTTCTCCCCCGGCACCGCCGCGGTGATGATGACCGTCTACCTGGTGGTGACGCTGGTCGCCGCCGCCGTCGTCCTGGGCCGCCGGGACGTCTGAGCACGGCCGCCTCCGAGCACACCCGCGGGGCCAGCGGTCGGCGGTCGGCGGTCGGCAAGCGGCAATCGGAAAGCGGAAAGCGGAAAGCGGAAAGCGAGCGGTGGGCGGCGAGGGTGTGGGCGAGAGGAGGATGAGCGGCATGAGCACGGCGGAGCCGCCGGATGTCCCCGGTGTGGTCTTCGGACGGATGCGGCACGGGCGGGTAGGCCGCGCCCTGCGGGCCCATCCGGTCTTCGTCGACTCCGCCCTGGCCTCGATGCTGGGTCTCGTCGCACTGCCGCCCACTGTCGATCTGGCGGGTCCGTCTGTCGTGGCGCTGCTGCTCATCGTCGCATCGGTCGCGCCGCTGTGCCTCCGGCGGCGCCATCCGATCGCGGTCTTCGCGGCCTGTTCGGCAGCCGCGGTCCTCCAGCTTCTTCTGTGGGTTCAGAACTTCGGCACCATGTCGCTGCTGATCGCGTTCTACACGGTCGCCGCGCGGCGGCCGCGGCGGATGGCGGCAGCCGCGGCCGTGGCCCTCACCGCGCTGGTCGCATGGTTCTGCGTCGGCCTGCCCGACGCCCGCTTCTACGACCGGATCGCTGTCGCGGTCTTCCTCGGCGCGCTCGGGATCACCGCCGGTGTGCTCGGCGTCAACATGAACACCCGGCGGGCCTACCTCACCGCCCTGGCCGACCGCGCGGCCAGGCTCGAACGGGAGCGGGACCAGCAGGCCAGACTCGCCGCGGCCCGGGAACGGGCCAGGATCGCCCGCGAGATGCACGACATCGTGGCGCACAACCTCTCCGTGATGATCGCGCTGGCGGACGGGGCCACCTTCGCCCTGCGCGGCCCGGCAGCGCCTCCCCCTGCCGCGCTCTCCGATCCGTCCCGTGCGTCCAGCCCGGCGTCCAGCCCGGCCACAGCCGCAGGCCCAGCCACGAACGTGGACGAGGGGATGGCGCGGGCGACGCGGGCGGTCGAGCAGGTCTCGGCCACCGGCCGTGAGGCGCTCGCGCAGATGCGCGGGCTGCTCGGCGTCCTGCGCGACGAGCGGACCGAGATCGAACCGCCGCCCTCCGCGGCGTCCGCGGCCTCCGCAGCCGGGGTGAGAGCAGGAGCCGGGGTACGAGCGGGAGCTGGGCACACCGCCGGCATCGCAGACCTGACCGCGGCCGCGATCGGGACCGGGACCGGGACCGCCATCACCGATCCGACCGGYCCCGCCGAGACCGCACCACAACCGGGAATCGGCGACCTCGACGACCTGATCGACCAGATCCGGCAGGCTGGACTGGCCGTGCGACTCACCAGTGCGGGAAGGCGCCGAACGCTCACCGCCGACGCGGAGCTCACCGTGTTCCGCATAGTCCAGGAGTCGCTCACCAATGTTCTCAAGCACAGCGGGCCAGGCACGCGGGCACGGATTCTGCTGCGGTACGACGCCGTCGGTGTGGAGATCGAAATCGTGGACGACGGCCGCGGCGTGCCCGCCACCGGTCCGGCGCCGACCGGCGGACGCGGAGTTCAGGGCATGCGGGAACGCGCCGCTCTGCATGGCGGGACACTGACCGCGGGGCCGGTCACCGGCCGGCACGACGGATGGCGGGTCACCGCTCGGATCAGAGCCGCGGACAGTTCCAGCCCGACCAGCCCGACCAGCCCGCACCATCCGGACACGGCGCAGGAAACGCTGGAGGCGGGGAAATCGTGACGACGACCGTGCTCCTGGTCGACGACCAGCCACTGCTGCGGATGGGCTTCCGCATGGTGCTGGACTCGCAGCCGGACCTCAGGGTGGTCGGCGAAGCCGGGGACGGTGCCACCGCCGTCCGGCTCACCGCCGAGCTGGCCCCGGACGTCGTCCTGATGGACGTGCGGATGCCGGGTGTCGACGGCATCGAGGCGACCCGGCAGATCGTCGCCTCCGGCGGCGCCTCGAAGGTGCTCATCCTGACCACGTTCGACCTCGACCGATACGCCTTCGCCGGGTTGCGGGCCGGCGCCAGCGGATTCCTGCTCAAGGACGTCCCGCCGGACGACCTGCTCGCCGGCATCCGCACGGTCGCCGCCGGGGACGCCGTCGTCGCGCCGAGCACCACCCGGCGGCTGCTCGACGGTTTCGCGCACCGCCTGCCCGACCTGGACGACACCGGGTCGGGTCCCGGTCACCGCCCGTTCGGGGCAGGACCCGGCCGGGACGGAGCGGACAGGCTCGCCCGGCTCACCGACCGCGAGCGCGACGTCCTCGGTGAGGTCGCGGCCGGCCTGTCGAACGCGGAGATCGCCACCCGGCTCGTCCTCGCCGAAGGCACCGTGAAAACCCACGTCGGCCGCATCCTCGGCAAACTCGAGCTTCGCGACCGGGTACAGGCCGTCGTCTTCGCCTACGAGATCGGCCTCGTCCGGCCGTCGGCCAACCCACCCCGCCACCCGGACTGACCGCCCGCCCTGCTTCCATGGTGGAAAGGTGCTGATGAGGAGGCCGGGGCGCGGTGCTCAGAGTGGCGACGGTCAATGTGAACGGCATTCGCGCGGCCAGACGGCGGGGAATGGGCACGTGGCTGGAGGACCGGCGCCCGGACATCCTGTGCGTGCAGGAGGTGCGCGCCGACGACGCGATCCTGGCGGACGCGGTCGGGCCGGGCTGGCACATCGTCCATGAGGCGTCGGCGGCGAAGGGCCGGGCCGGGGTCGCGATCCTCGCCCGGATGGCGCCGGTGGACGTCCGTCTGGGGCTCGGTGACTTCACCGGTACGGGTCGATGGGTGGAGGCGGATTTCTCGCTCGACGGCGATCCCGGGTTGCTGACGGTGGTGTCCGTCTACGTACACACCGGCGAGGCGGACACACCCCTGCAGGAGGAGAAGTACCGTTTCCTCGCCGCGATCCGGGAACGCATGGCGAAGCTGGCCGCGGACGGTCGGCACGTGCTGGTCTGCGGTGACCTCAACATATGCCACCGCGAGATCGACCTGAAGAACTGGAAGGGCAATCTCAAGAAGGCCGGATTCCTGCCCCAGGAACGAGCCTGGCTCGACCAGTTGTTCACCGAGGACGGCTTCGTGGACGTCGTGCGGAATTTCGCGGGAGAGCGGCCGGGCCCATACACGTGGTGGTCGTGGCGAGGCCGCGCCTACGACACCGACGCTGGCTGGCGCATCGACTACCTGATCTCAACCGGCCAACTCGCCGAGCGGGTCCTGGCCGCCGCCGTCGACCGGGCACCGACATACGCTCAGCGCTGGAGCGACCACGCACCGGTATACACCGACTTCGACGTGTAGGAGTTTCGACGTGTAGGAGTGTGGCCGTGCTTCGGCACGGTGCCACGACTCGAAGAGTCCAGGATTTTTGTCGTCCCAGAGCATGCGGCAAAATCCCGAGCTTCGAATTTTTGGCTGCTGCCGAGCAAGAGCTGAGGATTTTGGTCGTTCCGACAGCCGAAATCCTCAGCTCTTGCGAATTACCAAACGACTCTGCGCCCCTTTTATCTTCTGTGCGGTGAATTGTCGATGCGGCGCGCCGCCACCTTCTACCCACCTGCGGATTGGCTGCGCTCCACAGGCCGGCTGGCGGGCCCGCGCTCCGCCGGCACGGGATGGCGGAGCGCGACCGCAGCTCGGATCAGCCGGCGCCCCGCCACGACACCGACGACTCGGCGGCACCGAGTCGTCGACCGGGGACCATCGGACTCGCATCTAGGTTGCTAGCATGCTAGCGTCCTGGCTGTGGGCGACGAGGACGTCAAGCAGTTCAACGTGTACCTGCCGATCGGGCTGATCAAGCAGGTCAAACACCATGCCATCGAGTCGGGGCTGTCCCTCTCGGCGCTCGTCGCCGAGGCCTTGCGCGCCTACCTCGACAACGCCCACGGGCAACGATCGCATTCATCAGGATCGGAGACCTGACATGACGACCGAAGGAATCGAAGCCGTCTTCCTGGAGACCCACAACTGGGGCAGGGCGGCAGGATTCTTCCAGGCGCTGGGTTTCAGGCTGGAGTTCGACACCGGCCACAACTCCGGCCAGCTTCGCAACGGCGACGGTCCCTACGTCTTCATCGCGGAGATTCCCGAGTCCCGGGAACTCCAGGCGCCGCGCATCGTGCTGAAGGTGCCTGACGCGGACGCATTCCAGCCCGACCCCGCCGTCGAGGTCGTCACCCCGTTCGAGGACACCCACTGGGGCACCAGGGAGATGACCGTTCGTGATCCCGACGGGCGGCTCTGGAGTCTTCAGGCCCCCGGCGGAGCTGACCTGGGAGACGTGAAGGCGTGACCGGCACCGGCCCGCGCAGCACCGCGCCGGAGAACACTGCACCGGACAGCACCACGCCGGACAGCACCGCCGTTCGCGTCGCCCTCTGGCGGGCGATGCACGTCCAGGTCGACTCGCCACCGCACGTCCTCACCGACGAGATCGGCCTGCACCTGGCCGCCCCCGACGGCGACTGGCGCGCCCGGCCGGACATGGACCCGCAGGCCACCAGCGGCTTCCGCGCGTCGATCGTGGCCCGCGCGCGTCTCATCCAGGACCTCGTCACCGAGAAGGCAGCCCAGGGCGTCGACCAGTACGTCATCCTGGGCGCCGGTCTCGACACGTTCGTCCAGCGCGAGCCGGAGATCGCCGCCCGCCTGACCGTGTTCGAGGTCGACCAGCCCGGCCCCCAGGCGTGGAAGCGCCAGCGCCTGATCGACCTGGGCTATGGCATCCCGGACGGGCTGCGCATGGTCCCCGTCGACCTTGAGACGGACGGGGGCTGGCCCGCGCACCTGACCGCCGCCGGTTTCGACGCCACGCGGCCTGCTGTCGTCGCCTCGACCGGCGTGACCATGTATCTGTCCAAGGAGGCCACCGCCGCCACTCTGCGCCAGATCGCCGGGCTCGCCCCCGGCTCGACGGTCGCGATGACGTTCCTGCTGCCGCCCGAGCTGCTCACCGACGACGCCGACCGTGCCGGGCTCGACGTGTCCAGGAGAGGCGCACGGGCCTCGAACACCCCGTTCATCAGTTTCTACCCACCCGACGAAATGCTCGCGATGGCCCGCGAGGCGGGTTTCAAGGATGTCCGCCACATACCTGGAACGGCGCTCGCGGAACGCTACTTCACCGGCCGGCCCGACGGCCTGCGCCCATCAAGCGGCGAGGACGTCCTGGTAGCCACTACCTGAACCCGCCTTCACCTCAGGCCTCGCGCGCCCTTGGCAGCGGCTTCGTCTGCCTCCGCCCCTGCTCACGCTCTACGAAGCGCAGTCCGCCTCGGGGAGCAGGCGGTCGACGAGATCCCGCGCGACAGCGTCCGCGGCGGAACCGGGGTCGATCGAGACGGTGAGGCGGTCGAGCATCAGGCCGTCGATCGCGTAGTGGAACAGCGCGATGTCAGCGGCGTCGCCGGGCAGTCCGGCCGCGGTGTTGAAGGCGACGTCCGCGGCGAAGGCGTCCCGGAACCAGGGGGTGAGGCGCTGCGCGACCTCGGGGCGGCGGGCTGCCTCCAAGCGCAGCTCGAACAGGGCGATGGTCAGGTCGCGGTGGGTGGTCATCCGTCGAACGATGTCGCTGATGTAGTCGGCGAACAGCTCTCGCGAGGGCTCGCGCCTGCCCAGGCGTTCCAGGACCGCCGGCTCCGGCGCCAGCCGTTCACCGATCCGGCGGACGATCCCGTCGAACAGGTCGGCGCGCGAGCGGAAGTAGTTGGACGAGGTGCCGATCGGGACGCCGGCCTCCCGGTCAACCGCTCGATGGGTGAGACCTCGGGCGCCTTCCCGTGCCAGGACGGCGAGTCCGGCGTCAGCAAGTTCCGTGCGTCGTTCGTTGTTGCGGGCCACGACAAGGAGGGTAGCGCCAACCACGACACCTGCCGTACATTGCAACCACGACAGGTGCAGTGGAAAGAGGTTTCATGCGTGAGCTCGTCTACTACGTCGCGGTCTCGCTCGACGGTCGAATCGCGGCGCCAGACGGCGACTTCTCGGCGTTCCCGACCTCCGGCGACCACATGGACTGGATCTTCCGGGAGTACGCGGACACACTGCCGGCGCCCGCGCTGACAGCTCTCGGACTGACAGCCGACAACTCCCGCTTCACGACCGTGCTGATGGGCTGGGAGACCTACGACGTAGGCCGCCGGGTCGGCCTGATCGACCCCTACCCACACCTGGAGCAGGTCGTCTTCACCCGTCGCCACGCGAACGAGCGGGTTCCGGCGAACGTCCGCCTGGTCTCGTCCGACCCGGTAGCAGAGGTCGAACGGCTACGCAGGCGAGATGGGGGGAGCATCTGGCTCTGCGGGGGTGGCACGCTCGCGAGCGCACTGGCCGAGCAGATCGACCGGCTGGTGCTGAAGGTGAACCCGGTCGTTCTCGGCGCGGGAATCTCGCTGTTCGAGGGCGACTGCCGGCCGCGTCCGGCGCGGCTGGTCGCATCCACCACCTTCGGCTCCGGGGTCGTCGCCAACGAGTACGACCTGCGCCATTCGGCGTAGACGAACCGGCGACGACGACACCCGGGCGGTGTCCGACGGCGGCCAAGCGGCGTCGGTCGTGAGGCGCCGAGGGCCTGCCGGCACCTCAGGACCCAGGACTGAAAACTGGCGGGAGGACGGCCCAGGACAGCGGCCACATCGCCGGTCAGGATGGCGTTGTGGCCGGCGCGGACCCAGGCGGCGCCGATAATGATCATGTCGACGGCGGATCTGTCCATCCCGGCTGCGAGCATCTCGTCGGCTGCCTGCTCAAGACTCACTGCGACGGTGTCGATCCGGCGTACCACCGCCTGCGACAGGCAGGCCACCTGTTCGGTCATGGTCAGCAGCTCCGGTCCCGTCAGTGTGTAGATCCTGCCGATGTGCGTCGACGACAGGAGGGCCTCGACCGCGACGGCGGCGACATCATGGGGATCGACGACTCCCTGCCGGCCCGGTCCGGTGAGATCGAGCACGGGCTGCCCCTGGTCGGCTGCCTCGACCCAGCGCAGGGCATTCGAAGCGAAGCTGGACGGGCGCAGAATCGTCCAGCTCATCCCGCTGTCGCGCACCGCTCGCTCGGCCGCCAGGTGCGATGCCCCGACCACATCGGCGCCGATCTTTTCACCTGTGCCGATCGCGGACAGTTTCACCACCTTGCGCACTCCCGCCGATCGTGCCGCGTCGATCAGGGCCAGGTCGTGGCGCGTGGTTGGTGAGGCCGGTGCGGTGAGCAGGAACATCGTCCGGACCGTGGCCACCGCCTGGCGCAGCGACGCGGGTTCGTCGAAATCCGCCCGGACGACCTCCACTCCCGAACGCGTCGATATCACCGTGGCTGGCCTTCGCGACCGTGCTGTCCCACTGAGCGAACTGTGGGGCGAGCCGGGCGCCCGGCTCGGGATGGACGACAGGTCCCTTGGCGGCGCTTCGAGCAGCGCGGGGAGCCGTTACGCCGCGCTTATGAGTACGTGTACTCATGACCGATGTCGAGGTGGCGGATGTACTCGACCGTATGAGGCACATCAGGGCACATACCGCACCGGTCACCATGGCGGCGGCTATAACGGCGTGCGGTCTGGTCGCCGGATGTGACCGCGCCCCGGATACGAGGGCCGCTCCGCTGCCGCCGAGAGTGTCCRCACCGGCCACCCTCGCGGCCGACGGCACGGTTCCGTGGGTGGACGAGCCGGCGGCCGACTCCGAGTTCACCCGGCCGGCACGCCTGCGCTGGACCATCACGACGGACCGTCACTGCCAGGCCTCCGACCTTGCTGCCGTCCTCCCCGCCTGGCAGGACCTGACCCCACACGTCGACCCGAGCGCCGACGACCAGGAGTCACGCGCCATCCGACGGGCCGGTCCGTACGGCCTGATGGGCACGGTTGAGGCCACGAACATCTCGACGCAGCCCTGCACACTGTCCGGGCGCAGCGACGCCGAACTGCTGGTCGACGACCAGCCGACCCGAGTCGAGGTGAGCAACGCCATCGACGAGCAGGGTGAACTGCGGATCACCCAGGTCAACCCGGGCGAGCGCGCCGGGCTGCGCCTCGACTGGTCGGCCCCCTACTGCGGCTCCCACGGCCGGCAGGCCCTACGGCTCACCCTGCCGCACGGCGGCGGAACATTGACGGCATCCGTCACAGCGGCCTCCGCGCCGCCGTGTTCCTCCAGCGAGATCCACCCCGAGCTGCGCACGTTCCTGTCGGTCGGGGCATGGGACGAGCTCAATCCGGTCACCGTTCCCCGCTACGCGCTCACCGGCCTGACCGCGACCCTGGTGAGCCCCGCGGCGATGACGGCTCCGGCCGGCGCGACGATCGACTACGTGATCAGGCTGACGAACCCGGCCGACGCGCCGATGGACCTCCACGGCGTCGTCTACGGCCAGGAACTCTTCTCCCTGGGCGACGCCACCCGGGACGCGGTGAACACCAGGTCCACCTACCGCCTCAACACTCGGCCCGTGCCCGTCCTGGCAGCGAAATCCAGCCAGGACTTCCGTTTCCGGGTCACCCTGCCCGCGGCCGTCACCCAGGGCCGCGAACTCAGCGTCTCCTGGCGGCCGGGCGGTCCCGAGGTGGAGCCCGCCGGAACATACGTGTCCTTCACCGTCACCGCCCGGTGAACGCTTACGTCACGAGGACGCCCGAGGCCCGAGGCCCGCGCAGACCGACTCGCCCGCCTCGGCGCACTCGAACGGCGGTCAGCCGTCTCCCGCACCGGCCGCCTCGGACCCACCCCCTGCATGACTGCGCGCTCCCCGACACCACATCAGCGACGGTCGCGAGAATGACAGAGCGCACCCGAGTGGTGCGCCGGGCAGCAGCATGGTCCCCGGCCGATCCGCCGGCGGTGTCGGGCCATGACACCGAAAAAGGCGGGTCACGACCTGCGAGGAGCTGCCGTGAACCTGGTACGCGTGAATGGAGGACGCCGAGCGGGAATGGTGGGCGTGTCCTGCCGGGTCGCCGTCGCCGGCTCCGCACTGGCCTTCCTGCTGGGCGCCTGCGGGGGGTCCGACGACACGGGCACGGATGTCGCCGTCACGCCCAGTCCGTCAGCTTCGGTGACCGCGACGGCGGCCGGCGCGGACCACTCGTCGTCCTACGGATCGCACCCGTCGACCACGACGGCCCCGGCCGCGGATTCGGGGAGCGCGACGGCGGGCGGCGCGCCGAACGCCACGACCGTGACCATCGAGAACTTCGCGTTCAGCCCGAAGACCCCGACGTTCAAAGTGGGGCAGACGATAACCGTCGTCAACAACGACGACGCGCCACACACATGGACATCCGAAGCCGGTGGCTTCGACACCGGCGAGCTCGAGAAGGGCCAGCGCGCCACGGTCACCCTGAGCAAGGCGGGAACCTTCACGGTGATCTGCAGGATCCACCCGTCGATGACCGGAACGGTGACAGTCACAGCCTGACCAGGAAGCCGACCACAGCGCGATGGCGGAGCGGCGAAGGTTCCCCGGCCCTGCTGGTGCGATCCGTCGGGTCGAGGTCCTGTCGTAGGTCCGATGTCATCAGGGCGTGGCGGTGGTGAAGGCGGGACACGGGCGCCTGCGGACCATCCCGTGGAAGGCTGCCTCTGTGCCGGCTCTGCGCGAACTGGCCGAGCAGACGCCGCCATCTCGGGAGCGGTACGTCGATCTGCTGCGCGCCATCTCGATCCTGCTGGTCGTCCTCGGCCACTGGCTGGTCAGCGTGATCACCCACGACAGGAACGGGCAGCTGACCGGGCACTCGGCGCTCGAGTCGATGACGTGGATGTACCCGTTCACCTGGCTGGTCCAGGTGATGCCGCTCTTCTTCATCGCCGGCGGGTACGCCAACGCCGCGTCGCTGGCCGCGCACCGCGGCCGCGGCGGCGGCACAGCCACCTGGCTGCGCGACCGCGGAAGCCGCCTCCTGCGGCCCACCACCGCCTTCCTTGTGGTGCTCGCCGTCCTCGCACTGTTCGCCCAGCCGTTGGGCGCCGACAGCAGTCTCACCCGGCTGGCCATCTGGTTCGCCACGATCCAGCTGTGGTTCCTGTCCGCGTACCTCGTCGTGGTGCTGCTGACCCCGGCGATGTACCGGCTGCACCAGCGGTTCGGCTGGGCCGTGGTGGTGGTGCTGGTCGTCCTCGTCGCCCTCGGAGACCTCGCCCGGATCAACGGCCATCCCGCGCTGGCGGACGGTGGCTACGTCTACGGCTGGCTGGTGATGCACCAGATCGGATTCTTCTGGTGGGACGGCCGGCTGCCCTTCCGGCCGCGGGTGTGGGCACCGCTGTTGTTCGGTGGCCTGGCCACGGTGATGGCGCTGACGCTGGCCGGGCCCTATCCCGTCAGCATGGTGGACGTCTCCGGGCAGGAGCCGCACAACGCCTCACCGCCGACCCTGGCCCTGATCGCCGCCACCGCGTTCCAGCTGGGCCTGGTGATGATGCTGCGCGGCCCCGCCGAGCGCTGGCTGCGCCGCCGACGACCCTGGCAGGCCGTGATCGGGGTGAACATGGTCGTTTTCACCCTCTACCTGTGGCACATGTGCGCCGTGCTGCTACTCGTCGGCCTGCTCGACGCCCTGGACGCGCTGCCGACGCCGACGGCGGGCACCTTCTCCTGGTGGCTCTGGCGGCTTCCCTGGTTCCTCATGCTCACGGTGATGATGACCGGGTTGGTGGCGGTGTTCGGCCGCATCGAGATTCGCGCCCGGCGTCCGGCGCCCGGCCGGCTGGCGGCGCCCGGCCGGCTGGCGGCGCCCGGCCGGCTTCCGCGGTGGCCGGCACGCCGGCCCACGAGCCCGGTCCGCTGCCTCGTGCTCACCGTGGCCGCCTACGCCGGGGCCCTCGCCGGGCTGATCAGCAACAACGTGGCTCCTTCCAGAGCCCACTACCTCGTCGGCATGCCGCTGGGCGGCCTGCTCGCCTACCTTGCCGGGGCAGCCCTGCTCTGGCTGGCGCGATAGGCGGCGCTGGACGTCCCGGAGGCGCCTCACGCGTGTTGTCCCAGCGAGCACTGGCGGCCTGCGCTCGTGCAGGCCAGCAGGTCGTCAGTCGGAGGTCCCCTTGATCACAAGGTCGAAGTCCGGCAGCTCAGCTGGCACAGTGGACTGCTTGGCGGCGGCCCGGGCAGCGGATTCCAGCTCGGGAGTTCGCTCGACGGGAAGCTCGATATGCAGGGTGACGCGGTCGGGAGTCTCTTTGTACATCCGGTAGAACGTGTCAGGGTGTACGGGGTCGGGATCGAGGGCGGGCTTTCTCAACGACGGGTTGTGGGCTTCGTTGTACATGTCGTTCAAGGCGGCGTTAACCGTTTTCCGGACGTTCTCGGGGTTGGCGTCATTGGGTGACAGGATCGACTTGATGCTGATCCACCGTCCGCCCTTGATCTTCTGGTTGACCACTGTGATGCGCTTGGCCTTGGGCCCCTCCGTCGTCAGCGTCTCGGTTGCGACGCCGCCCTCCACACCGTCGTAGGCCCGGAACTTGGGCGGCGCGCTCCTGGCATTGGGGTAGTACCGTCGCAGGATGGGCCCCTCCGCGAGCTCCCCGAGGCTGGTGGCGTAGCCGGACCCGGGTTGATGGGGCATCCTGCCCCGGACAACCTGCGCACCCTTCATCCAGCGTTCGCTGAGTGACGCCCCTCGCAATGCCGCCAGCGAACGGATGGCGAAGCCATGCGCGACCGGCGAGACAACATCGAGGAAGTACTGGACGACGAGAATACCGTCGCGCAGCACGTCATCGAAGAGAATCCGCTCCTGCTGCTCCCGGACGCGCTGCTTCGCCTGCCACAGGACGGGAAGGGTGCTGCGGTTGAGGACGGCGGGCCACAGGAAGCCGCCCGGACCTGGCGTCGCCTCGTGGAACTGCTTGTCCGCCGCCTCCTCACTCATCTGCTCGTCCGAAATCTTGTTGATGTCGATCTCGACCTCGAACATGTTCCCGAAACGTATGATTCGCGACAGGTCCTGAGGGTGCTCGACTCGGTACTTGGGCTGCCAGGAGTAGCTCTGAACCACCGCGTCCACGTAGAGGCTCGCCGCCGACGAGGTCGTAGCCCGTTCCAGCAGGTAGCGCACGCGGACCGGATCGGCGATGCCATTGGCCGCCTGCAGGTTGTCGCGGATGCTGGGGACGACGCCCTGCGAACCGCGCAGGAACCGCAGCTGGTCGAACTCCTGCATGCCGTTGAACTCCGTGAAGAACCGCACCCACGCACCGCCCTCGACGAGGTCGATCAGGTGCTGCTCGCTGCGCGTCGGACCGCCCCGGCCCCGCCTACGCTCGATCGCCGCCATCGCTTCGCTGGCGCCGCGGATATTGCGCGCCTGGTCACGCCGATCAATGAGGGCGTCCATTGCGTCCCGGTTCAAGGCGGCGACCAGGCCCGCGAGCTGTCCGGACGTCGCTTCACCGAGGATGTGGAATGCTCCGTCCGGCGGGGTCGTGAAGTTCTCGCTGCGGATAGCCCAAAGGAGCCTCTCGCTGAGCTCGCGGAACGCCGAGCTCGCCGCTGGCGCCGATGCGTTGACCAGGGCGAGATGTATACGTGGCCGGTCCGAGCCGCCGCCATGTTCTTCGAGGTTGTTGGCCAGCTGCTCGCGTTCCGACGATGTCAGCCCGCGCAGCAGGCGCACCATATCGTCCAGCGACAGCCCATTGAGAACGTAATAGGCCCCCGGGGGATCGGCGGTCTCCCAGTTCCCGGCCCGAATCGCGTTTCGTACCCAGGCGACACGATCCCCGATCCACGACCGTTGCACGGTCACCGCCCGGTGCAGCGGTCGAAGACTGCCCAAGGTGGCCGACGCCGCCACCGCCCGCCGGTTCGATGTGCCGTTGGGCGACGCGAGCAGGCGGCCGACCGCCCGGTTTCCGGCCGAGCCTTGAAGACGCCACAGGACGGCGTCATCCTGGCCAGCCGAACCCTGACCGGCCGCTCGACGCACGCCCCCGGACGCAGGACGCACGCCGGCCGGTGCCGTCGGGACGGCCCGAATCTCCCGCGCTTCACCCACAGGTTCCCCCAGGCCGTCGCGTGTCCGGCCCATATTTTAGGACCGCCCCGCGAAAGCCGGTAGTCGCCGAAGGGCATACCTTCGGGCACCCTTCACGTCCACGATATCCGCGATGCCCGCGATGCCCGCGATGCCCGCGACGGAGCGGAAGCCGCCAGCGGCGCCGTGAACGCTCGCCTCAAGGGGATCTGCTAGTCCCCACCGATCATCGGAAGGATGGAGTCGGCGCGAACCGTCAGCGCCGCCGCCAAGGAGCCGGCACACCGACCCCAGCACGGCAAGCGGACACGGTCAGCGGCCTGTGTATCCGTTTGCGGACCGCGAATCAAGCTGATTCGCGAAGGACCCTGCGCACAATCTCTTCGACCTGCTCCACGCTGACGACAGGAGCATCAGGGCTCTGGACCGCCCGAGCGAGGATGCGCCGGACCAACACCGAGGTCGGCAGGTGCTCGGCCGCCGCGCGGGCCTTGAGGGCCTCGGCCAACGAGGCGGGCACTCTCACAGACACGACAGCCTGCTCCGCTTCGACAGCCTCAGCCTCAGCGGCTTCGGCCTCCTCGGCCGCGTACTCGGCTCGAATCGCGTCACGCCGGGCACGCCTGGACGCATCAGTCACCGCCGCTCTCCCCCTCCAGATGGTCCCGAAGATCGCTTCCGCGGGTCTTCCACGCGGTGATCCCAGCCTCGTATCGCTCACAAACCTGCACCCACGGAGTCGCCATCGTTACCTTCGGCCCGTTGTTGCCGGGTGATCTGCGCGAATGCGCGCTTGAACTCGGCGTAGGCGTCGACGCCGAGGACCTCGGCGTGGCGGTCCTCGATGGCTGCCACGATCGCGTCGGAACGGCTCATCTCGTCGAGCCCCAGCTCCGTCGGGACGACGAGCTTGGCTCGGCGGTCCGCGGGATCGGGGCGGCGTTCGACGTAGCCGAGCGCCTCCAGCTCGTCGACGAGCTTGCCTATGACCTGTTTGTGCTGGCCGGAGTGGCGGGCCAGGTCGGTGGCGCGACTGCCGTCGACGTCCAGGTAGGCCAGCACCGCTCCATGCTGGGGCCGCAGGTGTGGGTGCCCCTGCTGGGCCAGGGTGCGGAACAGCTCCTCCTGCACGGCGAACAGGAGCCGACTGGCGAGAATCCCAAGATCGGGATCAACCTGCTTGCGTTCACTCCGACGCATCGCCCTCCCCCCAACTAGTCACCTAAGTTGATAGTCACCGATATTGACTATCGCGAGTTCTCGCCATACCGTCGTTACCAGCCCACGCCGCAACGAGCGAGGTCGGCGGCCGTCAAGCACGCCCGACCCCAGCGCGGCTTCCCTTCTGTCCTGCCCGTCCACTGTCAGGAGCGCGTCCGATGGGTGCCCTCGTCAAGGTATCGATCATCTACTACTCGGCCACCGGCCACGTCGCGGAGATCGCCCGCGAGATGGCCGAGAGCGCCACGAAGGCCGGAGCGGACGTCCGCCTCCGCCGGGTCGGCGAACTCGCGCCGCAAGCGGCCGTCGACACCAGACCCGAACGGGCTTTCGACGCCGAGATGACCGCCGACGTCCGGGTCGCCAAAGCCGACGACGTCGCCACGGCCGACGACCTGATCTGGGCGGACGCGGTACTCATGGGCTCGCCGACCCGATTCGGCAACGTCTCCGCACAGCTCAAGCATTTCCTCGACACCCTGGGTGGCGCGTGGCAGCGGGGCCTGCTGGCCGACAAGGTCTACAGCGGTTTCACATCCACCGGCACCCTGCACGGCGGCCACGAGTCGACGTTGTTGGCACTGGCCACCACCTTCCATCACTTCGGCGGCATCGTCGTGGCCCCCGGCTACACCCATCCCGCCAAGTTCACCGACGGCAACCCCTACGGAACCTCCCACCACGACGCCGGCGGTGCCCAACCGGTCGACGACGTCACCCGCGCCGCGGCCCGGATCCAGGCCGAGCGGGTGGTAGGGGTCGCCCGCTCGATCGGAGCCGCACGCGCCGCGGCGTGACCCTCACCCCCGCTGGCGCCAACCACCCCAGGCCCGACTCCCGATGTCGACGCGAGCCGAGAACGGGCCGACACGTCGACGAACCGACATCCAGAGCTGAGGGGCGATGACATTGCGCGAGGTCGGTGTGCACGGCACCGTCGCAGCGGGCTACGAGCACGTGCGGGAGGAGTTCGCCGCCGTCGCCGCCGAAGACGATGATCCGGGGGCCCAGCTCGCGGCCTACCACGACGGACGGCAAGTGGTCGACCTGTGGGCCGGAGACGGGCTGACGGGCGACTCGTTACTCGCCCTGTACTCGTCAGCCAAGGGTGCGGTCTACCTGGTCGTAGCGCTGCTGGTACAGGACGGCGTGATCGATCTCGACCGCCCGGTCGCGACGTACTGGCCAGAGTTCGCCGCCGAAGGCAAGGCCGACATCACGGTGCGAGCCCTGCTCTCGCACCAGTCCGGTCTGATCGGGGTGGACGGCGGGTTCAGCACCTCGGAACTGGCCGACGATCGCATCCTCGCCCGGCGACTGGCCGGGCAGCGGCCCTACTGGCCGCCTGGGACCGGGTACGGCTATCACGCTTTCGTGATCGGCGCGCTCGTCGGCGAGGTGGTCCGGCGGGTCGCCGCGGTGTCCGTCCAGGAGCTGTACGAGCACCGCATCCGACGGCCGTACGGGCTCGACTTCTACTTCGGGCTACCCGAGAGGCTGGAATCACGATACGTACCCGTCAGGCCGCTGCCGCCCGCGCGGCTCGAAGCCGCAGCAGCGAACTCGCCGGCTCCGGACAGCCTGACGGGAATCGCCTTCAACCTCAACGCCAGCCCGCCGACCGACCTTGTCGAGTTCGCCAACACCCGGTCGGTACGGGCGCTCGGCCCCGCTTCCTCGGGTGGCTTCGGTAACGCCCGCGGCCTCGCCGGAATGTACGCCGCCGCGATCAGCGGGCGGCATGGCCGGGACCCACTACTTGAACCCGGCATCCTCGCCGAGTTCACCACGGCCCATGTGAGCGGCCTCGACCTGGTCACCGGCGAGCCCGACCACTTTCTGCTGGGCTTCGAGGCACAGTGCGTCCGATACCCGTTCCTCGGTCCGGATGCCTTCGGTCACAGCGGAGCGGTCGGCGCCCAGACCTTCGCCGATCCACGCAGCCGGGTCACCTACAGCTACACCCGACGCCGCTTTGCCTTCGGCGGGGGTGGCGGGGCCCCCGAGAACCACCGTCTGGCGACCGCCGTGATGAACGCGGCCACCCGACAATGAGCGCGCCATGAGCCCGGCCCGGCCAGCGCCTTGGGCCATCGCACCGACCAGTCCGCACGGCGAGTCCTGTACGGGCACCCAGGAGCTTGTGTCCGGGCGAGGCAACGTCCCGACCGGTACGGCAGTCCTCCGCCAGGGCCGGGGAGCACGCCACGGAGGCCGACGTTCCTGGCCYCCGGCTCCCCGACCGACGTGCCGAGCAACGCCGCCAGCTCAGGCGGATCCTGCCTTGGCGGCGACCTTCATCTGCTTCGTGCCACGGCGTAGTCCTCCGACCTGCACCTATCCGCCTGGCAGGCCGCCTGACCTGCGGTTCTCGCTTTCAGTAGTTGCCACTGGTGTGGACCGTTTTCCACCCTCCTGCGGACTGTTTGCGGACCGCTGAAGCGCCTCGGGGGCTCGCGGCCCGGCGGCTACAAGATGGCGGAGTGTGACGCTCTGGCGTCGCGGCCTGCCGATCAGGAGGACGGAGTGCCTCGCTCGCTGCTGCCCGAGAGGCACGACGGACATGCCACTCGACGTCGGCCGACAGCGGCTATGCGCCATCGTCAACCGCACGCCGCCACTGAGCTTCGAATTCCTCGGAGTTGATCTCCCAAGCGGCGGCCTCCGGGGCGTAGAGGTCGACCACAGGAGGGTTGAAGGCCCAGTCGTCCGGCCCGGACCTCACAGACGTCCCGTCGTCGCGCACCTCCACCTGGCGCAGGCGGCGCCCGTCCGGCCCGACCTCCAGGTAGTACGAAGCGGGGTCAACCCCATCCTCGCCTTCCCACCGGCGACACAGATGTACGAGAGCCCTCCCGGCGCAAGCCGCGAAGTCCGGATGCCCCCGCTGCGCGTCACGCTGTTTCCGCAGTTCCTTCAAGGGCGACGGCAAATGTGGCGCGTCAAGGGCCACCTCGGTCAGGTCCCACGTCGCGGCCCGCTGAACGGCCTCAGGCTGCGTCACGACCTCGACCTCGGCGATCCGCTCGACGATCTCCTGCGCCGACCGCGCCCGGACCCACCACCACAGTTCGCTCATCCCGTAGTCGTGCAGGACGAGGAACCGCTGACCATCCGCATCGCCATCGATCATCCGCCCGACGGTAGACCCGCCGGGCTTCAGCCTTGGGACACACCGTTGCTACCGAAACGACGGGACGTGCCTACGTGGACAGCCGACCGACCCCAAGCACAACAGCGGCGGTCTTGAAAACTACGCGGGGCGCCGCTCGGCCCGACGCCATGTGGTCCTCCTGACCTCGGTGAATCCTGCCTGACCTGGTCAGACACTTCGCCATGATCGTCGGGGCGTGGTCCCGGTGAGTCTCACGGAATCCCACTGCTGACCGTGGTTATCGATTGCCAGGATCGGGTATCACCGAAGGTCTCGGGTCGACTACCTAGTGCGAGTTCGGGCGCCGTCCGACTCTGGTCACGATCGGCAATGATGCGCCGCCCATGGTGGGGTCCAGCTTGCTGGCTTCAGCGCCAAGTGGATGATGCCCTCCACGCGGGTCAACGGGGGAATCATGCGCATGTATGGGCCTGGTATGTCGATCGGTCTCAGTGGGCTCAACTTTCGAGCACCAGGGATGTCGTTCGGTGGCCGAGGCAGCCGGTCCGGCGGAGGTGCTATCGACCGAGGCATCGCGGGACTTGTCGCCCTGACTGTCGAGATGACCGTTCTCTGCTTCAAGTTGATGTTGTAGTTCTCGCTGGTGTCACTGCTCTTCGGTGTGTGGTGCTGCCAGTACATGTTCTTCGTGCCGGCCGTGGCTGCGATCCGCCGAACCCAGGGACAACAGCCCCTCGTGCTGCCCGCACATACGCGCCCGTGGTTCCTCCGCCGCCACTGACGGACGAACTCCCGGACGAGAACTACCGAGCGTGACCATGTCTGAGTGTGATCATTGGTCACGTTCGGTATGGGTACCTTTAAAGATCGGTTATCAAGGCGCGGGTGCCAGGCATCTCGTGTATCGGCCGGGTAAACACGACGGGACAGTGCCAGAGCTCAGGCTTTGCCGAATGGCTTGTTTTGCCCATCTTCTTCCTCTCCCTGAGTAAAGGCATCGGCAGCCGCCGAGCCCATCAGGGAGCTTTCAGAAATTTCGCGCATCTTTGCCGCGGCGATCTCGCGGAGGGGTTCTATCCTTTCAAAGAAATATCTAAAATGGACGGCTTCGCCGTCCTCTTCGTCGCCCCCTTGAGAGGATCTAGCTCGGTCATCCCTATTCTCTTCACTGCCTTCTTGGGTGGGTTCATCGTCAGTCATAATGTCTTCACTGCCTTTTTGGGTGGATTCATCGTCATCCCTATGTTCTTCACCGTCTTCTTGGTCGGATTCATCGTCGGCCATAATGTCTTCTCCGGTCCCCTGATTGGCATCCGCGTGTCCCTTGTAGCCTGTGGCGGTCGCTCGGATTTGTTTGTCGAATTCTTCGGCCATATAGCGCTTTACAAGGGCATACTCATGGGGCTTCGCAAGCTGCAGGAAACTCTCGATCAAAGTTGCAAGCGAGGCAAGGCCGGCAATGAGCCACTTAGAGGTAGCAACTTTTCCCTCGGGGGTCTGGTTCGCAAGCGTAATGATGGGTATTGCGGCGACCGCGGTGAGGCTTACCATGCGAAGAGATCTGAAGGTCCACGCACTCGCACTCGATGTTCGATGGGCGCTACGACATTACTTCTGGACGTCCTCAACGTACCGCCGTCGCTCATCTCTGCGAGCAGCACTGTTTCCAAGGATTGCCCTTGTGCTGTTTCCAAGGATTG
>NZ_MOWP01000046.1:0-67378 GCF_001983215.1 Frankia sp. CcI49
GGCGCCGGCAATTAATCCGATGAACTGCAGGCCGAGGATCGTAAGCGCGGGCCCGCTAGCATTTCTGAGCACGTGGCGATAAAGTACATGGTTCATCGGGAGTCCACGGCTACGCAGGGTCCGTACATAGTCCCGATCGATCGTGTCGAGAATCGAGCCCCGGATCTGCTGGGCGACGCCGGCGATGGCGCCGATCGCGAGCGCTATGACCGGCAGAATCACGGACGCGAGCCAGCCGCTGAAAGACTGGGTCATCGGTGTGTACCCGGTCGCGTGGAACCAGCCAAGACCCACCGCAAAGATTAGCACCAGCCAGAGCGCGATAAGGAAACCCGGGATCGCGAGCGCGACCACGCTGAGGATCTGGATCAGCGAGTCCACCCAACCCCCACGATAGGCCGCGAGCATACCTAAAAAAATCGCGATGATCGCTGTGAGCGCGACCGTTAGAACGACAAGGGACAAAGTGACAGGAAGACGGCTTTCGATGGCATCCGAAACGCGCTGACCATTCACCCACGAGCGGCCAAGATCACCCGTGACCGCAGACGAAACCCATTCCCAGAATTGCTCCCAGAGAGGCCGGTTCAGTCCCAGCTCCTCGGACTTCCGCGCCACCGTCTCAGGAGTTGCGGATTCACCGAGGAGGCGGCGAGCAATATCTCCACTGGAGCCGTAAAGCATCGCAAATGTGCCGAACGCGACGACAGCCACCAGCATGATGCCGGAGAGTGTCCGCCCGGTGATGTATCTAATCATAATGCCGTCCAAGTCCCTGTCGGCCAGGGCCGGCCCAGTACCGGCCCCGGCGGGATGGTACTACTTGGGCTGGATATCAAAGATCGAGGGATACGTCGTCATCGTCGGCGGGGTGACAGATACATCAGGACTTGAGCCGATAAGGGAAAAGCTGCCCTGAATCGGCGCGAACCACGCATGCTCCACGACATACTTGTTGATCTTGCGCCCCGCTTCTGCCTGAGTGGCCTCATCGCCGGCCTGCAGCTGCTGGATGAGTTCATCCAGCGCCGGATCCTTCGTCTTGAACGGATTGAAGGCGGCGTTCGGCGTGATCACCTGCTGGACGGTTCCCCAGTCAGTAGCGTCGCCCAGCGCGAAGTACACCGCCGAGAACTTCTTGGACAGGATGTCCGTGATCGAGTTCTGCAGCTGGCTCTCGCTCCACTCGACCTTGATGTCCGCCTCGCCGAGCATCTGCACAAGGATCGCATAGTTGTCCCGGTTACCGAAGTCCGGAAGGGTGATCGTGACACCGTCGGGGTATCCGGCCTCGCTCAGCAGCTTCTTCGCCTTTGCAGGGTCGTGGGGATAGGCCTTGTCCAGTTCGGCGTCGTAAGCACGGCCGGCCGTCGGAAAGATCTGCGTGGTAGGACTACCGACACCCGCATTGAGGGCCTTTATCAGCGCCGGACGGTCCAACGCATAGTTGATCGCCTGCCGGACCTTCTCCTTCCCAAGCGGCTCCGAGACCTCGCCGTTCCGATCGAAGAACATAAGTCCGGTAAAACCTCCGGAGTGGATCTCGTTGATTGTCCAACCGGCGCTTCTTGCGGGGCTGACCGCTTCCTTGGGAAGCTGCACGATGTCCGCCTCACCCGCAGTGACCGCGTTCGCGATACTGCCAACGTTCTGCAACGCCTTCACGGTCAGCTCGTCAAAATGCTGGACATCTGGGTTCCAGTAGTTAGGGTTCTTGGTGTAATGATACGTGGAACCGATTACTGTCCCCGACTTGTCCAGCACGTACGCACCGGATCCGACCGGGTCGGTCGCGAGGTCAGGATCTGCAAGCGCCTTGCCTGAAGCGGTCAGTCCGGCGTCCGATGCCAGGTAGAAGAGAAAGTTGGGCTCGGGCTGCGACAGTGTGATGACTACTGTCTTGTCATCAGCCGCCTCGACAGCCGCGACAACTGCCAGCCGGCCGGCGTTCTGCGCGGTTCCGGCCTTGAACCTCTCAAGATTCGCGACTACGACGTCCGCGGTGAGTACGCTCCCGTCCGTGAAGGTCACGTCATCGCGCAGCGTGAGGGTCAGTTTGGTTCGCTTGTCGTCGTAGGTCCATTTCGTCGCGAGCCACGGCTGCAGCTTTCCCGCCGAGTCCAAACGAAGCAGCGTGTCATATACCGCCTCGTAGTAGGCCGCCATCGGGCCCATCGAGGCTGCGGCAGGATCAAGCGAGCCCGGAGCGGCGACGGTGATCAGCGTCGCCGCTCCGCCACCTTTCGAGCCGGTCGCTTCTCCTGCCCCGGAGCAGCCGGTCACTGCGAGAGCGAGAACTGCCGCCGCGCCTACTATCGACTTCCATCTGAACATCGTGTCATTCCCCTTAACCCGAACCGTTCCGCGGGCCAGCACCTCATCTGGGCCCGGGGATTCAAGCGAGATCCATCCGACCAAATGCGCCTGTTGGAAAAATTCTTGAACGCCGAAGGTACAAACTTTCCTAGCGGTACCGGGCGAGGATTCATATGGGAACCTCGGCCGGATCAGAGGCCGGATGAGCCCGGGATAAGCCCTGGAACCATGAGGCCTCGCGATCCGTTTCACAGCTCTTGTTGTCGCTCTCGCCGTTGGTTTCTGGCGACTTGCAGCCTGGATGGAGCTGGGCGCTGGCGAAAGAGTCGGGTCAAGACTCAAACCGGAGTTCGATCGACGAAGCGGGCCTAGCTCTGACACCGTGCTCGCGCGGCACGGACCCGGTGCACCAGATACTCGGATGCAGAAGTATTGGCCCATTTTCTCCGGCGTCCACATTGATGGTTTGGAACGACCTGCGGCAACGAAGCCCGGTACACCGGCCGCCCCTTCACGGTCGATACAGGCGGACGTGGAGTGGTGCGGCAGCAGCCAGGAACTGTCCACCAGAAGTACAGACCGGGCCGCTCGACACAGGTGACCTTCTCTGCGACCACCGTGCCGCCGTTCCGGTTGAAATTTACCACTGGTCGAGGAGCAGTATTGATCTCCGCCTAGCTGCAGCCGCACCCGTTCACCTCCCATCTGATGGCAATCGCATATTTCAGTCAGATCAGCCGAATAGGTTGATTGTCGACGTAGGGTCGCCTACCGCCTTACTCGGCTCTCTATGATTACGTGGGCAGATAGGGGTTCAGATCAGCCGGTAGCTGCGGTAAGCGCCGCTTGATAGCCGTACCGGTATCCGTCCGCGTTGGGGTGCAGCGGAGCAGGGAGACTGAAAACGGGCAAGATCCACGGGTTGACCGAGCAGCGGGCGTGCCCGTTGAACTTCGCCTGGGCGTCGACGAACTGGAAGCCGGCCTGCGTCGCGCGCTGGGCGATGCTGCTGTTGAGCGCGTCGGTACCCTGGTTGATCACCACACGCTTCGGCTGGCTGAGAGCAGGGAACTCGAAGCATGTCCAGGTCGTCTCGAACAAATGCGGGTACCCGAGCACGTAGACCTGCGCGGTAGGAGCCGCCTGGCGGATCGCCGCGTAGGTGGTGTCGAGCTTGGCGTTGAGGGCCGGCAGGCTGGCCTGGAACTGCTGGACCGCCTGGGCACAGCCCTGGTCGGTGGCTAGTAGGCAGTTCGACACCAGTGATCCCAGCCCGACGTCGTTGCCACCGATCGTGATGGTGGCAACGTCGGTCTGCGCACTCAGCCCCGAAACCTGGTTGGCAAGCACGTCCTCAGTCACCGCCCCAGCGCAGGTGACGTCAGTGAAGGTCGTGATGCCGTGAGCGTTGGCCCACAGTGTCGGGTACCCCTGCGGGCTGCGGCCACAGTCAAGGCTTACCCCTGAGCCTCCGAGGCCGGAGGAGTAGGAGTCACCCATCGCCACGTACCGGGTGGCCGAGGAGTATGGAGGCGGCGCCGCGCCGGCGGGAGCGGCAACCACCGTGAGTGCGGACAGTAAGCAGAGAGGGGCCGCAAGTAGGGAGAGTAAGCGGAAGCGGCGTCGTTGCACGGTGTCTCCAGTGGAGGTCGTAGGCCCGTCGGAGGTGGTCAGGGTCGCGCGGCCGCAGCGACATGTGTTAACGCCGAGTGAAGCTATCCATGTCTTTACTTGGAGTCAAGGCTCTATCTTCGTAGACTCCTCAAGGTGTCCGCGTACTCAGTCAGCAGTCTCAGCGGTCGCCGATTCGACGAAGATGACCTCCTCGACGCGGCGCGTGCTGTCTTCCATGCAGAGGGTTACTCATCCGCGCAGGTTGCGGACATCGCACGGCGGGCCGGGACGACCAAGCCGACTCTCTACGCTCGGCTCGGTAACAAGGAGCAGATCTACCTGCACGTCGTCCGACGCGAAGCCACGATCTTCTGGGACTGGGTCGCTGACGCCTACGAGCAGGGCAGCAGCCTCCCCCTCACCGAACTGGCAGCAGTGGGCACCGATCCGCTCTTCCGTTTCGCGGCAGAGCGGGCCGAGGGCTTCGATCTGCTCTTCCGGGGCGACCGGACCGGCGATCGGCCGGCTACGCTACGGAAGGAGGTCGTCAACGGCGTGACCCAGCAACTCACCGCCCTCATCACGCGCCGACAAGAGACTTTCGGACCCAGCCTCGGAGCGAACGCTCACACACTTGCCGCTGCCTGTGTCGGCGTCACCCTCCAGGTCTGCGAGCACACCATCGACCACGGCGGCGACCTGAAGGCTGCCCAACATCTCGCAGCCCGCTTCATCGAGAACGCGTTCCGCAATCTGGATTTTGACGCGCTGACCACGTGATCCGGCCCCTCAACGGAGGCTCGGTGTTGCCGTGGCTCCTCGATGCCGGCCCAGAGCCTTTGAACGCCGGTCGCAGGCACRCCGAGGCCATCCGAGACTGACGGGGATCGCGCAGACATTGCGGAGGCCCGAGGTCCGCACGTCATGTATGCATCACCCGAATGCCAGGTCGCCCAGAGAACCGAGGCGCCGGCCGCCGCTAAATGACGCGTGAACGACTCTCAGAGACGGATCAGCTGACCCGACTGGCCAATAGAAGACGTCTTAAAAGGCCCTCGGCCAGGGACGACAGGCCCAGAAACAGGCGATATTCATCGCGTTTATGATGATCGACACAGACCACTTCAAGCAGTACAACGACCCGTTCGGACAGGCCGCCGGCTACCGATGTATCAAACGGGTCGCTGCGTGCGTGACCGCAAGGATCTGTACCACCGATCTGGCCGTTCGTTACGGAGGTGAGGAGTTCACCCTACGAATTCCGGACACCGGAGATGACCGAGACCCACCCGTTCRGCATCAATGGGATCGTTACCGTGAGTATCGCCCTCAGGGCAGTGGTCCCGGCACCGAACGATGTGGCGTCACGGCTCGCCGATCTGGCTGAAGCGGAGCTGTACCACACGAAACACGAAGGACGGAATCAGCTGAAGATGGCTCCGGTCGGCTCCGCCTGTTAATTCAGGCGGCCTCCATTCGTTCATTGAGGCGGATCCCTTCCTCCGCGCGGGTCGAGTTTTCGGGCCGTTCACGACATACATTAACGAGAGCCGAAACGGCACCCTCTAGGACTTTGTTAGATTTTTGATCGACTGGTTTCGAGGTGCGGATCCGAGTCTGGACCGCTGCTGGGTGAGGCACCGGAGGAGGAGGGGCGTCCACTGGTGGAGGAGCTCACGGCGCGGATGCTGGCGGATCTGCCGCGCAGGGGCCAGCGGGCGAAGCGTGAGTCGTACGTCCGTGGGCTGATGGTCGGCGGGAGGCGGAAGAGCCTGCAGCCGATGGCGCTGCGGCTTGGGGTCGGTCATCGGGGGTTGCAGCAGTTCCTGCGGAACTCGACCTGAGAGTACAACGAGGTCCGCCGCCGCCTGGCCGGTTGGGCGGTCGAGTTCGTCCAGCCCGAGGCGCTGGTCTTCGACGACACCGGCTTCGCCAAGGGCGGCCCGGCGTCCCCGGGGGCGAAGATTGGGGAACTGCCAGGTCGGGGTGTCCATGTACGCGGTCACGGACTGGGCGTCCGCGGCGTTGGACTGGCGACTGTTCCTGCCCGCGAGCTGGGACGACACCGGAGTCGCCGACCCGGCCGAGGCCGCCGCAGTGCGGGCTCGCCGTGCCCGAGCGGGGATCCCCGACGTCGCGCGGCACCGGGAGAAGTGGCGCCTCGCGTTGGACATGCTCGACGAGATCCTTGGCTGGGATGTTCCCGCTCGGCCGGTACTCGCCGACGCCGACTACGGAAACTGCGCGCTGTTCCGCCAAGACCTGACCGACCGCGGCCTGGTCTAGGTCGTCGGCGTCACGCACACCGCGACCGCGCACCCGGCCGCCGCCAAGCCCGCCTGCGCACCGCACTCCGGGAACGGCCGACCACCTGTGCCGGACTACCCGGACCTGCCGCACTCGCATTTCCGGCTCCGACCTTTGCATCCGCGGAGGCTACACACCTTCGATCCTGAACAGTTGAGGGCCACGATCTGAAATTGAATAGATCGGGCGAGCGCTGCCGCATCACCCGAATTCACCCTCGTCAGGGCAGTACAAGACTGAGCGCCTCGACTACGCAGGCGGGTTTGTTGCTGCCTTCACGCTCGACAGTTACCCGGGCAGCTACTCGATACCCGCCGTTCCCTGCCTCTACAGAGAGAAGCTCGACACCGGCCCGCACCTTCGAGTTCACGGGGAGCGGCGATGGGAAGCGAAGCTTGTCGGCGCCGTAGTTGACGCTCATCTTCACTCCCTCGACCCGGTAAATCTGCCCGGTTAGCAGGGGTACCAGCGAAAGAGTCAGGAAGCCGTGGGCGACGGTGGCACCGAACGGTCCCTGTGCCGCCTTGCCGGGGTCGACATGGATCCACTGGAAGTCACCGCTGGCCTCGGCGAAGGCGTCGATCTGTTTCTGGGTGACGGTATACCAGTCGGAATGCCCCAGGTAGGTGCCAACCGCCCGCTCCAACTCGCTGATGCCACGGAAGACCATCATCTTCTACTCCTCATGAAATCGACCGTCCGGGTCAGGATTTCGGCCCGCCAGCGACGTACAAAACCTGACCGGAGACGAAGCCGGCGCCTTCACTCACGAAGAAAGAGACAGTGTGCGCAATGTCATCGGGGGTTCCCGTGCGGGCAACCGGGGTCTGCGCGGCTACAGCTTTCTTGAACTGCTCGTAGGGAATACCGATCGACGCGGCGGTGGCGACGGTCATCTCGGTCTCAATGAAACCAGGGGCGACCGCGTTCACGGTAACACCGAACTTTCCGAGCTCCACCGCCAATGTCTTGGTGAAGCCCTGCAGCCCCGCCTTCGCCGCAGAGTAGTTGGCCTGACCACGGTTACCCAGAGCCGAGGTGCTGGACAGGTTGACAATGCGACCCCAGCAGCCCCTGGTCATGTAACCTTGGACCGCACGAGCCATAAGAAAGGAGCCGCGCAGGTGTACGTTCATGACCGCTTCCCAGTCGCTCACGGTCATTTTGAACAGCAGGTTGTCGCGAATGATTCCGGCATTGTTGACCAGCACGGTGGGCTCGCCGAACTCCACCGCGATCCGCTCCACACCAGCCTGGACAGCCTGCTCATCGGTGACGTCGAGTCCAACCGCGAGTGCCCGGCCGCCGGCGGCTTCGATCGCCTCGACGACCGGCTTGCAGGCCGCCTCATCCAGGTCGACGACCACGATCGCGAGGCCATCGGCAGCGAGGCGTTTCGCGACGCCGGCGCCAATACCACGCGCCGCGCCGGTCACTACCGCGGTTCGAAGAGCGGAGCTGGAGGCGATGCTAGTCATGAAGTCACTCCTGTCAGTGCGAAGGTCGACTCTGGGATCAGCGAGCACGGGTGCGACCAGGGCATGGAGTCATTGCATCGGGATCAGAAACGCGGGCATGCTGATCGGACGGGCACCAGGCACGTCGGGCCCGCTCTCGTCAACGACGACCTGCCGGGCTCGGCGTCAAGGACACTCATGCTCACCCCGAGGTCCTACCGCCCCCCCCAGCTCAGCCGTTCGAGAACCATCGCGATCCCCTGGCCCCAGCCGACACACATGGTCTCCGGGCCGAACTGCTAGTCGTGGTATTGCAGAGAATTGATCAGCGTGCTGGTGATCGGAGCTTAAGTCATGCCGAACGGGTGGCCGACCGCGATCGCGCCGCCGTTCACGTTCAGCCCCTCCCCCTCCATGCCAAGCTCACAGGCTCACGCAATCACCTGAGCGCAACGGGCTCGTTGAGCTCCACAAGGTAGATGCCGCGGATAGCGAGGCCGGACCGGGCGAGCACCCGCTTCGAGGCTTCGACGCGAACGACGTCGCTTCATGGCATCTCCAGAGTGGTCGCGGCCGATCGGAGGTATCCGACCTCACGGTGCCACGACGAGATATGTTTACTCCAAGTAAAGATAGTCACTTCTTTACTCGACGTCAAGGATGTGTGCTCATGGGCCAACTCAGGCGACCACAGCCTCGACCTGCCGCCCCAGTGGCGCTGCCTTCGCCGATTGACAGGGTGAGCCATCTGAGGACGTTGCGGGGCAACCACCCTCGTGCCAGGCTGCCGGGGACGGCCGACGTCGCCATCGAGACGGTCGGAAGGCGACCTGGTCGTACTCGCTCCGGTCACTGCGGCCCGGCAGAACCATCGTCGGTCACCAGCGCGACCGCCGGCACCAACCCGCGAGCGGACCTGGCCCGGGTCTTCTACCTGCAGCAGCGCATCCTCGGCTCCACCGGCTGCACCCGTCCCGAACTCGTCGCCATGCTGCGGACGATGGACGCGACCGGCGTGCGTCCAGTCATCGACCGGGCGCGACCCCTCCGGGAGATCGACAAGGGTCTCCAGCTCATGCTGGACGGCCAGCACACCGGAAAGATCGTCGTTCACCCGCCAACTCCGCACGAGCAGGCGCGAGAAGCGAAGGCCTGATGCCGCCGCGCCCGTAGGACTGTCCCACTCCCCACTGATCGGCAGGAACTGCGGCAAGGTTTCGGGCCGGGTTCCGTTGCGGGCTGCTACCGCCCTCGCCGGCGGCCCGGCTGTTCTACAGGCTGGCCACCCGCTGCGGACGGGTCGAGGAGCGCCGCAGCTTCGCCGAGAACGACTACGCCACACTGATCGCAGCCTCTCACCACCAGCTCCACGCCCCGATCATCCTGTGCTGGGACAACCTCAACACCTACCGCAGTCAGGCCATGCAGCGGTTCTGCACCGCCCACGCCGACTGGGCGCCTGTCGTGACGCGCCCGCCTGCGCCCCCGATCTCCACCCGACCGAAGGTGTCTGCGTGCACGTCAAACGCCAGCTCGCCAACCACACCGCTTGGACGCATCGGCCTGCTCACCGCTGCGGTAACAACCATACTCAAACGTATCCAATACCGACCCGACCTAAGCTCGGTGATCCCGGCCGCCTACGGCAGTCGGGTGGCTGGGCAGCGACGCCGTGCCGCAGCCCACCATCGGCGTCGACGTACCTGCTCCGCCGGCATGGGTCGCAGGGACGATGGTTCTCATCACACCTAGCCTTGGACCGGCGTCCGTACAGCGTCCGAGCCCGATCATCTTCCCATCGACCTTCCACGGGTCGATCCCGACTTACGGAATCGACAGGTCACAGCACTCACGGCTCTTTTTCACCAGGCGTTTTCTCTACGATCTCCGAACGGTCCTCCGCTGGAGACGGTCAGCCGTATCCGATGGCTTCCCGCCCGTCGGCACGGTTCTTCATCGAGCCACTGCTGTCAGACCCGCCTACCCGCTATGTCACCTCCCGTCTGCCGGTCCGTGCGCCGAAGCCAGGCTCTGGCGTCGATGCTGCTTGCGGTGCGGATCAATTTTCAGGCGAGAGCCTGCGCTTCCTACAAGGAGAGGTACTCGAAGACATCACGGGTGAGGGTGCGGTCAACGAAGTCAGCGCCGATGACCTCCGGGTTCGCGGTGGACGCCGTGACGACCTGCTCGATCCACACGCGAGCCGCTGACCGCGGATCGCAATCCGGGAACCTCAGGGACAGCGATCTCCGTGATGCCCGGGGGCGGAGCCTCAGGACTTGTAGCTGCCGCCGAACTGTTCGGGAACGAGGTCGGCTTGCTCGGCGCCCGTTCTGATGAGGTCGAGTATTGCGTCGGCGACCTGTCGGGGTGATTGCGGCTTAGGCGCGTGGCTTGATTCCAGTTGCGACGCGGACTCGGTGTCGCCCCGCAGTGATCGGGTGAACTCGGTGCCCGTGATGAACGGAAACATCGTGGATACCACGATGCCGGCGTTGGCAAGTTCGGCTCGTGCCACGGCGGAGAGTTTTGACAGGCCCGCCTTGGACGCGGCATATCCAGCCGAGCCGGGGAGCGCCGAGAAGGTGATTCCGGAGCTCACGTTCACGATGCTTCCTGCACCCTGCCTGCGCATGACTGGGACCACCGCCTGCATGGTGACCAGGGGTGCGACGAGGTTGAGTTCGAGGACGGCACGGAAGTCGTCGGGATCGATCTTCTCCAGAGGTACGTGCAGCCCTTGACCGGCGATGTTGCACAGCACGTCAATCCTTCCGAAGGTGTCCATGGCAGTACGTACCGCCACCTCGACCTGGCCGGCGTCGGTGACGTCACATCGAACAGCCACCGCGTCGCCGAGTTCGTCGGCGATCTGCCGGATGCGATCCTCTCGACGCGCTGCCAGCACCACTCGCGCCCCGGCCTGCGATGCGGCCCGCGCCGTGGCCGCGCCGATGCCTGATGATGCCCCCGTCACGAAGACAACAGCCTCGCCAATATTCACTGAACGTCACCTCTCGCTTACGTGAGTCGAGTTGATCGAATCGCGTCACCCAAAAGCTATCAGAAGATAGCTATCGTACGGAAGCTATATTGTCAGGCTGTGGATGACAACGAGATCTCCCGGCTCTTCGAGCTCGCGGACCTGATCTTCGCGGTCGGCCGGCAGATCCGCCCCCCGCAGGACCATGCGGCTGAGATGTGCACGCCGGTCGAAAGCGCCGTCATGCGCTTCATCGATCGCCACCCGGGCACCTCCGCCCGAGCGGCAGCCGAGGCGACGCTGCTTCGCTCCAGCAACTTCAGCAGAGTCCTACGCGGCCTCGAGGACAAGGGGCTCGTACGCCGCGACCTTGATCCCCTGGACGCCCGATGCGTACGCCTCTACCCCACGGCGCAGGCACACGAGAACCTCCAGCGGCTGCGCCAGGCATGGAGTCAGACGCTCGCGGGGATAGTGGACGAACCCGAAACAATCGATCTTGTCAACACGACCCTGCGGCGAATCGAGAACGCCTTGGCCGCGCGACGCCCGAGCGGCGACACCAACGACCGATCCTGATCTTCAGCCTGTACCTCTGGTGGCCGGCGCTCGAAGCCACCGCCGACCTACTCGCTCCGGGCTTCCCGTTCGTGTCGACATCCGGCTCGCAACGACCGAGACCGCGCCGGTTATCACAGGAAAGGCGCAAGCTCTCGACTTGAGATCAAAAACCATCAAGATCAATGCGGCTGGCACCACGCGGGGCAGGAGCCGCTGACGGYCATCGGATGACCCGCCGACGCTTCAGGAGATCGCGGCCACCGGCGGAGGACGTCGTCGGGGCGGGAGGGCTGTGCCAGACGAGGCGGAGGCTCCGTCCGGCCACCGCGAAGATCTTCACAGCGTCGTCCGCGTGGGAGCAGACCGTGGTGAACGTCCCGCCGCGCGCGACGACGGCGGCGTGGTCGCTGAACTGGAGTCCCCAGCCGAACACGGTGTCCTCCAACATGCCGATGTCCTGTTCGACGAGCGCGAACATGCGAGGCGCGTGTCCGGCGACGAAGGTCTCCAGCATGCCGGGGGTGTCCTGGATGGCGCCCAGCCAGGCCAGATCAGCCCGGAGACGATCGTCGGGCTGGATGCGGGGTTCAACGGTCATGTGGTCTGTGTCCTTTCCGGATAGCACTGGGCAGGCGGTGCGCGCGCGCGACCGCGCATCGCCCTTCGGTACCGGTTTCCACGCGGGCCGGAACCGGGGCTGGTCGGAGTTCCGCCGGGTCCGCGGGAGAGCAGTGGAACACCGGCGTGGCAGGGGCGCGGTCCCCGTCCGCGGGCATCGGTGGTCCTTTCTGGCGGGAGAGGTGGAACGGTCACACCATCGCCTGGACGGAGGTCGGGCGTCATTCCCTCGCTGACGAACAATCTGTTCGGGACGTGCTGCCCTTCCGACCTGCGCGGATATGCCGGCGGTGGGCTCTTGCTTCGGCGATGACCCCCCATTCCCGGGGTGCGACATGGCGCCTGCCGCCCCTGATCGTCACCGTCGCCTGCTCCGCTCGTCGGCGGCGAACACCGCCAGTCGTCGGCGTGTCACCACAGCCTGTGGAAGGTCGATTGCCGATTGATCCATCGCGGTCCGCCCCGTTGCAGGGCGGCTGTGGGCGTCCGGCAGACCCCATGGCGAACAAACCAGGACGGCATCCATGGTCTTCGCAGGTCACGGCGGTCGCGGCGGGGTGAACGAATCGTTCCCGCTTGTGGGAATGACGGCCCGATCGATGACCGTGATGCTCGCTGTGACCGCTGCCCGCCGTCGCCCGAGTGGGTAGCACCACCGACCAGAAGAGTGATTCGTGATGTCCCAGCATCCGACCAAGACCGCACGCGCCGGCCGGACCCAGAGCCGGTCCGGCCGTCCCGCCGGCGAACACGTCGATTCCGATCTGCTGACCGTGCACCGCGCCGACCGGCGCGATCCCCGTCAGCGGCCCTCCGCGCTGGCGGCCGTCGTGCTGGACGGCGCCGCCGCGCGTACCGGACAGGACCTGCTGGACCTGAGCCTGGGCGCCAGATTGACGCCCGCGGCGCTCGCGGCCGTCGTGCCCGGCGGCAGCGTCACGACCTTGGCCCCGACCGGGACGGCACTGAGCCAGATCCGGCCGACGCCGGAGAACGGCCAGACGTGGGGATCGGTATGGGATCTCGCGGAGCGGCCCCTGCCGCTGCCCGATGCCAGCTTCGACGCGGTCATCGGCTTCAGTGTCCTGGCACCGCTGGGTCATCCCCGCCGCATGCTGATCGACATCACACGGGTCCTCAGACCAGGGGGACGTCTGTCGGTCTGCGAGCTCGTGCTCGCCCGACGTCAGCCCATCGAGCTGGACGGGCTCAGCGCCCACGATGTCAGCCGTGTGGAGAAGGCGATGGCAGCCGTTCGGCCGGCCGCGTACGCGTTCACTCCGGCCCATGCGGTCGGGAACGCGCGTCTCGCGGGGCTCACCGAGGTCGAGTACACCGAGGACACGGTCACCGCCCCGTTGGAGAACGTGATCGTCGCCGAAGCCGCGCTGCACGCCCCAGGCCCGGCCGGCGAGTCGACCTATCAGGTGATCGGCCGGACCCTGGGTGCCGCGTTCGCGCGTCGCTACTCGGAAGCGTGGCGCTCGACCGCCCGCCGGCGCCCCATCCTCCTTCACACCTCCCTCACCTACATCACCGCGATCAAGCCAGACGTCTCCCGCTGACCCCTCCGGCCGCGCGGTCGCCGCCACCGCTTCCCGAGACCTCACTCCTGACTCGCCACCGTAGGGAAACGATCACACTCCGGGGAGATAGGGGCTGGCAACGAGCGAAGAGACGGGCGTTCCCCTCGGTGTTTTCCCAGCTCAGGTGGGGTCGGGACGGGTGAACGGCTTCTTCGCGGTGAGGGGGATGACCACCCGACGCCGTTAGGACGATGGTGTAACGGTTCCGTTTTGCCTACCGTCAGTGAGGACCGTTCCCATGATGAGGATCGCCTGTTCGACGCATCGTGACCATCCCAGAGGGATGAGACCCGGCCCGGTCACACGGTCGGACCGGCCGTGTCAGCCGAGAAGCGGTGTCGCCACCACGGCGCGCTGGTCACGGGGACGGCCGTGAGGGGGACGGACGGCGTCGCCGCTGTGGGGGCCGAGGGGCCGAACGTGGCACGGGTCTACGACTACTTTCTCGGTGGCGCGCACAACTTCCCGGCCGACCGGGAAGCGGCGGCGCAGGTCGAGCGAACGTGGCCGCAGATCCGCGACACCGCCCGGGTCAACCGGCTGTTCCTGGGTGAGGCGGTCCGCCACCTCGCCGGCGAGGTCGGTATCCGCCATTTCCTCGACATCGGGTCGGGTATGCCGACGATGGGCAACGTCCACGAGGTCGCCCAGCAGCTGGCCCCGGACGCCCAGGTCGTCTACGTGGACAGCGACCCGGTCGCCGTCGCGCACAGCCAGATCCTGCTCGCGCCCAACCCGCAGGCCGTGGCCATCGAGGCGGATCTGCTACGCCCCGATCAGATCCTGGACCATCCGCAGGTGTCCCGGCTGCTGGAGCGGGGGCAGCCGGTCGCGCTGCTCCTGGTCGCGGTCCTGCACTTCTTCCCCGACGACACCGGCCCCCGGCACCTGGTCGCCGAGCTGCGCGACGCCCTGCCCGCGGGCAGTCATCTGGTCGTGACCCACGCCACCGGCGACGGACAGTCCCGGCAGGTCACGGAGGCGGCGGAGGTGTATCGGCGCACGACCGCGCCGTTCCAGCTGCGCGACCGCTCCGAGGTGATGTCGTTCTTCGACGACTGCGATCTGGTCGACCCCGGCGTGGTCCTGCTCCCGGGCTGGGAGCGCGACCGGCAGCGAGGCCGGTCACACCTGGCGGAGGGTCGGCTGCCGGTCTACGCCGGTGTCGGCCGCGTCCGGTGAGCCCACGTTCGGGTTGCTCGACATGCTGGAGCGACGGCGACGTCCGCGATCTGCTGTCCCACGCCGACGGGTGGATCGCCACCGCGACCGCCCAGCGATGGCCCCACGGCGAGGCGACATTCGGGCCGATCGCCACGGCGGGCGGGGCGCTGTATCGCCAGGTCCGCGTCGGCGGGGCGGCGCTGTGCGCGACGGTCCGCCTGGCAGGCCGGGCGCTGTCACGCCTCGTCCGCGGCGATCACGGTGATCTCGCCACCGTGCTCGCCGACGGCGACGGCGACGCGGCGACCGCGATCGCCGGCCAGGCCGAGCAGCTCACGGCGCTGGCGGCCTACACCCGCCTGTGGGTGGCTCCCCCGATCGCCTCCACGGAGGGGGTGATGTTCACCCCCTGGGAGGACGGCGCCACGCTGGCCGCCCTGCTCCGGGCCCGGCCGACGGGACTCACCGGGGTGGTGACGGCGCTGATGGACGACCTGAGCGACCTGCACCGGAATCCACCCGCGCACCTGTCCGATGCCGCGACGACGACCCGCGCGCTGCCCCGGGTCGTCGCCGAAGCGTTGAGCCATCCGGTGGACCACCTCCACGTCGGCGACACGACGGCAGGAGAGATCGGAGAGCTTCGGGCGCTCGCCGGCAGCCTGTCGGCGCGGCTCGGCCGGCTGGCCGCCCAGCTGGACCCGATGCTGCTCAGCCGCGGCGGCGTCGCGTTCGGGAACCTAGACCCACGCGGCGTGCTGTATCCCGACGGATCGTCACGGGCGGTCCTGGTGTCCCCCGTGCTCGAACCCGGCGGGGACCTCGTGGACACCGGAACACTGCTCGGCCATCTGCACCCGCTGATCCTCGGCTGCCCGCCACCGGTCCGGACGGAACTCGTCGACGGTGTCAAGGCGTGGCTGTCCGGCCGGCTGGCCGCCAGCCGGGACCAGTGGCGGGACTGGCTGCACGCCGTCCTGACCGTCTGGGCGGCCACCGTCTACGACCAGGCGATCACGTGCTCACCCGGGAGTTGCGCCGACGCGGCGCTGAACGCGCCCTCGCAGCCCTCGCCGACAGCCCGGCCGACCAGCCGGCACGGCAGCTCGACTCCGCTGACCACTGACCTTTACCCGTTCGCAGACCGAAGGTGCACGTCCATGGCTATCAGCCTGAGCCGGCCACCGGGCAGCCGACCACACCCCGCCCCTCCCGCGCCGTCTGTTTCCGCCCCCGCTTCTCCGCCCGGTCAGGGCGTCGCCGTTCGCGGCCGATCCACCGACCCGTTGATCGCTCTCGGTCCAAAGACGACCGCCCAGCCGCCCGAGCGTGCGTTCGAGCTGCTGCGCGGCAGCGCGGTGCGCCTCCTGGACCGGCACGTCCCACGCAACGGTGCGTGCGAGAAGTGTGGATGCGCCTGGCCGTGCCGCGTGGTGGTGCTCGCCGAGAACAACCTCACGCTCGTCCACGACGCCCCACCCGCCTCCGCCAGCCCCGGCCGCGCGGCCGTCACACCACGGGCGGCGGCCAGCCGCATCTCCTCCCACCCGCCCACGCCCCCTCGACGCGACGGCGAGAACAGCCAGGAGAGCCACATGACCACCGCCGTGGTCACCACCACCGCCAGCGCACCCGAACCTGCCGTTCACCTGCTCCCGCACCGCGTCTGGCACTACCCGACCAGACCCCAGTCCGCCAGCGCCGCCCGCCGCGACGTCACCGGGCAACTCCACCAGTGGAACCTCAACCACGTGATCGACACGATCACCCTGCTGACCTCGGAACTGGTCACGAACGCGCTCGCCTCCAGCCTGCGCGGCGACGACGACCTGACGTCCCAGATCGCGATGCGCCTGACCTACAGCGACCACCATGTGATCGTCGAAGTCTGGGACGGAGGACCAGGCCACCCAACCCGCAGGGCCGCCGGCCTCGACGCCGAGGACGGCCGCGGCCTACACCTGATCACCGCGCTGACCCCGCGTACCGGCTACCACACCCCCGACGGCAGCCACCAGAAGCGAGGCAAGGTCGTCTGGGCCGCCCTACCCCACCACACCCCTCGCCCTCACCGCATTCCGACCGCCCCGACCGACGGCCTGCCACGACGAGAATGCTTCGCCGCCCACGCCGCGACCCCGCCCACCCCGGACGTCTTCGACCTCGACCTGCTGCACCGGGTCCGCGACCGGCTGCGCACCCTCGACATCCACCCGGCACGCCCCACACCCACGGGCTCCGGCCATCACGACCCAGCCACCTGACCCGAGAGGCGAACGCCATGCCTGACCCTGCTGCCAGCTCTTGCCCGTCGTGGTGCGAGCAGCCCGCCGGCCACCTCGACGTCGTGCCCGCCGGCCCCGGCGACTACCACGCCTCCGAGTTCACCGTGATCGACCTGCCACCCATCCCCGGGGTCCGTGACCAGACAGCGATCCAGGTCGCGATCGAGCAGTACGTCACCGCGACGACCACCTACCAGCCGATGATCTCCCTCGGCGCCGGAGAAGAGGACCCCGACAGCGAAGCCTTCACCCTCGACGAAGCCGCCCTCCTCGCCGCGACCCTCACCCGCGCGGTCGCCGCCGCCCGCAACGCCCAGACACAGCCCTCTCCAGAGCCGGATGACCGCGCGTGACACCCCCCGTCGCGCGCCTGAAGGTCCGCGGGCACTTCCAGCCGGACAGACGATAGCCAGCCAGTAGAGCGGCACGCCGCCACTCAACCCACTGCACTCGACAGGAATCCGATCTCAGTGGACTGCGCCTTGCGATCAGCCCGCCGGCCTCTTCCGGCGAGGCGTCCGCGCGACCGCAGACCCGCGACGGCGAAACGGCCCGCATGTCACCTCACCCCCGCACTGTCCCACCCGCACTCCGCCCGATCGTGCTGCTCGCCAGGATGCGCGAGATACTCCCGCCAGCGCGGCTGGCGGACCTGCTCGCCGCCTTCGACCCGCCTGTCGCCCCGACGGCACCAGAATGGACCGGCCTGTGCTCGGCGCTGGATGCCTACGACCAGGCGGCACAGTTCGGCCTGAGCACCGAGGAGGCCCGGAACCAGGTCGACATCGCCGCCATGATCTTCCACTTGCGCTACGGCGGCGCTGAGCACCAACCGAGCAGTGGCGTCCACGAGCGTCGAGCCGTCCCCCGCCCGATAAACGCCCCGCACACCGCGACATCACCGCGAACCGCACCCCGTGACCTGGCGGCAGCGATGGCGAGCTCGTGCGTGTCCGTATCGGCCGATGTCGCGGGCACCTCGAAGGAGAGGCGACCTGCCGCCAGTCCGGACGCGGGTCGGCGGAGCCCCTGGCCAACGCCGTAGCCGCCCGGCACATGTCGCCAGACCAAGGCCGAAGCGCACACCTAGCCGCCGCAGCCGAGGACAGCGGTACGCCTGCCCTGACGCGGCCGGCACCGGCAGTCGATCAGCTTTGAGGCCGGGGGCCGCCTCCTGCTGCTGCCGGCCGAGCCCGTAGCCGTCCGCTCAGGCTCAGCAGGGAGAGGGTGCGGGTCGAGCGAAGGAGCCGCATCCTCGGTGGAGCCGGACAGTGGAGTCCACGGACGTGGTGTACGGATCGTGATCGTCTAACGACTCGCCGGCGTGGCAGTTCGTGACGTAGAGCGACCACCGCGTGATCCTCACGAGAAACCTGCGAAAGCGACTCGATGAGGAGATACGCGATGGCCGTGCGTCCGACTGTGACCGATACCGAAGGGCTCGGCAAGGAACTGCTGGCGGCGAGTCCTGATCTGCTGGGCTCGATGGTGAAGGCGTTCGCGGAGGCGTTGATGAGCGCCGAGGCGGACAGTGCCTGTGGCGCCGAATACGGCGAGATATCACCGGATCGCACGAATCGCCGTAACGGTTACCGGCCGCGCGAGTGGGATACCCGGGCCGGAACACTTGATCTCGCGATTCCGAAGCTGCGGACCGGGTCGTACTTCCCGGAATGGCTGCTGACACGCCGCCGGCGGGCGGAACAGGCACTGATCTCGGTCGTCGCGACGTCGTATCTGCTCGGGGTGTCCACCCGCCGTGTCGACAAACTCGTCGAGCAGCTCGGGGTGGCGCACATCTCGAAGTCACAGGTGTCCGAGCTGGCGAAGCATCTCGACGGCCAGGTCGAGGCGTTCCGGTCGAGACCGTTGGACGCCGGTCCGTACCGGTTCGTGCAGGCCGACGCGTTGACGATGAAGGTCCGCGAGGGCGGCCGCGTGATCAACGTGCACTGTCTGCTCGCCGTCGGGGTCAACGGCGACGGGCACCGGGAGATCCTCGGCCTGGACGTCGTGAGCAGCGAGGACGGCGCCGGCTGGCTGGCGTTCTTCCGCGGCCTGGTCGCCCGTGGCCTGTCCGGGGTGCGGCTGGTGACCTCCGACGCCCACCGCGGCCTGGTCAACGCGATCGGAGCGACCCTGCCCGGCGCCTCGTGGCAGAGATGCCGTACCCACTACCTGCGAGACCTCCTCGTCCTCACACCGAAATCGTCGCAGCCCTGGGTCGCCACCGTCGTGAGAACAATCTTCGATCAGGCCGACGCGAACGAGGTCGTCGTCCAGTTCGACCGGGTCGTCGACGGGCTCACCGAAAAACTTCCTCGTGCCGCGGAACATCTCTCCGAAGCGAAAGCAGACCTGCTCGCGTTCACCGCCTACCCACGGGAGATCTGGCGGCAGATATGGTCCTCGAACCCGCAGGAACGCCTGAACAAGGAAATCAGGCGACGCACCGACGTCGTGGGCATCTTCCCCGACCGCGGAGCCATCATACGTCTCGTCGGCGCGGTTCTCGCTGAACAGCACGACGAGTGGATCGAAACCCACCGCTACTTCGGTGTGGAAGTCCTCGCCAAAGTCGATGCCGCGAACAACCCATCCGACACACCCGAGATCAGCGTGACGCCCGAAGCCCTCGCCGCATAACCTTCCATCGGGATCACGCGGAGTCACTCTCCGTACACCACACCCCCGGACGTGACCGAGCCGGACCAGACGCCGTCGGAACGCGGGAACAGGTTCAGGTCGCCGTGGTCCCAGACAGGTGATCGAGGTCGAGGCCGGCGGGCCTGCCGAACGAATCGGCATGATCACGCCGGATAGATGCATCCTAACACCACTGTCTGCGCAGGTCAGGTGTCTCTCGGGAGCCGAAGAGAAGCTTCGTCGTGGTGGGAATGACTTGCCCCCCGGGCTCCAGCCATCGTGGCGTGGCGCCATACGCAGCATCCACCGATCTTGATCGGTGCGCGGGCCGTACCACCCGAGGGAAGCGAGATGATCATGTCCTTGTGTCGCGTTCGCGCCCAATCCGCGGGCGCGCGTTTCGCCGTCCCCCCGCAGCCCTGGGACGATCGGCGTTCGCCGACGGTCTGCCCTGGCCGACCGGGGAAGCTGCGTCGGGTCAATGGGGCCGGTACCGGCTTCGAGCACATCACCTGTACTACCTACGCACCCGGCGTGGCCGTAGCCGCGAAGCGGATGGCCGACCCGATCCACCGGTGCGGTACGTCTTCCCAATCGAACCATTCGCGAGAGTCGGCGTCCGGAAGGGCTGGCGCTGGACAGACAGGGACCCAGTCGCGTCGTTCTCACCCGGCCGTACTCGACATTGCCGCCGACACATCATCAGAGCATTCCCTTCACCTAGCTCATCGCTACTTCCATATTCTGGGTCAGAGGAGCGACCTAGACTGCCATTTCCCGTCTCATTAAGGTGTCGAAAAATGACTTCAGTCCAAGATTCGAGCGCCACCGACAGTGCGGCCACGTTGCGTGCCGCGATGGTGGACCAGCTTCGCACCACGGGGGACGCGATCAAGACTGGGCAGGTGGCCGCAGCTGTGGGCAGGGTGCCTCGGCACCTTTTCGCACCCGACGAACCGCTGGAGGCGGTCTACGCCGCGAACAAAGCACTTGTGATCAAACGTGATGGGAACGGTGCGGCGCTCAGCTCGCTGTCCGCCGCGCACATTCAGGCGGTCATGTTGGAGCAGGCCGAACTTGAACCGGGCATGCGTGTCCTGGAGGTTGGCTCGGGCGGCTACAACGCCGCCCTCATCCAGGAGATGGTCGGTAACGGCGGCTCGGTGACGTCCGTCGACATCGACCAGGAGATCGTGAGCCGGGCCCGCGCCTGTCTGGGCGCGGCCGGCTATCGAAATGTTGAAGTCGTGGCGGCCGACGCCGAGGCCGGCGTACCCGAAAGAGCACCCTATGACCGGATCATCGTGACCGCCGGGGCCTGGGACATCCCACCAGCCTGGCAGGAGCAGCTCACGAACGACGGCAGGCTCGTCGTGCCGCTCCGCCTGCGGGGGCTGACCCGGTCGATCGCGTTCGACTGGGTCGACGAGGACGGTGACGTCGGTCTGGTCAGTCGCAGCTATCGCCTGTGCGGATTCGTCCCGATGCAGGGGCTCGGGACGTTTCGCGAAAGGCTCGTGCCTATTACCGACGAGGTCGTGCTTCGGGTCGACGACCCGTCCCAGGAGTTCGACGTCGAGGGGCTGCGCGACGCGCTGGACACGCCGAAACTGGAACGCTGGTCCGGAGCGGCCTTCGATCTCCCTGACGAGTTGGAACTCTTCCTCGTGACGAATTTCCCTCAGGTCGCACAGCTGCATGTAGACGAGACACAGGTCCAGAACGGCCGATTCGCGCCCTCGGCCGCCAGAGGTGTTCCCACGCTGGTCAACGGTGGCAGTTTCGCTTACCGCACCAAGCGCCCGAACGAGAAGACCGGCGGGTTCGAGAGCGGCGTCGTCGCGCATGGTCCCGACGCTGACCGCGTTGCCGAGCACTACGTGGAACTGCTCCGCCGGTGGGCCAGCGATCACCGCCGTTCCGGTGCCGCCCGCATCCAGTACGTCCCGAAGGCCGCAGGGACGCCGGCGCCGTTCGTGGGGCTGGTGCCGAAACGGCATGGCGCTGTCGCTGTCCGCTGGCCCTGAGTTTCCGCGCTCCCGAACGGATGTCCGGGCGCCGGAATCGCACCACCACCACCACCACAACCCAGGAGGTCTTCATGCCCATCCAGCTCGATGACCCGGTGTTGACCATGCCCCCGCAGGCGCGGCGGGACCAGGAGGAGGACTTCACCACATGGGACCTGGACGTCTCGATCGTCGAGTCCGGACCGGCCGCTGACCGGCTCATCCGGATGACCGACGACGGCTGCGGCACGACGTGCCAGTCGGCCTGCTCGACCACCTGCCCGTAACCAGCGCACCGACGACCTGAGAACGCGGCGTCCGTCCGGCCGGCCTCGGCGGCCGGACGGACGCCGCCCGACTGCGGAGCGGCTGGTGTATCAGCATCTCGACTTCCTGGTGGTGCGTGCCGCGGTGAACCCGGCCGTGGACGCGGTCGAGCGATGGCCCGACCTGGTCGGACCGGCGGCCTTACCAGAGTCCTGGCGCCTCTGGTTACGGCAGGTGATGCAGAATCGCGCCTTCGAGACGGCGCTGGAGCAGGCCAGCCCCGTTCTCGCTCGCCGCGTTCGGGAGATCCGCGACGGACGCCAGGTGCCCGAGGCCGGGGTGCGGCGCGCCGTGCTGTCGGTGATGCGCTACCTGCTTCGTGCGTCGGGACGCGCGACGCCGTTCGGCCTGTTCGCAGGGGTCGCGCCAGCGTGTGTCGCTGACCACGCCTCCGTGCGCGCAGGCGCGGCGCACCGTGCCGTCGCGCGGGTCGAGGCTGGCTGGCTCTGCGCGGTGGTCGACCGGTTGGAAGCCGATCCGGCCGTCCGAGCGCGGTTGGATGTGGTGGCGAACAACCTCGTGTTCGAGCGGGACGGCCATCTGGTGCTGGAGCACCGTGCCGGAGAAGGCACCGACGGTGCCCCCACGCGCGTGCAGGTGCGGGCGCACGCACCGGTCCGCGCCGCAATGGGCATCAGCCGCCGCTCGGTGCGGCTCTCCGACCTCGCGGCCAGGCTCGCGTCCGAGTTCGCTCCGGTCCCGGCCGACGTCGTCGACAGACTTCTGGCCGATCTGGTGGCGCAGCGGTTCCTGCTCACGAACCTGCGGCCTCCGATGACGGCGACCGACCCTCTCCATCAGGTCGTGGATGTGCTCCAGGCAACCCTGGACGGCGCGCCGGTCACCGCCGAGGCGGCCCGGGTCGCCGAACGCCTAAACAGGATTGTCGATGGGCTGCGGAACCATGACAGCGCGTCGAGCTGGGCCGTCGCGCGCAGCAGCCGCGAGCGCCTCGGCCAGGACATGGCTGAGGTCCACCCTTCGGCGGAGCCGGCACTCCGGGTTGATCTGCGGATGGACTGGGCGCTTGCTGTGCCCCGCTCGGTCGCGGCCGAGGCCGCCGCGGCGGCGGGCGTGCTGGTGCGCCTGGCGCGGCGCTCGACGCTCAGCTCCGGCTGGGACGCCTGGCATGGCCGGTTCCTCGAACGGTACGGGCCGTGCGCTCTGGTTCCCGTTCTCGACGCGGTCGACCCCGAGATCGGACTGGGTTATCCCGCCGGTTATGCCGGAAGTCCCGCACCACCCGTGGGCGTGACGTTCACCGATCGGGACGCGAAGCTGTTGGCGTTGGCGCAGAACGCCGCGCTGCGCCGCGAACGGGAGATCGTCCTCGACGACAGGATGATCAGCGACCTCACGGTCGTCGATCAGGACGCCCGCGTTCAGCCCACCACGGAACTCACCCTGCGCGTCCACGCCGCGCGCACCCGCTCGCTCGACGAGGGCGCGTTCACGCTCGCGGTCGTCGGGGTGTCGCGCAGAGCCGGCACCACGACCGGACGATTCCTGGACCTCTTTGACGCGCAGGACGATGCGCGGATGCGCGCGCTGTACGCGGGTCTTCCCACCGCGAGCCGCGACGCGCTGAGCGTGCAGATCTCCGCGCCCGCCCGCTACACGAACACCGACACGGTGGGACGCGCCCCCCAGGTCATGGCGCACCGGCTGTCCCTCGGTGAGTACGACGACAGTGAGGGCGGGGGCTCGCTGTCGCTGGACGACATCGTGGTGACGGCCGATGTGCACCGGATCTATCTGCTCTCGCTCTCCCGTCGCCAGCTGGTGGAACCGGTGGCGCTCAACGCGGTGGAGCCGGTGCGACGCGCGCATCCGCTGGCGCGTTTTCTCGCTGAGGCACCGGCCGCGCTGAGTGTTCCCTGCGCCCCCTTCGGCTGGGGGGTCGCGGCTCGGCTGCCGTTCCTGCCGGCGCTGAGGCATGGACGAACGGTCCTCTCGCCGGCGCGCTGGCTGCTGGGGGCCGCGGACCTGCCCGGCTCCGCGGCCGGCTGGACGGAGTGGGATCGTGCCCTGGCCAGCTGGCGGGAGCAGGTCAACCTCCCCTCGGCGGTCTATCTCGGCGACGGTGACCAGCGCATCGGACTGGACCTGTCCGAGCCGGCCCACCGGGTACTGCTGCGCTCCCACCTCGAGCGCTCCGGCGCCGCGCTGCTGCGCGCCGCCCCCGGCACCGACGCGGCCGGCTGGGTCGGCGGGCATGCCCACGAGATCGTCGTACCCCTGGCAGCGGTCGCCGCGCCGGCGGCGTCACCGGGCTGGCTCAGCCGGGCGCAGGTCGTCGGCCGTGATCACGGGCATCTGCCGGGCTGCGACGCACGGTTCTCGGTCAAGCTCTACGCCGGCCTCGGTTGCCAGGACGACATCCTCACCCGCCATCTGCCGCACCTCGTCGACGAGCTGAACGAGCAGGCCACGGGCGAGGCTCGGTGGTGGTTCCTGCGTTACCACGACCCCGACGACCATCTGCGCCTGCGGCTCGCGGTCACCGCCGACGGTGTGGCGCCGACCGCCGACCGGATCGGCGCCTGGACCCAGCGGCTCCGCCGCGCCGGCCTGATCTCCCGCGCGCAGTGGGACACCTACTTCCCCGAGACCTCGCGCTTCGGGGGCACCGCCGCGATGGACGCCGCGGAGGCGTACTTCGCCGCCGACTCGGCGGCGGCCCTCGCCCAGCTCGCCGCCTCCAGGGAGAAGAGTGGGCCCGACCGTCGGGCGTTGACCGCCGCCAGCGTGGTCGACATCGTGACCGGCCTGATCGGCGACACCGCCGAGGCGACACGCTGGCTGATCAGCCACACCCGGACGGAGTCGTCCGCCCCGGCCCGCACGCTGTACCAGCAGGCCGTCGCCCTGGCGAACCCGGCCGACCCACGCGCCTTGGCCGCACAGCCCGGAGGCGAACGCGTCCTCTCCTGCTGGGCGCACCGGCGCGAGGCACTCGCCGCCTACCGACACGTCCTCCAGGAAACCCGCGCGGAGGCTCCCAGCGCCCTACTGCCTGATCTTCTGCATCTTCACCATGTCCGTATGGCCGGAGTCAGCCTGGCCGGGGAACGCGCCTGCCTGCACCTGGCGCGCGCCGCCGCACTGAGCTGGACCGCGCGCACGAGGAACCCATCATGACCAGCTCCGATCCGGACGCGCTCGCCGCCGCTGACGCCGTCGCCGAAGCACTGGCCGACCCGCACACCGCCTGGGCCGCCCAGCGACCGGCCGGGGGAAGGGCGTGGCCGCAGTCGCTCGCCGGCGGCGCGGCGGGCGTCGCCCTGCTCCACATCGAACGTGCCCACTTCGGGCACGGCGACTGGAGCACCGCGCACGCCTGGTTGTCCGCCGCCGCGTCCGACGACCTGACCGCGGCGGCCAATGCGGGCCTGTACCTGGGCGCTCCGGCCCTGGCCTTCACCCTGCACACCGCAGCCGGACCATCGGGCCGGTACCACCGTGCCCTCGCCCATCTGGATCTGGCCGTCGTCGCCATGACCCGCACCCGACTCGCCGCGGCCCACACCCGCATCGAGCAGGGTCGGCGGCCCGCGATGAAGGAGTTCGACCTGATCCGGGGCCTGTCCGGAGTCGGCGTCTACCACCTGCGCCGCCACCCCGATCACCCGATCACCGGCGAACTGCTGTCGTACCTGGTCAGACTGACCGAACCACTGACCGGAAGGGACGACCTCCCACCCTGGTGGACGGACTCTGCACCCAACGGCGAACCCAGCCCCGAGTTCCCCCAGGGACACGGCAACGTCGGCCTCGCGCACGGCATCGGCGCCGTCCTCGCCCTGCTCTCCCTGGCCCACCTGCACGGCCTGCCGGTCCGTGGCACCGACGAGGCGATCGCACGGATCTGTGCCTGGACCGACCGCTGGTGCCAGCACGGCGACACCGGCTGCTGGTGGCCCGGATTCATCACCCTCCGCCAGGTCCGCGAAGGCAGGGTCGCCGCGGCCCTGCGGCCCCGCCCCTCCTGGTGCTACGGCGTCAGCGGCACCGCCCGCGCCCAACAGCTCGCCGGCATGGCCCTGCGCGACACCGCACGCCAGCAAGCCGCCGAGAACGCGCTCCTCGCGGCACTTCGCGATCAGGCGCAACTCGACCGGCTCACCGAGATCGGCCTGTGTCACGGCACCGCCGGTCTACTCCAGTCCGCCTGGCGCATGGCGACCGACTCCCACAATCCCCAGATCACCGCCGAACTCCCCGGCCTGTCAGCCAGGCTGATCGCGCAGATGGGCACAACCGTGCGCGACCCCGAACTTCTCGACGGCGCCGCCGGCGCCGCCCTCGCCCTGCACACCGCCGGCACCGGCGCCGCCCCGACGTCGGGCTGGGACGCCTTCCTCCTTCTGGCCTGATCAGGAGCCGACATGGACAACCGCACCTGGCAGCAGGTCAACGTCGCCTTCCCCGACTGGGCGAACGCCGAGGGCACCGCCGTGGACCACCTCGCCCCTCTGCTCGACACCGCCGAGACCGACGGGCTCATCACCTCCTGGTTCTTCGTGCGCAAGGCGCCATGCTGGCGCATCCGCTACCTGCCCCACCAGCCGGCAGGAGCGGCCGAGGCGTACGTCCACACACGTCTCGCCGATCTCCGGGAGCCACGCCGCATCCAGGACGCCACGTCCACCATCTACGAACCAGAAAGCCATGCCTTCGGCGGCGCCGAGGGCATGGACACCGCCCACCGGCTCTTCCACCTCGACAGCCGACACCTGCTCACCTACCTGAACAGCACCAGCCACAAACCGGCCGACCGGCGCCGCCGTGAACTGTCGGTCCTGCTGTGCTCGCACCTGCTGCGCGCCGCCGGGCTCGACTGGTACGAGGAAGGCGACGTGTGGGCGCGAGTCGCCGAGCACCGGCAACCACCTGAGCGCACCCCCGACGACAGGCTCCGCACCCTGCACGACGGCCTGCGACGCCTGATGAGCATCGACACCGACAGTCTGGCCAAGGACACCCTGCCGCCGGCTTTCACCGCCTGGACCAGCGCCTTCGCCGCCGCCGGAACCGAACTGGCCGCCCTGGCCACCGACGGCCGGCTACGCCGCGGCCTACGCGCCGTCCTCGCCCACCACATCATCTTCGCCTGGAACCGGCACGGCCTTCCCCACACGGCGCAGGCCGTCCTCGCGCACACCGCCAAGACCGTGGTGTTCGGGCACGACCCCGCCTCCGATCACCAGCCGCACGATCGGGAACCGGCATGACGAACATCGGAACAGACCCGGCCGACGAGAACCTGCTCGCCTGGTTCCCGCTGGTCCAACGCCCCCGCCCACCCGGCCTCCCCCTCGAAGACCGAGTCAGACAACTACAAAGTCTGGCCGCACGGACAGCGGACGGCCTCCCACTCGTCCGAGCCGCCGAAATCTGCAACAAGGCGGCGCTGATCGCCTCCGACTCCGGACAACCAGACCTCGCCCAAGACCTGTGCTGGCGCCAACACATGGTCTTCGATCAGGCGCGCCCCCTGCCCGCCTCGGCCGCCGAACTCGCCCTCCAACCGGTGCTCAACCTGCCGCGCCAATGGATACGCGACGGTGAGGGCAACCGCGCCTACGCGATCCTCCAGGCCCTGCACGAGGCCGCGCACACGCAGACCAGCGCACTGATCGACGGACGGTCCATCAGTCTCCGCAACGTCACCTGCGCCCCCGACGACCATCGGACCATGCGCACCCTGACCTGGACGGCGCTCCTGGCGGACGGAGTCCGGGCGCTGGCACGGGCCGGGCGCTGGCACGAAGCCGCCGAACAAGCCGCGGCCCACAGAGGAGTCGGCCGCCGGCTCCTCGACGGCCGACAAGCGACCGTCCTGGCACTCGCCCAGGCAGGGCACACCGAGCAGGCCGCCGCGCTGGTCGACCAGAGCACCACCCCCGAGCCCTGGGAACAGGCGGTTCAAACGATCCTGCGGGTGTACTGCCTGCGACAGGCCGGCACCGACACCGGCCCGCAGATCGCCCCGCTCCTCACCGCCGCACTCACACTGATGCGGCAGTCCGACCCCTCGACCATGGTCTTCCGTGCCCGAGCAAGCATGATCGCGCTCGACCTCGCCGACGGCCACGACCATCCGTGCATCGACGCGCTACGCCGGGCGCTGATCGCGGGTGCGCTCAAGGACGCGTACACGGCCCGCGACACGCTCGCACACCGCCTCCAGGAGTCGATGACGACGACGCAGCGCCATGCCCTGACCGATGTCATCCGTGCCGCCGGGCTCGATTCCGGCAGCGTCCCCGAACCGTTGTATGGCGACCTGATGGACACGGTGAACTCCGCCGAAGCCCAGCTACGCGGACATCTGAGCCAGCACGCCAGGCGCTGCGAGTGCACAACAACGCCAAGCTGAACAACGGGCCGACGGAGAGGTTGCACGATCCCCTTACCGCTCGTTCCGTGACAGAAGGATTACCCTGAGATGGTTCCAGTCATCAGGAACGGAAGATCGGTCAGCTGGCTTCGGAGGGGGTCAAACGCGTCGTGACGACCAAGCCAAGTCAGCGGATGGAGCAGGACGAACTGCGGGAGCGGATGCGTGCTGTGGGGATGTCGCACGACGAGATCGCGGTCGAGTTCGCCCGCCGCTACCACTACCGCCCCCGCGCCGCCCATCGCCAAGCCCGCGGCTGGACCCAAACACAGGCCGCGAACCACATCAACGCCCACGCCGCCCGCGCCGGCCTCGACCCGGACGGCGCAGCCCCCATGACCGGCCCGAAGCTGTCGGAACTGGAGAACTGGCCGCTGCCGAACAACCGCCGCCGGCCCACCCCCCAGCTCCTCGCCCTGCTCGCCGAGGTCTACGGCACCAGCATCCACGGTTTGATCGACCTTGACGACCGCGAGCATTTCGGCCCCGCCGACCTGCTCCTCATCGACAAGACATCGAGAACCGCACGGCCGCAGCCGGTAGAACTGTCGGGACAGACGAGGCGCCAGAGCGACAGAACCGATGTCGGCGCCATGGTACAGCCCACCGCCGCCCGAGGAACTCGATCGCTGGTGGAACTGTGCACGAGTCCCATCGGCCGCCTTTCCGAGGAAACGGCAGGTCCCATGACGTGGGAAACGGTACCGACGACAGAGGCGGTGAATAAGATCGCCAGGGACGATCTCTCCCTTGATCGCCGCGAGGCGGCTCGCGCAATGGCGGACGTGATCGTCGGCGCTGCTCTTCTTGAGGGAGCGGAGCGCTGGCTGAATACCATCGAGCCACCCGCCGGGCAGCGTCGCACCGCTGGCGTCGGCGATGAGGAGATCGAGCAGATCGAGCTGGCCGCGCGAACCTTCCGAGCCTGGGACAACCAGTTCGGCGGTGGCCTTCGACGGAAAGCGGTCGTGGGTCAGCTCGCTGAGATCGCGGACGAGCTTCGCGACTTCTCGCATCCACAGGATCTGACCCAGCGGCTGCACGGCGTGATGGCCGATCTTGCTGAGACCGCCGCGACGATGTCCTGGGACTCGGGGCAGGGAGGGATAGCGCAGCGCTACTACCTGCTCGCTCTTCGAGCAGCCAAGGCCGCTGACGATCCCGCGTTCTGCGCGAACATCCTCGCCGGCATGGCGCGGCAGCAGTTCTATCTCGGCCGGACGACCGAAGGACTTGAGCTCGTCCGCCTCGCGCAGGACGTCGCCGGCCCTCGGGCGACCCCGGCGGTACGTGCGATGCTGTTCACGCGCGAGGCATGGGCCTACGCCCAGCAAGGTCGGCTCTCCGCCTTCCGGCGCGCGACAGGCCGGGCGCAGGACACCTTCCGCGACGTCGACCCGGCCGTTGAACCGCACTGGATCTCTTACTTCGACCAGGCGGAACTGGCCGGCGTCACCGGAGGTCGCCTCCTCGACATCGCGCACCAGGCGCCCGAGTACGCCGACGAGGCAGCCACCTGGTTGAGCCAGGCCGTCCGGGCTCGGGGCGTCGGCAGTGTCCGCAGCACCGCTCTTGATCAGCTCGGGCACGCCGAGATCAGACTGGTGCAGGGCGAGTTCGACGAGGCAGCACGGCTAGGCCACGCCGCCGTGACAACGGTCGAGCAGACCCGGTCCAGCCGCGTCCGGGTCAAACTAGGCCAGTTCTATCGGCACGCCGAAACCAGAACATCCGCCCGCCCCATCGCCGAGCTGTGCGGGAGGATCAAACCCATGCTTCGCGCCGAAGACACGGCCGCCCAGATATGAGACGTGAGGAAGGTCAGGACTTGACCCGCATCGGTGTCACCGGCCACATGGACCTCACCCCCGCGACCGTCCCCCTCGTCCGGGCCGCTCTCACCGCGGCTCTCCTGCCGTACGCGCCAGACCTGACCGGCGTCAGCTGCATCGCGGCCGGCGCCGACAGCATCTTCGCCGACATCATCCTGGAAATCGGCGGCACACTCGAAGTGATCATCCCTGCCGCCGACTACCGCACGAGGAAGGTCAAACCCGACCACGCCCCTCTGTTCGACGACCTCGTCCGTCGGGCCGCCACCGTGCGGGTCCTGCCATACGAGATCTCCGATCGGGCAGCGTACGAGGCCGCGAACGAGGCACTCCTCGACACCGTCGATCTACTCATGGCAGTCTGGGACGGCCAGGCTGCCGCGGACCAGGGCGGCACAGCCGCCGTCGTCGCTCACGCCCAAGCGAACGAACGCGCCGTCCAGGTCATCTGGCCAACCGGGGCAGCGCGACAGCGACACCTGTAATCCGGGCTTTGCTCGGACAAGCGAACCATCGCCAGACGAGCGCCGAGCACGGCGAAGACGTCGGCTGGCATCATCTGATCGGCCTCGCGGGCGCCGGTCATGCGCCCTATCCGACCACAGGGCGGGCAACCCCTTCGGGTCCCTCCGCCAAGATCGCTGTAGCCGGGTGAGAAGAGTGATCGACGATCGTAGATCGCCGGCCTTCCCGTGAATCATGCGTTGGCGGAGAAGGACCAAGCCCGAACACCACGGTCCCCCCGTTGACGACGAGACCCGCCCGCCGGGCGCCACGCGGGAACAGTATGCTGAGACGATCCGGGACGCATTGCGCGCCGCCGAGTGTGCCGAATGCGGCGAGCGGCACGGCGGGTTCGTCGTCGAAGCCCAGGAGAGGCACGAGGCACTTCGCGTGCGCTGCGTCACCGACGACGACGTTCTCGACCGTCCTTTCGAGGAACAGCGCTACCGGCATGTCCTGGCCGCCGCCGGATTCGGTGTGGTGACCGGTGTCGAGGACGACGGCGGACTGTGGGTCTGGCCGGTCGGAGTTCGACCGGTAGTGCCCCGGCCGTCGCCGCGGGAGCTGGCCGAGGGCTGGCTGCGCACCCTGACGATCACCGGCGAACCAGGCATCACGCCAGCGCGGGCGATGGAGCTGATCACGCAGGTCAACCAGCCGCGCACACTCGGGGTGCGGATGCGTACCCCGCTGCCCCCGGAGGACGTGCAGATCCTGGAAGACACACTGGCCTGGCACGCCGAGGTGCGCACCCGTGAGGTCGGGCTACATCTGCTGCTGGAGGGCCTGCTGATCGGCTGGCTGGCCGACGCGACCGGACAGGGGCGTGACGCGATCGTGCAACGCCTGGCCTTGGCGGTCGAGAACATCCTGCCTTCGGATGCCGGCTCCTCAGCTGGTTGAACGGGTAAGCGGGGCCGGAACACGTGCGGCGGGGCCGTCTCCCGCTGTTGTCATCACGGCGGGACCGCGGCGTCTCTGGCCCGCCAGGCCACCGTCTGTGTCCAGAACGGAGATCTGGAGCACGCGGTCGATGCCGGACAGCTCGCGGCGGACGTGGCGGACGTGCCGGTGGAAACTAACTCTGTTCGGCTTCGCCGTGAGCTCGTCGGCCCACGGCATGCCGCAGAACGTGGAAGGGCACGGCCGTCGGCCGGACCTCGACGAGATCTTCGCGCTGGAGAAGGAGACCTGACATGCCGGACATTCCCGCGCCCCTGGCCGACGACGAGATCGAGGACCGGCTACGCGAGCTACCCGGCTGGGCCCGAGTCGGCCAGGAGATCACCAAGTCCTTCCGCATCCGCTACCACGGCGGAGTCGCCCTGATCGTGCATGTCGCCGACATCGAGCGGCTCATTGGCCACCATGCGGACATCGACCTGCGCTGGGACAGCATCCGCTTCGGGATCACCACACACGACGCCGGGCATCGGATCACCGCAGCCGACTTCGATCTCGCGCGGCGCATCGACACCATCGCCCAAGCCCAGAGCGCGGAACTACTCTGACACACCTGTCAGGATCAGGATCAGATCTTGGTGGCGGAGTTGCCGGCACGTTCGCCCGGCCTGGGTTCGAGGCACCCAGAGCCATACTCACACCTACTGGGACGACCAGCCGGGTGACCTAAGCAACGTCCCACGCCCCGCAGGCAGCGGTAGGGCCAGGAGTAGTGCCGAGCTGGTCTGAGGCGGCACATGACAAAGGCCAAGTTCAGGTGTTGGCGGAGTCAGCCGAACGAATCAGCGGGTTCGAGCCGAAGAAATACGCCCGGCCACTGCCGTCACCGCAGGTCAGCGGCGCTGTACGGACCCGAAGCGGATGTTCGTTTCCCGGGGAATGACGGGCGTACGGTCGGTTGGGAAGCTGAGGACGTTCAGCGTCGGCGCGTCAGCTTGCCGTCACGATGGCGGTGGTCTGCTGGCTCGGTCGTCGAGGCCCTACATCGAGGAGGACCTGATGATCGCCACTTCTCCGTCCCCGCCAGCCGCGGATACCACGACGAGGCCCGGCCGCCCTGGGATCTGCACACGGGCGGACGAGCCTTTAGTCTTCACCGACGGGCACCATTTCCAGCTGCGGGCTCCGATGGATCTGGACGCCGTCGCCACCGCGGCCATAGGGCCGCTGTCGGTGATTCTTCAGGTCACGAAGAAATGCAATTTCGACTGCTCGTTCTGCTCCGAGACGCTCCAAGAGCCGGACCCCACGCTGGGCGCGATGGAACGGATGCGGGACAACCTGGCCGGGGTGCCCCGGGTGTTCCTGTCCGGCGGCGAGCCGTTGCTACGCCGGGACTTCGTCGACATCGTCGACATGTTCGCGGGGACCGTGATCGGTGTGCCGACCAACGCGACCCGCGGCCTCCAGCAGGCCGCACGCCTGTCGGGCAAGGTCGCGTTCGTGAACGTCGGGTTGGAAGGGCCGCGGGCGACGACGAACCGCGTCCGCGGCAACTACGACGCGGTGATGGCCGGGATACGGGCGTTCCAGGACGCGGGGCTGCCGTTGTCGCTGTCGGCGGTGGTCTACCGCTCGACGGTGGCCGCGTTGCCGTTCACGTACCAGATCGCCGATCTGTTGGACGCCGGGAAACTCAAGCTGATCATGCCGTTGAAGAAAGGCAACGCGCTCGACCTCGCGGACAACGAGTTCCTCAGCCTGGAGGAGGCCACGGCGACGTTCGGCCGGCTGGCCGAGTTGCGGACGGTGCACGACTGGCGGCCAGCGCTGCGGCTGACGGCGTGGACCCCGGACACCGAAGGCCACATGATCGTCGTCGGGCCGTCGGGGCAGGCCAGTGCCTGGCCGGTTTACGACGCCCCCGACCTGCTCGAACCGCTGGGGAACCTGCTCGACGAGCCGATCGACGTGATCTGGGCGCGGTACCGGTTCGGGCGCAACCACTACGCCAAATACCTGGGGCGGTCGATCCGCGCCCTCACCCGCGCCGACCGGCCGCCGGCCGAGCGTCCTGTGCTGCGGATCAGCCATGCGTGAGGCGACGAACCTGGGCTGGGCCGACACGCCGTTCGGCGCGGAACGGCGGCCGTTCGCCGAACGCACCCCGTTGTTGGCCGCGTTCGCCGTCCTGTGCGATGCCGCGGTACCAGCGGCCATGGGGGCGGTGTACCTACGCTTGCCGCGGGGCCGCACCGTGACGGTGACCGAGGCGACCTTGCGGTTCGGCTTCCACGCCGTCGCAGCCGAGGAACCGGCCGAGGCTCCCACTGTCGCGGCCCGGCTTGATGCCCTGCTGGTGCAGGCCCGACGCCGGGCGGCGATTCTCGCCGGCCACCGTTTCGCCGGCGACTTGGCGAGGCTCGCCGCCGCCGGCGAATCCACGCGGGGAGTCACCGCGCTCGCCGCCGTCTGGCCGGGTCCGACCGCGCAGCCCGGTCTCGCCCGGCTCCACGACACGGCGCACGGCCACCCACCGGCCGCGTTGCACGAGGTGTGCGGCGCCGTTCACCTCCGCGGCCTGCCCGCCGACCCGGACCCTGTCTCGGCGGTGCCCATGGCCTCCGCGGGTACTCCACAGATCCTTAAGCGGGTCCTCGTTCGCACCTTGGGGATCGCGCTCGTAGCGGCGCGTAGCAGCGGCTGTTACCAGTGGGACAAGCTCGATCTGGACACGGTCGTCGAGGTCGCTGCCTGGGACCAGACGACGGCGACACCTATGACGATGCCCTTGGCGCAGCCCTCGTCTCGCCACGCCGTCCCGGCCGGCCGCGACGGCCAGATGTCGGCTGCGGAGGAAGGCCGCTGATGCTGCGTAACTGCCGTGTCATCGCAGTCGAGGGCACCCACGCCTCCGGGAAGACCACCCTCACCCATGCCCTCGCCGCCTACTACCGGGAACGCGGCGTGCACGTCGCCTGCGTCCCCGAGCCCGCGCGCAACAGCCCGTTCATCGAGGAGATCGTCGTACACGGCCACGGCGAGTTCGACCTGGAGACCGAGGTCGACCTCTTCGCGGCCCAGCTATCCAGTCTGCTGCGCACCGCCCGCCAACACACGATGGTCGTCGCGGACAAGACGATCGCGAACGTCCTCGCCTACGCCTGGCTCGTCCTACCCGGCGGCCCCGAAGGACCCCACGCCCCCGTGCTGCATGCCATGGAGACGTTCTGCCGGGCCTGGGCGCCGTTCTACGACGCGGTGTTCTACTGCACCGACAAGTTCGACCAGCACCAGATCGGTGACCCCTACCGGTCCAAAGTCCTCGACATCCAACCCGCCGCCGACAGGGTCGTCCGTAGCATCTGCGCCACCGTCGGACAGCGGATCTACGACATCCCGCCGAACATGTCCACGAGCGCACGGGTCAGCTGGATCGCCGAGCAGCTGACCCTTCTTGGGCTCGACCCGACCAGTCGCTGACCACCTCAGCCCGCCCTTGGGAGTGCACTGCCGCCATGCCGTACCGCAGCGTCATCGACGTCATGCTCCTATTCGTCAGAGATGACACGGTTCTGCTGGCTTTGCGCTCCGGTACCGGTTTCGCGGATAACTGGTGGAATGTTCCCTCGGGCAAGCTGGAGGAAGGAGAGGATGTCGCTACCGCCGCGTGTCGTGAGGCCCACGAAGAAGTCGGCCTTGACATCGATCCTTCATCGCTGATCCTTGCTTCGACAGTGCATTTTCGGAACGCGTTCGGGGAAGGGCGCCTCGGCCTGTTCTTCCGGCCGGAGCGCTGGCAGGGTGACCCTGTCAACGCCGAGCCGCATAAGTGCGCCGAGATCCGCTGGTTCCCCCTCGACAGCCTTCCAGACAACACCTATCCTTATACCCGCGTAGGCGTGGATCTTTACCGGGGTCGAGGAAATTTTGCGGCGGCCGGCTGACAGGCCGGAATGGTTCACACGCCTCCGGGTTAGGAATATCCAGCTTCTCATCACCGCGGGCACCAGGGTCGACAATGCCCGCGCACCGTCTCCTTCCTCGTAGCCGCTGTCTACTCCTGCCCATTTCCCTTTTTCCTTGCCGATCTATGTCGCGTTGCTCGAAGTGAGAAGGATGAGCATTCATGCCCCTGGTGCAGACGGAGCGTTCCGGTAGTTCGTCGGATGCGGACCGGGTGGAGGTGAGGGTCGCGGTCGTCGGTGCGGGTGAGCAGGCGGTGGCGCATCTGCTTCCCGCGTTGGTGCATCTTGACGGTGTCCGGCTGAGCGCTCTGGTCGATGCGGACGACACCGTCGTCGACCGGGTCGGGGACCGTTTCGGGGTGTCATGCCGGTTCGGGTCCGTCGAGGCACTGCTCGGCGAGGTCGCGGTGGACGCCGTGGTCGCGGCCTGCCCGCCGCAGGCCCATGAGGAGATCGCTCAGATGGCGGTCGAGCACGGTGTTCCGGTGTTTCTGGAGAAGCCGCCCGCGGTCTCCACCGCGCGGCTTGGGCGGCTCGCGGAGGCGGCCGAAGCACGGGAGGTGACGACGGGTGTCGGGATGAACATGCGGTACGCCGGCCCCTACCTGCGGATTCGTGAACTGTTGGCGCGGCCGGAGGTCGGCGTGCCGGTGTCGGTGACGGTGCGGCATGTGGCCAGCAAGCCGCGGGGGGCGCTGTGGGACCTGCCGCCGTTGCGCAGTTTCCTGCTCGCGCAGGCGATCCATCCGGTCGACCTGCTGTTGAACCTGACCGGCCCGCCGACGGCGGTGGAGCCCGTGTGCCTGCACAACGGGACGGACACCCTGGTCTCGGTGCAGACCCAGTCCGCGTCGGGGGCGGTGGGCTACGTGCTGACGGGAACGTACGCGCCGCGGTTCGAGAGCCGGGTGGAGATCCTGACCGACGCCGGGGTCGGGATCACATTGATGGGACTGGCGGAGCTCACGGTGACGGGGTTGCCGGCGGCGGACGCGGCGGGCGGGTCGCGTGGCTGGTCGCAGCAGTGGCGTCCCAGCCCGTTGGACACTGGCTTCGAGCGGACCGGTTTCCAGCACGAGCTGCGCGCCTTCCTGACCGCCGCGGCCTCGGGGGTGCCTTTCACGCCGGGGTTGGCCGATCTGCTGCCGACCTTCGAGCTGCTCGATCTGGTGGAGCGGAGGGCAGCCGCGTGACCACGAGGACGGTCGACACCGCGCATCCCGTGCTCGACGAGACGGATACGGCGGAGGTCGTGGCGGCGTTGTCGAGCGGGGATCTGTCCGGCACGGCGCCGGTCGTCGCCGCCTATGAGGCGGCCCTCGCGACGACGTTCGGTGTGGACCGGGCGGTGGCGTGCTCGTCGGGGACCGCTGCGGTTCATCTGTCGTTGCTGGCCCACGGTGTCGGTGCCGGGGATGAGGTGATGGTGCCGGCGACCGCGCCGGTGATGACCGCGATGCCGGTGCTGGCCGTGGGTGCGCGGCCGGTCTTCGTCGACGTCACTGACAGCGCGTCGTTCGCGGTGAGTCTGGCCGATGTCGAGGCTCGTCTCAGTGCTCGGACGCGGGTGGTCATGTCGGTGGCGATGTGGGGTTACCCGGCCGACGGCGACGCGCTTGCAGCGCTATGCGACCGGCACGGGCTTGTGCTGGTCGAAGACGCCACGCAGGCCCATGGCACCCGGACCGGAAATCGTCTTGTCGGGACCCGCGGCCGTATCGGCGCCTTCAGCACCCATCTACGCAAGCTCGTCAACACCGGCGAGGGCGGGTTCCTGCTCGTCGATGACGAGGCCACTGCGGACCGGCTGGTCGCGCTTCGCAACGCCGGGAAGGCCGCCTCGGGTGGGCAGTTCGGCCGCGGTTTCGGCCTGAACTTCAAGCTGCCGGCGATGTCGGCGGCTCTCGGGCTGCGCCAGCTCGCCCGGCTCGATCAGCGGGTCGCGGCGCGGCGGGCCATCCGGGACCGGCTGGCCACGGCGGTGGAGCCGGTGGACGGGGTGACACCGTTCCCGGTCCGCGACGGCATCCCGAACGGATACGCCATGCTCCTGCTGGCCGACGACGCCCACTTGGCGGTCGTCCTCGCCGAGGCGCTCGCGCAGGCCGGGTTCGTTTCCGATCCGCGCCGTTACGGCTATCGGCCGTTGTACGACTACGACGCGTTCGCGGAGGTCCCTGCCGATGCCTGCCCGAACGCCGCGGAGCTGTGTTCTCGGCTGGTCAGCCTGCCCTGCCACGAGGGTGTGAGCCCGGCCGACGAGCAGCGCATGATCGACACGATGTGTCAGGTGGTCGGCGCATGACGGGCCTGCCGGGAGTGCGTCATGCGACGGCCAGCGTGTTTCTTCTTCGCGGGCCCGTAGCCGGCGGGTCCTGGGCGCTCGGTCTGATCCGTCATCCCCGCTTCGACCGGTGGATGGTGCCCGGTGGTCATGTCGAGCAAGCCGAGAACCCCGCTCAGGCCGCGCTGCGTGAACTCGTCGAGGAAACCGGTCACACCGCGACACTGGCCGCCCCGCCGTCCCGCCTCCCGACACCGTGGGGGTTCGGCGTGGACGGGGAAGCGGTCATGGCGATGCCGTGGTGGATCGTGGAGGAACCCGTCCCGGCCGATCGGTATCCCGCACCTCACATCCATGTGGATCATCTGTACGTCTGCGTCGCCGGTGCGGACGCGCCGGACAGCTCCGAACATGGCCGGCCTGTGCTGCGGTGGTTCCTCGCCGAGGACCTCGGCGGTCTGGACATGTTCGACGGGACTCGTCGGCTCGCTGGCTCCGGTAGCGAGTTCTGGCCCCATCTTCCAGCTTGAGTTCTAGCGGTGGTTGCAACACCAGTCCCGAAAGGTGTTGCAGTGACCGGATCCCGACGGAACATCCGCAAGCGCGGCCCCGAGCCCGACCAGGCCAAACGTGATCACTACCTTCGGCTGATGGCACAGGGCGTGAGCAACTCGGCGGCGTGCCGGGAGGTCGGGATCAACCGCAGGACCGGAACACGGTGGCGCTACGGGCGCACCAGCACCGACCATGCCGGCCGGACCCGCTCCTACCCGCCGATCACCCAGCAGCCGCGTGTGCTGTCTACGCGGTTCCTGTCCGAGGACGAGCGGGTCCGCATCGCGGACCTCCTCCGTGCCGGGAACTCGATGCGGGAGATCGCCCGCCAGCTCGACCGCGACCCGGCCACGATCAGCCGGGAGATCCGCCGCAACCGTGACCCGCGCTCCGGGGTCTACCACCCTCACCAGGCCGAACAGCGCGCCGCGGTGCGCCGCTCCCGCTCCACGCAGGGCAAGCTGCGGCGCAATCCCGCGCTGCGCCAGTTCGTCCAGCAGCGCCTCGACCAGCACTGGAGCCCCGAACAGATCAGCGTCGCGCTGCGGCACGAGTTCACCGACGACCCGGAGATGCGCGCCGCGCCGGAGACCATCTACCAGGCGCTCTACCGGCCCGAACGTGGCGGCCTGGACCGCGACGCCGCCACGAAACTGCGCACCCGCCGACGTGCTCGCCGCCCCCGCCGCCGCCTGGACCAGCGCGCCACCCGCTTCATCGACCCAGGCACGCTGATCACCCAGCGGCCCGCCGAGGTCCAGGACCGGATCCAGCCCGGCCACTGGGAAGGCGACCTCATCGTCGGCCAGGGCAACCGGTCCGCCATCGCGACCCTGGTCGAGCGCTCCACCCGCTTCGTGATGCTGCTCCACCTGCCCGACCGGCACGGCGCCGACCAGGTCCTCGACGCGCTCGTGCGCCGGATCTCCAGCCTGCCCAGCCCGCTGGTGCGGTCGCTGACCTGGGATCAGGGCAGTGAGATGAGCCGTCACGACGAGTTCACCGCGGCTACCGGTGTCCCGGTCTACTTCTGCGAGGCGGCCAAGCCATGGCAGCGCGGCTCGAACGAAAACACCAACGGGCTGCTACGCCAGTACTTCCCGAAAGGCACCGACCTGTCCATCCATACCGCGGCGGATCTGGCGGCTGTCGCTACCGAGATCAACACCCGACCCCGCAAGATCCTCGGTTGGACGACTCCGGCGAGTCAGCTCGATAAGCTCGTCGCAACACTCGACCTCCCGGATGTTGCAACCATCGGCTGAATCCGCCGTTCCGTCGGGATCCGGTCACTGCAACACCTTTCGGGACTGGTGTTGCAACCACCGCTAGAACTCAAGCCGGAAGGTGGAGCCACTCGAATCTCTCAAAGCCAGCTCGCCGGCGACGTCCTGACCCGGGCCGCAGGCGGCCAGCTCAGCGTGGCCGGTGACGCGGTGCCCGGACAGGACGGCCGGAGGGGCCGCACGCGCCGGTTCTGGACGCCGCTCGGGCGGGTGGCGCGATGACCGAAGTTCTCGTGGTCGCGCCGCATCCCGACGACGAGGCGCTCGGCTGCGGCGGCAGCATCGCGCGGCACCGCCGGGCCGGGCGCACCGTCGGCGTGCTCTATCTGACCTCCGGGGAGCACGCGAGCCCGACCGTGCCGCCCGACGAGCTCGGGCCGATCCGGGAACGCGAGGCGGTCGCCGCGACCGCTGTCCTGGGGGTGCCCGAGGACGYGCTGATCTGGCTGCGGTTCCCCGACGGCGGGCTCGACGTCCGCGACCCTGACCAGGTCGGTGCGGTGATGGCGGTGCTGCGCCGGTTGCGGCCCACGGTGCTGTACCTGCCGCATCCCGATGACGGCTCGTTCGACCACCGGGAGGCCGCCGCCCTGTGTCTGCGGGCGGCGGGGATGGCGGGCAGTGCGAACTTCCCCGAGTGGGGCGGGCGGCCGTGGTGGGTCCCGACGATCCTGGGCTACGAGGTGTGGAGCCCGATCGTCGACCCGGTCTACACCGAGGACATCACCGACACCCTCGACGCCAAGGTCGCGGCGTTGGGCTGCTACCGGTCCCAGGCTCAGGCGGCGAAGGGCGGCGGGCAGGCCGACTACATCGGCGAAYCGGCCCGTTACCTGGCCGGCTACCGCGGTGCGATGACCGGCGGCGGGTTCCGGGAAGCCTTCACTGTGCACCGCCTCGGAACGGTCCCCCTATGAATCTGACGCGCCGGCCTCGGCGCCGACGTCGAGGGTGGACGTGGTGGTGCTGGGCCGCCGCCGCGGCCACCACCGTCCGTGGCCTGCGCGGGACAGGGAACACGATCTCCTCGCTGCGCTGGCTGCGCACGGCCATCCCCGGCCACGCGGACCCGGTGCCGTCCGGGCCGGCACGGCCCTTCTTCGTGCTGGTCCTTCCGATGCTGCGGGAGCAGAGGCTGATCGCCGACACGGTCAGCCTGTTCAGCCGGATGGCGGCCGGCTACGGCCCCGCCCGCGTCGTGGTCGTGACCACGGCCCGTGAGGAGGCCGAGCGTGACCGGGCCACCGCCCGCCTGCCCGAGCTCGCCGCGGCCCTCGCGGCGGGCACACCGGTCGACCGCCTGATCCGGAACTTCCGGTCAGTCCTGCCCGCCGCGCAGCTGGCGGGCCTGGCGGAGACCTGCCGCGGGTCCGCCGCCGCGGACTGCGCGGCCACCGTCCGGGCCGTGTTCGAGGCGCTGCCGACCACCAGCCAGCTCGCCGCCGACCTGACCCGCGACCGCCCCTCGGTGCGCCACCTGCACTACCCCGACCCGCAGGGCACGATGGCCGACCAGGTCAACCACGCGGCCCGCGTCGAACTCGACCGGCTCGCCGCCGACGGCGTGGACACGAACTGGGTGTACCTCGCCCAGTACACCGCCGACTCCCGCCCCGACCCGGCAACCCTCAACGTCGCGGCCCACCGCATCGCCGACCTGCACCAGGCGACCGGGCAGCCGCCGCGGGTACTGCAACAGTCCGCGCTGTTCCTCGCCAACCTGTCCACGTTCCCCACCGGGCCGGCCGGCCGGTACCTCACCGGCGCGGCGCTGCTCCAGTCCCGGTGGAGCCTGGCGCGGGAGATCCCCACTTGGCGTCGCCACCGCCGGCCAGCCGCCACCCGCACCGGCCTGCGGTTGCGCTGGCCGCGCTATGCCCACTGCACCGGCCATGGCCTGTTCCTGCACGCCGAGACGTTCCTGCGCTGGGGTGGGCTGCCCACCCGCACGATGAACGAGGACCTCGCGCTGGGATTCCTTGTCTCGGCCGCGGGTGTGCCGATCGATCCGATTCCCGCCGTGGAATGGGCCGACAGTCCGACCTCCCCGGCGGAGGTCATCCGGCAGAAGCGGCAGTGGTTCTGGTCCTACGTCGACTACCCGACCCTGCTCCGTCTCGCCGCCACGGGTCTGCCCGGGGAACGCACCGCGCCGGGCGGGGTACGTGGGCTGCTCGCCGTCCAGGGCCTCGGCCGCGGGGCGATCTGGCTAGCGACCTCGCCCACGCTGGCTGTAACCCTGGCCCTTCCGCTGGTCGCGCGACGCCCGGCCGCCGGCGGGATCGCCGCGGCGGCGGCGATCGGGATTTATCTCGTGCCCGGCTACCTGATCGTCGAGGAGCTACGCCGCCGCGGCCTGCGCCCCGACCGTCTCCACGCGGGTGAGGTCGCCGGGCTGCTCGCCGCCTACCTCACCCACAGCGCCGGGCCCTGGTGGTGCCTCGCCAACGGCCTGCACCGCGCGGCCACCGGCCACCGCTATGTCCACGACAAGACCGAACGGTGACGCCCCCATGACCCTCACCAGCGAGACGGCGACGCTCGACCGTCTCGTCACCGACCTGACGACCACCCCGCTGAACCTCACCACCGTGGCGGACGGCCATCGCACCGGGCGCGGCGTGTCCGCCCTGCTCACCACCTACAACCGCTGCCCGTTCGACCCGGCCGCCGGCCGGCTGCACGACAACCCGCTGACCTGGGCGCTGGACACCCTGCTCGCCCAGGCCGGCGACACCCTCGCCGAGATCATCGTCGTGGACGACGGCTCCACCGACCACACCGGCGACGTCCTCGACCATTACACCGCCCTGCCGGGCGACGTCCCCGTCCGCCCAGTACGGCTGGCCGCGAACACCGGAATGACCGTCGGGCGCAACATCGCCGTCGAGGCGGCCTCCTGCGACTGGCTGCTGTTCGGCGACGACGACTGCCTGTTCAGCCCGCACTACGCCGCCGGCGCCGCGCACACCCTCGCCCGGCTCCGCGACCACGACCGCAAGGCCGGGCTGGTCATGCTGCCGTTCTACTACCGCGCCCTACGCCCCCGCGACGTCGTCGACCAGGACGAGATCGGAAAGCTTCACCTCACAACCGCCCGCTTCTCCACCCGGTTCCACGCCCCCTACCTCCACGGGCCGGCACCCCGACTCGACACCGCCAGCGGCCTGCTCGCCCCCCTGCCGGTCCAGCTCGTCGGCGGCACCTTTCTCACCGACCGCCGGCTGCTCGCCCGCGCTGGCGGGTTCGCCGACCAGACCCGGTGGCGCAGCGCCTACGCCGAAGCGCTGCACCTGTCCGCGGACCTCACCCGCGCCGGCGTCAGCCTGTACTTCACGCCCGACCCGCGGCTGTCCGCCCCCCACTTGAAGTTCGGCGCTGCGGGCCGGTTTCCTCTGCACCCCGACGACCTGGACGCCGTCGTGCCCGTCCTCGACCGGCCCTTCGCCGACTTCGTCGCCCTGTCGAGCGTGCCACGCACGAACACCGGCGCACGGGTCCCCGACCGCCGACTCCTCACCGAGATGGTCGGTTCCTTCTTCGCGTTCTTCGTCGCGCACAGCCCGGCCGGCGGCTACGCCTGGGCGACCCGCATGCACCGCGAGCTCGTCATCGACGCGACCGTGCACTCCCTGACCATCACCCGCCCGCCGAACCTGGCGGAACGGCGAGCGGCGTGGCACGACGGCCTGACCGCCGGCGGACGAGCCGCCAACGGCGGCGTGATCGACGTCCAGGCCGTGCTCGACGACGTCACCCGCACCGTCGGCGAGCCCCGCATCCTCCTGTGACCACCCCCGGCCTCTCAGCCCTGGGCCAGCACCTTCAGCACCTGGTCATAGTGCTGGGTCCACCAGACCACCAGCGCCGCCGCGCCGGGAAACAGATGGTCACGGGACCGGTCGCCGCGCAGATACCGCCACTCCAACATCCAGAAGTCGTGCAGCCGTTCCCACCACAGCCGCCACACCGCCCCAGCGAGATCCTCTACCGGCAGAAGGGACGCCCGCTGGTAGCCGGCGACGAACCTCCCCGCCCGCTCGAGGTCCAAGCCGCGCTCGTCGCCGAACCCGAACAGCAGCGTCGCCGCGCGGACCACCTCCGCGGCCAGCGGCCCAGCCATAAGCCGGTCCCAGTCCAGGACCGCCGCGACCGTCCCCGCGTCGTCGTAAAGCAGGTTCAACGCGTGGAAGTCCCCGTGGACGTGACCGCCGGCTCTCGCCCGGCCGTCCGGGGGCCGCCGGTCGGCCAGCTCGGCGAGCATCGTGCGGCGCTCCACCAGCACCCGCGCAGCCCTCTCGTCAAAGGCGTCCCGCGACCGCGGCGGCGGCAACCGCCCGACCAGCGTCTCGATCAGCTCCCCTGTGGACGCCGGGTCCGCCGCTGGCTTCCACGCCACCTCCGGGACCGGCGGAAGAACGTCCCCCAGCGCCCGATGCACCCCGCCGAGCAGCCCACCGAGCTCGCCACACTGACCCGCGGTCAGCTCCAGACCCCTCCGATGCCGCCCGGCGACCCAGGGATAAACGGCGAAACGGCCCTCCTCGGTACACACCAACCGGGCGCCATCCACGGTCGGAATCACCGCCGGGACCGGAAGGCCACTCGCCGCCAACCAGCTGGTGACCTCCTGCTGAAAGCCGATCTGCTCCCGGTCGATATCGAGGAACTGCTTGACGAAGAACACCCCCGCCGACGTCGTGACCTGCCAGTTGCGGTTCATCAGCCCCTCGGCCAGATACCGCACCCCCGTCGGCGCCCCGATCGGCCAGAACCGCAACACCGACAGCGGCAGCACCGGACCGCTGTCCTGGCTCACCTCGCCACGTCCGGGCTCAGCGCTCACCGCCATGGCCGTCCTCACAACTGTCGGTCCCTCCGACTACGGTCCGCACCGTACACCGGCCCTCACCCCGCCCCGGAGACACCATGACACCGCCACCTCAGCCCACCGCCGGCCCCCAGCTGGTCGCCCTCGACGGCGGATGCTTCACCGGCAAGACCACCCTCGCCACCGTGCTGGCCAGCCAGCTCGGCGCCACCGCCATCCCCGAATACGCCGACCTCGCACCGCTGCCGCCCTACCCACCCCGCACCCTCGACGACGTCCACGCCGGCCTCGACCACCTGTGCCGGCTCGAACAACAACGCACCGACCTCGCGAGGCGCCTGCGCACCCACCTCGTGCTGTTCGACCGCAGCCCCCTGTCCTGCATCGCCTACCAGCAGGCCATCTCCCACCTCGGTGTCCCCGCCGACCCTCACTACGCCGCCGGCGTCTTCACTGACGCCGTGCACGCGGGCGCGGCGCTGCCGCCCGACCGTTACCTGTACCTGCGCCTGCCTCGCGAGACCGTTCTCGCCCGGCAACGCCACCGCGGCCCCGTGCAACCCCACCTCGTCGACCCACGCTTCACCACCGCCAACGACCACGCCAGCCTGCGCTACCTCGCCATGCTGCCCGACGACCGGCGCCTCATCCTCGACGCCGACCGGCCCATCAGCCAGCTCGCCGCCACCGCCGCGGCCTTCTTCGCCACACCGCCGACCTCACCAGCCCCGACCGCCTGGACCCGCATGCTCGACACCCCCCACGGCCAGCCGCGCACACCGGCTCCGGCTCCACACCCCGCATGAGCCGCGTCTCATCGGAACGACGGCCACCTGCACCTCCCGACGCCGTCGTGTTCGACTGCGACGGAACCCGCGTCGACACCGAGATCTGCTGGAACCACGCCTACACCACCCTGTTCCACCACCACGGCCACACCTTCACCGCCACCGACCACGCCACCCTCATCGGCCAGCCCATGCCCGTCGTCGGCCGCCTCCTCGCTACCGTCCTCGGCTTCCCCACCCACCACAGCGCCCGCCTCGCGGGCGACATCCTTGACCTCGCCCTCACCGAACTTGCCGCCGGCGCCCCCGCCCGTCCCGGCGCCATCCACCTCGTCCGCGCCCTCCCTGACCGCAGCTACCGCCTCGCCGTCGCCTCCAGCGCGCCCCGTGCCCTCGTGCACCAGCACCTCGTCGCCGCCGGGCTCACCGACGCCTTCCCCGTCGTCCTGTGCGCCGAAGACACCGACCAGCCCAAACCCCACCCCGACATCTACCTCCGCGCCCGCACCCGACTCGGCGCCACGCCAGCGCGAAGCATCGCCATCGAGGACTCACCCCCAGGCGTCCTCGCCGCCCGCACCGCCGGCATGTACGTCATCGGCGTCCCGGCACACCCGATCATCGCCCTGGCCGCCCACCTGACCGCCAGCGACCTCCACACTCCACCCCTGCGCACCGCCCTCGGTCTCCCGACCGGCGAGACCCCGTGCCCGTCCCGTTGCAACCCCCGCACCGCGTGACGCGGGGCGCGACCCGCAGGGCGCTACCCACACCATTTCAGGGGAAGCCGCAGCGTCCCCATCAACGGCCGATGTGCTGGACCGCTATTGACCGGCATCCGATGGGTGCGGCTCGCGCCGTCCGACCCGGGCGACCAGACGAGACGTGTCAGGCGCTCAGAGGGGCGACAGCCGCGGTGCCCCACTGGTAGGTCCGGCCTTCCCGGTACAGCCGCACCAGCCGTAGATCGGCCACGGAGACCTCGACGGGGGGCAGGTCACGCAGCCCCGCGACCCGGTGGATGAGCGGTTCCGCAGGCGTATCGCGGTTGCAGTAGGCGATGCCGACGTGCGGCCGGAAACGCCGCTCGACGGCGGGCAGGCCGCAGGCGATGGACGCGTCGTCCACGGCGTCCCGCAGCCGGGCCAGGGGTTCCCAGGGGGTGACGGTGAAGCGGACCGCGCCGCTCGATCCGGCCAGCGGTCCGACCCTCAGCCGAAACGCCGGCTGGTGACCGCACTGTTCAGCGACCCGGCGGGTGACCGCGGCGAGGGTGGCGGGGTCGATCTCGTCGGTGAACGCGAGCCGGCGCACGGTGAGGTGCAGCCCGTCGGCGGGTACCGGGTCGAGACAGGCGAGGTCGTGCAGCTGCTGCTGGCAGGTCGCGGCGAGGTCGCGTAGCGCGGCGCTGTCGAAGGTCAGGAACCAGTGGAAGCTGCTCCGGCCCGGGGTCCAGCCGGGCCGGTCCCAGTGGTCGATCATGGAGGGTAGGACCCGGAAGCGTTCCCAGTCGTCATGGACCGGATCGTGCTCGCTCACTGTGACGCGCCGCGGGGCAGCGTCTGGGTCACCTCGGCGAGTTCGGCGACGGCGGGCAGGATCCGCCACGGCGCGGTGCGGCGGGCCAGTTCCTGGCCGCGTTGGCGGATCGACTCGATCGGGGCGGCACCGGCACGGGTGAGGGCCTCGACGCCGAGCGCGGCGCTGTGTTCCGGATCGGGGTCGGCGCCGGCCGTCAGCGCGGTGGCGACATCGAGGGTGATCAGGACGTCGCTCCACCGGGAACGGTCCGCGCCCGGCATGCCGCTGGCGGTCTGGGCGTAGCTCTGGACGAGGGCGGTCTCGCCGGTGCCGACGTGGGCGGTCGCGGCGTTCGCCGCGATCCGCGCCAGGCTGTAAGCGCCGAAGGAGATGCACGGCGACATGCCCTCGGGTAGCTCGGTGTCCGCGGCGAGGTCGAACGCGCGGCCGACGGCTTCCCGCACACCGTCGCGGTCGCCGAGCTGACCCAAGGCGCGGGCTTCACCGTTGACGGCCAGCCGGGTCGCCTGCGGCCCGCCCGCGGCGTGGGTCTGTCCCTCGCGTGCCCGTTCCAACGCCAGCCGGTAGTCACCGGCGTAGTAGGCGCACAGGCTTTCGGTGCCCCGTACCCAGGCCGCCAGATCGCTGTCCTCGACGGCAACTGCGAGGGTGAACGCCTCCACACAGTAGGCACGCGCGAGTGGGAAGTCCCCGAGGTTCACCGCCATATAGCCGGCCAGCCCCGACAGCCGCCCCGCGGCCCGCAGCAGCCGGACCCGGTCCCGGGACGTCTGCCAGCCCTCGACGAGGGTCTGCACGCCCTTCCGCTGGCGCACGACAACGGGCATCAGATGCCCCGGGCCCCGCGCCTCATAGGAGGCGACACAGTCCTCGATGAAAACGTCGAGATAGTCGAGGAAAGGCGTTTGCGTCGAGGGTCCTGCGAGATATTGAAGCCGAAGGCCGATGTCGAACATTTCCGCCTGCCGGTCAAACCCTCCACCAAGCGACGCAGCCGGCGACGTGATCCCCGGAGTAGGCGGCCTGATGCCTTTTCCTACGATCTCTACCTGTACCGCACGTCTGGGTTTCGGTAGTTCTTCGGGTCCGACCCGCGCGGTTTTTGGCGTCATGCTGAGAAGGAGATTGTCGGCGGGGGCGAGGTTTTCGCGGTCGTCGAGGTCGATCAAACTGTGGACGCTGGTGTCGTAGACCTCGGCGAGCAGCGCGAGGATCTGGGGGGTGGGCCGGCGGCGGTTTTTCGGCAGCGGCCAGTTCTCCAGCTCCGACAGCTTCGGGCCGGTCATGGGCGCGGCGCCGTCCGGGTCGAGGCCGGCGCGGGCGGCGTGGGCGTTGATGTGGTTCGCGGCCTGCGTCTGAGTCCAGCCGTGGGCGACGCGGTAGGCAGCACGGGGGCGCAGCTGGTAACGGCGGGCGAACTCGACGGCGATCTCGTCATGGGACATACCCACAGTGCGCATCCGCGCCCGTAGCTCCGCCTGCTCCACCCGCAGACTGGGCCTGGTCGTCACGAGGTCTTGGGCTCCTCCCTCGTTCCGCACCACAGCTGGCGGCGGACAGCGAGTCGGAATGCGCCAACAGTAGCCCTCGATCCTCATCGTCCCAAGCGGTCCGGTACGGCCGGCTGCGCCGTGTCCCCCGGCTCGACCTGCCTTGGCGTGTTCGCGGGCTGCCGAAGGGCTCCTGTGGGTGTGTGCGGGTTTTAGCGGTGCCCGCGTTGGCGCGGGTTGCCGTCCGCCTTCGGCCGCGGTTCGACGAGGATCTCTGAGCACCTCCTACTGGTCCGGATGGGCTAGCACAACGATCCGTTGTGCTAGCCCATCCGGACCAACGAGGCTAGCTCTTCTGAGTCATTTCGTGCTGGGACGCCGATCAGACCGAAAAGTTAGAACGCCACAAATCGCTTCCACCGGAGTAGTCCTAGACGGTAAGGGTCATCTGAGGGCCACCCGTCCGGGCGGGTGATCGCCCTGCGTGGAACGGCCTACGAGGTGGAGCGCTGTGGACGGGACTCGTCGGTCTGAACGGCGCCGCGATACACGGCTGCGCCTCGCGAGCGCGGGCGCCCTGATCGCCGCGGTGCTGACTCTCGCCGCTGGCTGCGATTCGGGGGATGGTTCGCAGCCCGCCCCGACTCCCAGCGCCGCCGACGCTTCCGCTCAAGCTCCCGCGTCTGTGTCACCTACGCCGACGTCTCCGGCGGATGTCGCGCGACGGGACGCGGTGGCGGCGTACCTCGGGATGTGGAAGGCGTACGCGCAGGCCAGCCACACCTCCGATTGGCAGGCGCCGTATCTGTCGCAGTACGCCGCAGGTGACGCTTTGCAGGTCATCACCGGCAACCTGTATGCCGACCACTACAACGGTCTGGTCGCCAGAGGCGAACCGGTGAACAACCCGCGGGTGACGTCGGTGACTTCGGAAAACGAGCCGAAGTCGGTGATGATCGAAGACTGCGGCGATGACAGGAACTGGTTGCAGTACAGAACCGACGGGTCTCTGCTGAACAGCACGCCGGGGGCGTCGCATCGGATTGTCGCCGAGGTACGGCTGCACACTGATGGCAAATGGCGGGTGACCAAGTACGGGATCGACACCGCCGGAACGTGCCAATGAGAAGAACCGCCAACCTCGCCGTTCTCGCGGTGGCAACCATCTGCCTATTTGCCTCCCCGGCCGCCGCCGGTGGCATCTACGGCAGAACGGATTGCAGCCAGAACCCTAAGCCCGGGTGCGACCTGCTCGCCGGGGACGACGGCACTACCGCCCCAGCGCCGGATGGCGCTCCTGCGCCCGCCGTTCCTCCGGCGGGTGGGAGCGGCGGGCAGGCGCGTTCTGCCCCTCCGGGTGACAGGGCTTTGGACCCACCCGCATTGCCGATCGCGGATTGCGCGTATGTCCGCAGTGACTACCAGCCGCCCGCTGGCGGGGTGCGGCCCGTCTCCTATCAGCCGTCGGCAACGGGCGGCCTGATGGTGCGGCCCGCGGTGCTCGGCTCGTCGGGCCCGTCGGTGCGTCCTGTGGCTTCCCAGCCGGGGCAGGGGCCGGGTGCTTGGTACATCTACCGGTGCTCGACGGCCGGGGTGCGGGATGCGCTGTACCGGCCGCCGGTGTGGATACCGAACGCCGGTCCGGGAGCTGCTCCTGCGCCGGACCCGGAGGCGTTGGCGGAGCAAGCACGCAGCCAGTTGCGGCTTTCCGGCCCGCAGATCGTGATGAACCCTGTGGTGGATCAGCTGGTGGGGTTGCCGACGTGGCTGTGGCTGGACGCGGCAGGGTGGAACCAGGTGGCGGCGACCGCGGCGGCGGGCGGGGTGTCGGTGACAGCGGTCGCCAAGCCGGTGCAGGTGTCCTGGTCGCTCGGGGACGGCGCAACCGTGGCGTGTACGGGTCCGGGCACGCCGTTCCCGGATGGGGCCGATCCGAAGAGCGCGTCGCCGGACTGCGGCTACACCTACCGCCACCGCTCGCTGGACACGCCGGGCGGGACGTTCGCGGTGACGGCGACAGTGCGCTGGGACGTGACCTGGGCCGGCGCCGGCCAGGCCGGGACGTTCCCGGGACTGACGACTGTGTCGACGACGCAGGCCCGAGTGATCGATGTTCCCGCGCTCACAGCAGGCGGTGGCTGATGACGACCACGATCGATACGGCCCGGCGAGCCACTGAGGCGCACCCACCCTGTGGGTGCTGCGGCGGGGAGGTGTCGTGGTGACCACCCCGTCGTCGGCGCCGCGTACCGCCGGCGCGGAGCGCGGCGCCCGGCACGCCGGTGCGGCGCCGGCCGCGCGGCTGACCGGCGGCCCACGGCGGCGGCGCCGGCTGCCGTATCTCCTTCTCGGGGTCGTCCTTGTGATCGGCTGTGCCGCCGCGGGTCTGCTCGCGGGCGCCCGCGTGGGGTCGCGGGAACCGGTGCTGGTGCTGGCCCGTCCCGTCGCGGTGGGCCACGTCCTGGCGGCGGCCGATGTGCGGGAGGCGCGGATCTCCACCGACGGCCTCGACACGATCCCCGCGGGGTCGAAGGACACCGTGCTGGGCCGGCCGGTGGCCTACAGCCTTCCGGCGGGCACGGTGCTCAGCCGGGCGGCGGTCGGTGCCGCGCAGGTCCCGCCGCGGGGAGAGGCGATCGCGGCGGTGGCGTTGAAGGCCGGCCAGTTCCCGACCGGTCTGTCGGCCGGCTCGCGGGTGGCTGTGGTCGTCGCCCCCGCGACCAGCGCCGTGTCGACCACCGGGTCCTCGGAGGCGGCTCGTTCGTGGCCGGCGACGGTCGTGGCCGTGGTGGCGGCGGACACCGATCAGACGACGGTGGTGTCGCTTCAGCTCGCCGAGGCCGATGCCCGCGCGCTGGCGGCGGCGCCGACCGGGCAGATCGGCGTCGTGACGGTCAACGGAACGGGCAGGTGACCCGTCCTTGATCATCGCGGTGGGTTCGTTGAAAGGCAGTCCGGGGGCGACGACGTTGGCGCTGGCGCTGGCGGATCGCTGGCCGGCAGGCGGCGGGGAGCCGCTGGTGGTGGAGGCCGACCCAGCGGGCGGCGACCTCGGTGCCCGGTTCGGGTTGCTGGCGGGTGGGCGGGGGCTGGTCACGCTCGCTGCTGCCGGCCGACGGGGCGGGCAGGCCCGCCCGGTCGACGACCACGTGCATGAGCTGCCTGGTGGTCTTCAGGTGATCCCGGCCCCCGCCGGTGCGGAGCAGGCCAGTCAGGTGCTCGGCGAGCTGGACGGCGGGGGCTGGTCTCTGCTGTGGTCCGCGGCGCGGACGGGTGGGCGGACGGTGATCGTGGACTGCGGCCGGCTCGATCCGCGTTCACCCGCACTGCCGGCGTTGCGAGTGGCGGACGTGCTGTTGCTTGTGGGACGGGCGCGGGACGACGAGCTGGCGCATCTGGCGGCGCGGATGCAGGCGGTGCAGGGCTGGGGTGTGCCGGACTGGTATGTCGTGGTCGTCGCCCAGCCCCGTCAGGCGCCGGAGTACCGGGTGCGCGAGATCGCCCGAGTGCTGGGGTCGCGGGTGCTGGGTCCGGTGCCGTATGACACCCCGGCTGCGGAGGTGCTCGCCGGTCGTCGCCAGACCCGCACCGGGATCGGCCGGTCGAAGCTCGGCCGGACGGCGGCGGGCATCGCCGGCCATCTCGCCGCCACCGCGCCGGCCGATGTGGAACGTCCGGCGCTGGAGGCGGCGCCCGGCGGGATTGATGGCCGTGTCGCGTTGCCGCCGGCCCCGACCCGGGCGGGGCGGCGATGACGGTCCCGTCCTGGCCCGACGACCCGCGCCGTCCGGCGTCGGGGAACGGGGCGGGCTGGCCCGGTCCGCTCGCGGCCTGGAGCGGTGGCGGTGGGGGTCCGTCCGCGCCTACTGATCTTCCGGGCCGGGCCACCGGGTCGGCGGCTGATGCCCTACGCGGTCGACTCCGAGGCGGACTGCGGGCCGCGCTCGCCCGCCGGCTGCGTACGGACGAGGACGCCGGCTCCCCGCCGCTGACCGCAAGCGCGCGTGAGGCGTTCGCCCGGTCCGTGCTCGTGGACCTGACCGAAGCACACACCAGTGCCGAGCTGGCCCGCGGTGTGGGGGTCCTGACGCCCGAGGACGAGCAGCGTGTCCTCGCGGAGGTCCTCGCCGAGGTCCTCGGGCTCGGCGGTCTCGAACCGCTGCTGGCCGACCCGTCGATCGAGAACATCAACATCAACGGGGATCGGGTGTTCATCCGCCGGGCCGACGGCAGCCGGCAGCGGCTGCCAGCGATCACCGACTCGGACACCCAGCTGATCGGGCTCATCCGGGACCTCGCAGCCCACGCCGGGGTGGAGGAACGCCGCTGGGACCGCGGCGCCCCCATGGTCAACTTCCACCTGGCCGACAAGAGCCGCGTGTTCGCGGTCATGGCCGTCACCCAACGGCCGAGCGTGAGCATCCGGCGGCACCGGTTCCGCCACGTCACCTTGGCTGGACTACGGGCCAACGGGACGATCGACTACGGGCTGGAGGCGCTGCTCGGCGCGCTGGTCAGGGCGCGGAAGAACATCGTGGTCGCCGGCGGGACGGCGATCGGGAAGACCACGATGCTGCTCGCGCTCGCCGACCAGATCCCGCCCAGCGAACGGCTGGTCACGGTCGAGGACGTCTACGAGCTCGGGCTCGACGCCGACGAGCGGGCCCACCCGGACGTGGTCGCGATGCAGGTCCGCGAACCCAACACCGAAGGCGAAGGCGCGATCTCCGCCTCCGACCTTGTCCGGGCCGCGCTACGGATGTCCCCGGACCGGGTGATCGTCGGCGAGGTGAGAGGCAGCGAGGTGATCCCGATGCTCAACGCCATGAGCCAGGGCAACGACGGCTCAATGACCACCCTGCACTCCTCGACGTCGCGGGGTGTGTTCACCCGGCTGGCCAGCTACGCCGTGCAAGGACCGGAACGGCTGCCCGTCGAGGCGACGAACCTCCTGATCGCCTCAGCGATCCACGTCGTCGTCCACCTGGCCGAGCCGCGCGGCGAACGCGGCCGGCGGGTGGTGTCGTCGGTGCGGGAGGTCGTAGACGCCGACGGCACCCAGGTGATCACGAACGAGCTGTACCGGCCGGGTCCAGACCGGCGCGGCCTGCCTGCCGCCCCGCCGACCGGCGACCTGCTCGACGACCTGATCGACGCCGGGTTGAACCCGGACCTGCTGTCCCAGGGGTGGTGGGGATGACCGGTCTGTTCGGGCTGCTCGGCCTCGGGGTCGGCGCCGGCCTGCTGCTGATCGTCTACGGCTGGCGTGGGTCCGACGACGACGCCGGGCGTCCTCGTCGCAGGCTGGTGGTGCCCCGGCCGTGGCGGACGAACCCGCGGTTCGGCCGGTGGGCCGCCGCCGCGGCGGCGGCCGGGATCGTCGCGGGCGCGGTGACGGGCTGGGTCGTCGGCGGCCTCCTGATCGCGATGGGGGTCTACGGGCTGCCGCGGATGCTGGGCCCGGACCGGGAACAGACCCGCCACGTCGCACGGACGCAGGGCATCGCGGTGTGGGCTGAGCAGCTGCGTGACACCCTCGCCGCCGCGGCCGGCCTGGAGCAGGCGATCGTGGCGACCACGCCCGCCGCCCCGGCGGCGATCCGCGGCGAGATCGCGCTCCTGGTTGCCCGCGTCGAGCGCCGCGAGCGGCTGGGTCCGGCGTTGCGGACGCTCGCGGACGATCTGGATGATCCGCTGGCCGATCTTGTGATCGGCGCGCTGATCCTGGCCAGCGAGCATCAGGCCCGGCAGCTGTCCGGGCTGCTTGGCCAGCTCGCGGCCACGGCCCGCGCCCAGGTCGACATGCTGGGCCGCATCGAGGTCGGCCGGGCACGGATGCGCACCACGATGCGGGTCGTCGTCGTGACCTCGCTGGTGTTCGCCGGCGGGCTTGTGATCTTCAACCGTGCGTTCCTGGAGCCGTACAGCTCAGCTACCGGGCAGATGGTCCTGCTGGCCGTTGGGGCGATCTTCGTTGCCGGGTTCGTGTGGCTGAAGCGCATGTCGAAGATTGAGAACCCGGGCCGGTTCCTGCGCGGCGAGGAGACCGCGCCGGCGGAGGCAGCGGTTCCCGCGGTGGGGCGGGTGCTGGGATGAGTGTGCTGTTGATGCTCCTGGCGGCAGGGGTCGGGGTCGGTCTGTGGGCGCTGGCCGTGTGGCTGTTCCCACCACGGCCGTCATTGGAGGAGGTACTGGCCCGGCAAGACCCCATCCCGGCGGCTCCCGCCGCTGCGACGCCCGACGTTGCGGTGGGCGTTCCGGACGAGCAGGACGGCTGGGCTGTGCGGGCGGGACGGCCGTTCGTCGGTGTTCTGCGCGCGGCGGGCCTGCCCACCACGGCGCTGCGCCAGGACCTGACGGCACTTGGCCGCTCCGTCGAGGCCCACCTGGCGGAGAAAGCCACCGCGGGCCTTGCCGGTCTGCTCTTCCCGTCGGTCGTTGGGCTGGCCTTCGCCGCAGGCGGCCGGCCGTTTCCCCCGGTGGTGCCGGTCGCGCTCGCGCTGTTCCTCGCGGTCGGCGGATTCCTGCTGCCCGACCTCACCGTGAAAGCCGAGGCAGCGCGTCAGCGTCGGGCGTTCCGGCATGCGCTGTCGGCTTACCTGTCCCTGATCCAGGTTCTTCTCGCCGGCGGGGCGGGTGTGGAGACCGCGCTGACCGACGCGGCGACCATCGGCACCGGCTGGCCGTTCGTGGCGATCCGCCGGACGCTGCGGACCGCCCGCGAAACGCGGGTCAGCCCCTGGGTCGCGCTGGGCCGGCTCGGTGCGGATCTTCAGATCTCGGAGCTGACGGAGCTCGCGGACGCGGTTGCGCTGGCCGGTACCGAAGGGGCCCGGGTCCGTCAAAGCCTGGAAGCCAAGGCCGGCGCGCTGCGGGTCCGCCAGGCCCAGGACGCCGAAGCGGACGCGAACGCCGCAACCGAACGGATGAGTGTCCCCGGTGTTCTGATCGCCATCGGCTTCATCGTCTTCGTCTTCTATCCAGCCCTGACCCAAATATCCAACTCGCTGTGAAAAGACGGAGGATTCGGTGTTCGCCAGTTTCTACGCCTGGTGGTTGCAGGCTGTCGACCGCTACACCAAGGCACCGCCCGACGACCGCGACCGGGGCTCCACCACCGAGCAGGTGATCTGGATCGCCTTTCTGGCAGCCCTCGCACTCACCGTGATCGGAATCTTCGGACCACAAATCTTGGAAGCTGCCCGAAACGTCGTTTTCGAGTAGACGGCCAATGATGACAGCACCTGTCCGGCCGGTCCATGACCGACGACGCCGTCCGGCCTCCGGCCGCCCCAGGGCTGGACGTCCACCGAGGGACGGTGGCGCCCGGTGGCGCCCACGCCGTGGCCGTGCCCGTCCGAGGAACGGCCGGCGGTCCTGCCGACCCGTATCCGCGCAGGTGCCGCGCCGTCGGGCGGATACCGGCGCGCTGACCGTCGAGATGATTTTCGTCCTGCCGCTGGTGCTGACGATCGTGCTGATCCTCGCGCAGGTCACGGTCTGGGCTCATGCCAGCCACATCGCACAGACCACCGCCACCCGTGCCCTGGCCGCCGCTCGCGCCGACGGCGGCAGCGTCGCCGCCGGCGAGCAGCAGGCGCAGGACACTCTCGATCAGCTTGGCCGGGCCAGCCTCACCAGTCCGCAGGTCACGGTCACCCGCGACGGCGAGGCTGCGACCGTCCACGTCCACGGCACCGCTGCCAGCGTGATCCCTGGGCTTCGGCTCGGGATCGATGCTGACGCGGCCGGGGCCGTCGAGCGCAGGCGGCCGGTCCTGTGACGCCCTTGCCCTCCCCGCCTGCGGCGACGGGCTCGGACCGGGGTTCCGCGACGGCCGAACTGGTGCTGATTCTGCCCGTGCTGCTGCTCATGCTGCTGTTCCTCGTGCTGTGTTACCGCGTGTCCGATGCGCGCCTGCGGATGGCCGACGTCGCGCACCAGGCCGCCCGCGCGGCCTCGATCGCCGCCACCCCCGCCGAGGCGGTCGCTGACGCCCGCACCACCGCGCAGACCGCCCTGGCCGGGGCCGGGGTCACCTGCCAGGATCTGACGGTCGACACCGACACCGCCGGGTTGGCTCCGGGCGCTCTGGTCCGGGTGACCGTCGCCTGCACTGTTCGGCTCGACGACCTCGCGATGCTCGCGACCCCGGGCAGCGCGACCCTGCGCGCCTCCTCGACCTCGCCTGTGGACACGTTCGGCGACAAGGCTCTTGGGTTCGCGATTTCTGAAGCGCCGCCGCCGGGGAACCGAAGTGGTGGTGGGGTGTGATCGCGGCGGGTTGGTGCTTCGGTTCACGAACCGCTTGGAGACCGCTGGGCGTCGGCGGTGAGGTCTGGGTGATCGAGGGTGGCGGTGTAGCGGCCGGAGGCGGCGATGCTCAGGCCGAACAGGTCGGCGAGGCGGCGGGAGTCGCCGCCGGTGGCGTGGGTTTCGTTGAGGATGCGGTCTTCGCGGATGGCCGAGGGCGACAGCTCGGGTCCGACGATGCGGTAGATCCAGCGCCTGCCGACGGGTTCGGTGCGTGTGGCGCTGAGGTGATGGATGAACAGGTGCGGGTTCGCGGTGTTGGGCCAGCGTCGGCGGCGTTCGTTGAGGTAGGCGGCCAGGCGTTCGCGGACGGGCTCGGCCAGGACGATGGTGCGCCCATCGACGTAGGCGCGGCCGTCGCGGACGTCGGTCAGTTTCAGGCGGAGCAGGTGGCCGGGGCGCAGGCCGTGGAAGGCGACGAGCGCGACCACGGCGGCTCGGGTGGGGTTCGGCGAGTTCAGGCCGCGGCGGATTGCGGCGACATCAGCGGGCAGGGGTTCGCGCTTCTGGTGATCACCGGTCTTGACGCGGCTCGTGGGGTCGATGAACAGGACGCCGCGGGCCTTGAGCAGCCTGAATATCGACTTGAGGCCCTGGCCGGCTGTGGAGCGGGGGTTGCCGGAGGCGGGCAGCGCGTCGAGGACGTGCTCGCGGGTGATCTCGCGCAGCGAGGTGTGGCCGGCGGCGGCCCAGGTGCGCAGGGTGGGCAGTGCCCAGCGGGTGTGCACGTTGATCGTGATTTCGGCGCGGGGCCTTCGCCGGGGTGGGGTCGGGCTGCCGTGCTTCATCACGCCGAACCAGATGCCGAGTTCCTCGGCCATCGGTGCGGGCAGGCCGGCGGTCTGGCTGGCGAACCAGATGTCGAGGGCCGGGGTGCGGTCTTCCTCCAAGATGTCGGCGCGGGACAGCACGGCCAGGACGGTCCAGACGGGAAGGTCGATGTCGGCGAGCAGGTTCACGTCGCTGGCTTTGATCGGCCCTGCGGTGGCGTCCTGGAGGCCGAGCACGATGCGCAGGCCGTAGTAGGTGTCCTTGACTTGGCGGGTGCTCCAGCCGAGTTCGGCGGCCAGGTCGCGGGCGTGCTGGTCGAGCTCGGCCGCTCGGCGCGGGTCGGCGCGTTGGTGCAGGGCGCGACGGCCGTGCGCAGCGAGGTCGCGGGGCACGGTGAGCAGCGTCAGCTGCTCGTGCGGTTCGACCGGCGGCGGGAGGACTTCGTCGCCGTCCGGTGGTTGCGGCCGGCGCAGGCCGCGCCGCAGGAACATGTCGGCGAGGAACAGCTGCTGGCCGTGCCGGTTGGCGCCCTCAAGGTCCAGCGTCCCATCCGTGCCGCGGACCATGCTGGCCTGCTTGTAGCAGAGTCGGCAGGCGCTCCGGTCGCCCCCGAGGTGCAGCGTGCGGGCGCAGTATGGGCACGGCCCGACGACGGGGTTGTTCCTCCGCCAGGTCAGGCAGCCGTGGCAGAGCCACTTGTGGGTGCGGGTCGCGCCCCACGCATGGCAGTCCAGACACGAGTCGACCGTCGGGCAGGCCGACGGGTGGCAGCGGGCGCAGACACCGCTGGTGTAGTACTCGCGCCGCGAGCCGCACCGCACACACGGTGGTGGCACGACGGGGCCGTCCGGCCAGCAACCGAAACAGAACGCCACCCCGGTCATCGCCACTGGCTGTCTCGCGCAGACGGTGCACGTCCGCTGCCGTACTGCGGTCACGCCGGCGGCAGCGAACGGATGCGTCCAAGCTTGGGCGTGACTCCCGGCGGACGCTGCCCGTCGGGTTCCCCGGCCGCGCGCGCTGTCCGTTTCCGCGCTGCGGCGACCTTGTCGGGTTCGGCGATCAACAGGTCTGTCGGGGTGCATTCCAGCACTGCGCAGAACACGTCGAGGTCGTCGAGACGGATCGTGGTCGGGGTCGTGGTCCACAGCGCCGACATTTTTCCGGCGCTGATCTCCAGCCCGGCGTCGGCGAGCAGCCGGCGCATCTCCGTGGACTTCCAGATCCCGCGCTCGGCGGCCTTCATCCGCAGATTCCAGCGCACCGGCTCACCCTTCTACTCCGGTCAGGCGGGCCGCGACCCGCTCGTTGGCCTGCGCCCATGCTTGCTCGACGTGGCCGTCGTGGACGTGGATGTACCGGGTCGTGGTCGACAACCAGGAATGACCCAGCAATTCTTGGATCGCTTTGAGGTCGACGCCGCGGGCGTAGAGAGACGACGCGCAGTAGTGCCGCAACGCGTGCGGTGTCAGCCGGCCGTTCCACGCCGGCAGCCACAGCCTGACCGCGCCGGCCAGACCCGAGCGCAATGCATCGGCACCCGCCCGCAGGCATCGGCCGGTGTCACGGTCGCGGCGTTCACTCGGCAGCATCGGCGCGTCCGGGTCCGACCAGTCGTCGCCGAACTGGTGACGCACGTCGGCGAGCCACCACTCCAACAGCTCACCTACCGCGTTGATCGCCGGGGTCAGCCGGGTCTTCGGCCCGCGTCCTCGGCTGCCCTTACCGAACCGGACGTGCAGCTTGCCAAGCTCACCGAGATCAGGCCGCCAGTCCCGCACGTCCAACATCACTGTCTCGCTGATCCGCAGCCCAGCGCGCCGCCACAACGACGCGGCCAGATAGTCCCGCGCCGCGGGCAGGAACTTCCGCGCCTCGGGCAGCGACTCGCGCCACGCCGCGAACAGCCGTTCCACCTCCACGTCCGAAGGCGGCACCCGGGGCGAGTCGAAGTACGGCTTCGTGGGGCGGTTGAACTCGTCGATCGGCTGGGTGACCACATAACCGGTCAGCGCGTGGACGTCACCCTGGTAACGCGCCACGAGGAAGTCGAAGAAATGACGCAACACCAGCGCCTTCGCGAACAGAGTGCTCCTCGCCAGCCGGCGATCACGGCGCAGCCACGTCAAATACCGGTCAGCGTCCACCGCCTCGGTCGTCCACACTGGCCGGCCGAGGAACCGGACGAACTCGAACACCGTCGCCCGCTCCGCCGCCACGTGATGGTCCGTGCAGCCGGCACCCACCATCGCCAGGGCGTACTGATCGACGAGTTCCTGCTCGAAGTCCTCCAGCTCCTGCGCACTACGCACAAGGCCTGCCCCGATCGACCTGACGACCGCGAGACTCACCAGCAGCTCGGTTCACAGATCGCGTCCATGCCTCGGAGATACCAGCACCCGTTCGGGAATCCCGACAGAACATCGGGATCACGCAGTGGCCTGTCTAACCCGTTGGCACCAGGACAGGCGGGACGGACGACGTTGCGGCCCGATGAGGAGCTGGCGACATGTCTGGAAGATTCAGGTGAGTACGCGGCTTTTCGAATATCGGCCTATGGAAACCTGGGCGGTGGCGGGTGATGTGTCCAGCGGTCGGCGTTGGTTCGCGAACAGGACGGGGACCGGCCGGTTTGGATCGTCGGCGGTCACGCGCCTTGAGAGGCGTAGAACGCTTCGAGGCGGACGGGTTCAACGAATCTGCCGTCCGGGGAGTAGACGCGCAGTGCCTGGGTGATCTCGGCCTCGAAGGTGGGGCGTCGGTCACCAAGCAGTCGTTTGACGGGAAACGATGTCGAGTACAGATAGCCCATGATCTGGTCGACCGTCCAAAGCCGGTCGAAGGTGTAGACGACTCGTTCCACTCGCCGGAACGCGGATCGTCCAAGGACAGCCTCGTGCGGCTCCGCGGGTGGTGTGAAGACGCCGCTGCCGGCGCGGCGGACGGTGCCAAGGAACTTGGCCTGGACGTCTTCGACGGCTCGTTGCCAGTCGGTCTCGGGCCGGACCAGGCAGTTGTCGTTGACGAGCACGAGTCGACCCGTCGGAGCGAGGATCTCCGCAACGGTTTCCAGGACCCGGTCGCGGTCCATCCAGTGGAACGACCGGCCCATCGTCACCAGATGAAACCGGCCGAGGTCCGGCGGAAGATCCTCAGCGCGCGCCTCGATCCAACGCACGTTACGGACGCCGGCCAGGCTCGTCTGCCGGGCTGCCTCCGCGAGCATGTCCGGCTCGGGATCTACACCGATGGCTTCCCCTACCTGGTCTGCCAGTGCGAGGGTCAGCGTTCCCGGCCCGCACCCGAGGTCGAGAAGCCGGCCGGCGGCCGGCAGGGCACAGCGCCGCGCAACGTCGACAAGGAACACCGGCGGGTATCCGGGTCGGTGGCGCGCGTAGTACCCGGCCGTTCCGGCGAACAGGTCACCCACCACCGCTCATCCCCCGTGGCCTATCCCCGCGGAAACGCTGACGCCAAGGCGGATCGAGGGCACCGCCGGGCCGTTCATCAAGGCTTTGGTTCGCGAGAAGGGTGCATGTCTCGTAGATACCAGCGTTCGTTCGGGAATCCCGGCGAACCGTCAGGATCTCCCGAGCCCGTCGAACACCCTGTCGCACAGGAACATCCCTACCATGAGCAAGATCTGATCGTCGGCGAACCCGAGACATGTCTGACACGGCCTGGACAGGCGTCATGAGCCGCCCGCGGGCCGCCCACGGGCGGGACGACGGGACCGTCACCGCGTTCGTTGTCGTCGTCGCCGCCGCGTTCGTGATGTTCGGCGGGCTGATCCTCGACGCCGGCGGCGCGCTCGCCGACAAGACCACCGCAATGGGGATCGCGCAGGAAGCCGCCCGCGCCGGCGCCCAACAGCTCGACCTGACGACCTACCGGTCCACCGGCACGGTCCGGCTGCTGCCCGACGAGGCGACCGGCGCCGCCCACGCCTACCTCACCCAGGCCGGCGCCACCGGCACCGTGACCATCGTCGACAACACGGTGAACGTCGCAGCGACCGTGACCCACCACAACCAGCTGCTCGGCATCGTCGGACTGGACACGCTCACCGTCACCGGCACCGGCAGCGCCCACCCCGCCCCACCCGCCGCCGGAGCAGCCCCGTGAGCCGACCCGCCTCCCACCGGCCGATCCCAGCCCGGCCGATCCTTCGCCGACTCGCCGCCGGCGGGCTGGCCCTCGGCCGCCTCGTCCGCGCCGCCCTCGCCCTCGCCGCACTCATCGCGCTGATCGTCGGATTGCCGTGGGGACTCGCGCATTTCATCGGCTGGCCGCTGCCGCACCACGTACCGTCCTGGGACGAGATCGAGACGCGGCTGACCGGCCCGATGGACGACACCCTGCTACTGGACATCCTCGCGGTCCTGCTCTGGCCGCTGTGGGCCGCGTTCACCCTCTCGGTCGTCGTCGCCGTACCGGAGGTCGTCCGCGAAGCCCGCTGGCCGTCACACGGCCCGCCGCTGCCCGCCGGCGGGATGCGGGGGCTGGCCACGTTCCTGCTGGGCGCGGTGCTCCTCACCGTTCTCCAGGCCCGCGGCCCCCTCACCCCGACCAGCGGACCCGCCTCGGCGCCGGCCGTCGCCACCGCACCCGCCGCCCCTCGGTTCGTCCCGGTCGCCGCCACCAGCGCGACCGACCCGGCGCTGCCGGCCGCCGCGGCGGAGACCGCGGTCGTGCAGCTGCCGGCCAACGGCGTCTACGACAGCCTGTGGCGGATCGCAGACCGCTGCCTCGGCGACGGCGCCCGCTGGCCGGAGATCTGGGCCCTCAACCACGGCGTCCTCCAGGCCGACGGGCGTGCGCTGACCCAGCCCGGCCTGATCCGCCCCGGCTGGGTCCTGACCCTGCCCACCCAGCCGGCTCCATCTCCGGCCGGGCACGCACCGTCCAGCCCTCCGCCCACACCTCCGACCAGCCAGGCACCCGCCGGCCCTGTGCCGACGCCCACCGCGCCGTCGTCTGTCGGTCCACCGGCGGCCAGCCCGCCCGCCACCCCAACCCCTCCGGCCAGCACCCCCGCCCCGGGCGGCGCCGCGCCGCCGGCGACTGTCAGCCCGCCCACCAGCCCGGCCACACCCAGCCCCACCACCGCGCCGCCGACCACACCAGCCGCGCCGCCCACGCACCCCTCCACCCCGTCCCAGCCACCCGGAGTCCAGTTCCCCTCCGGCGGCTACCTCGGGCTGGGTGCCGTCGCGCTCCTGGTCGTCGCGCTGTCCTCCGTGCGGCTGTGGCGCCGGCGTCACTACGTCCCCGGCAGTGGTGTCCGCGACGACCTTGTCGAAGCGCCGGTGATTCACCAGCTCGCCGCCGCCTACAACAGCGCCACCGCGGAACGTGACGACGACGGCGAGTTCGTCGTCGTGCGCCCGCCCGGCGACCCGCACATCACCGGTCGCCGCCACGCGGCGGCCACCGCCACCGCCCACGCCGCCCCGCCCGGCACCCGGGTCGTGGGCACCACCGGCGACGGCCAACCTCTCGCGCTCGACCTCGCCGCCACCCGCGGCCTCGGCCTGATCGGGCCCGGCGCCGACGCCGCGATCCGCGCCCTGCTCGTCACCCTCCTCGCCGACCGCCACCGGCCTGACGCCGCCCCCGTCGAAATCCTCATCCCCGCCAGCGACGTACGGCGGCTGCTGGGTGAGGAGACCACCGCCACGCCGCCGCAGCGGCTGCACATCGTCGCCGACCTGCCCACCCTGCTGGACCGCCTCGAAGCCGACGTCGTCACCCGAGCACGGCGCGCCGCCGCCGGCGAGGACCCCCGCCGGACGCCTCTGATCGTCCTCGCCGCCCCCGACCAGACCTCGGACCGCCGCCTCCAGGCCGTCCTCGACAACGGCTCCCCCCTCGGCGTCGTCGGCATCCTCTACGGGCAGTGGCGGCCCGGGGCGACCGCCCGGGTCCGGCCCGACGGGGTGATCGGCGCCGCCAGCCCCGACATCGCCGCAGCTCTGGTCGGCAACCGGCTTTTCGCCCTGCCCGAGGCCGACACCGGCCAGCTGCTCGACCTGCTCGCCGACGCCGACGCCCCGGCCGCCAACCAGGAGGAATACCGGCGGGCAAACCCTACCCAGGGGCCCCCGCCCCCACCGCCCACCTCCGCGCCGCCCCCCAGTAGCGCCACGGTCACACCCGCACCGCCGCCTCCGCCAACGCCCGCCGCGTCACCGACCGCAGACGAGCCGCCGGGCCCAGACACGCCACTCCCACCCGACGGCGAGGCAGCCCCCGCTGAACCCACAGACGCGGTACCGCCGACGCCGGCCGCGAGCGCTCCACGTCCGCCGCGGGCGGCCACGCCGCTGCTGCTCACCCTGTTCGGCCGGCTGCAACTGCGGTACCGGGCACCGGACGGCGGCTACCAGCCCGTGGACGGCATCGGCGGCCCGAGCCGGGAGATCCTGGCCTACCTCGCCGCTCATCCCGACGGCGCCCACCGCCGAACGATCATTGACGCGGTCTGGCCTGACGACGGCAAACTCCCACGCCAGCGGGACAACCGGTTCTACGCCGCCATCAGCCAGCTACGCCGCGGCCTTGCCGCCGCCACCGGCGGGACCATCGACGACGTCTTCGACCACGACGACCGGCGCTGGCGGCTGCGCCGCGACCTGATCACCGTCGACCTCTGGCAGGTCGACGAGGCCCTCGACGCACACAGGCATGCGACGACCACCGCCGACGAGCTCGCCGCGATTCTGCCGCTGGCCGCCACCTACACCGGCCACCTCTCCGACGACATCGCCGGCACCTGGGCTGAGACCCACCGCGAGAGCCTGCGCCGCCAGGTCTCCGACGCATTGGCCAGCATCACCGCCGCTGTCGGGGAGGAGAACCCGCAGCGCCTGGAGCTGCTGGAAACGCTGCGCCGCCTCGACCCCTACAACGAAGGGCTCTACGTCCAAATCGCCCGTGCCCAGGCGCGCCTCGGCCGCCACGACGCCGTCGAGGCCACCTACCGCCAGCTCGTCGTGGCCCTCGCCGAGATCGGTGAGCGGCCTACGTCTGACGCGGATCGCTTTTTCCAGGCCGCGATGCGACCCGGTCCGCCCGGTACGCGGTCAGCCTGACCGCGTACCGACAGCGCCTGCCCCTCTACTGGCCGCGCCGCCGCTCGGCCCACGCCCGCCGATCGACCTCCAACAGCTCCTCGTGCGCCGCCGCCCACGCCGCCATCGGCGCCACCAGATCCGCCAGCTCCTTCGCCGCCGGCGTCAGCCAGTAGACCGTCCCGAAGGGGAACACCCGCTCTCGCATCCGCTCGACCAGCCCCCGGTGTTGCATCCACCGCAACGTCCGGATCAACACGGCCTGCTGGACCAGCGGCTGCGGCCAGCGCCGGCCCCGCGGAACGTCATAGCTGCGCAGGGTGCGCAACAAGCTCGTAAACGCCTGCGGACCGCCCGACAGCGTGACCAGCACGTCCGGGAGCCAGCCAGGGCTCAGCGTGCGGCGCAGATCATGCAGCAGAATGCGCCGATCAGCGTCAGACAGATCGTCAGTCCCCGTCACGTTCTACTCCCCGGAAGATCCGCAGAACCCTGGCCTGCTCGACCATTCCGCCACRCAGTGCGACTACCTCGCCGCCCTGTAGCCCCTCTGCGTGACGGGCAGTTTCCCCAAGGCTGCACTATCGGGCCGTAAGGTGACAATGCGGTATGCGGCCGTCACGGCACCGACCAGGGTCTGTCCACCGCCCCGCCGCGCAGAGACCTGAGCCGAATCGCAGCGCCACAGGCCCACTACCTGCGGAAACGCCGCCACCGCGACGGCACGACCAACCAACCCGCGAGCCCGCCTCCGCCGACATGATGCTCATCACGTCACGCGGTCCCGCAGGCCCGACAGCCCCCGGACGGCTCATCCGGCGGCTCCCACAAGCCCGCCCTCCAACGACAGGCCGCCGGGCCAGGCAGGCTGCCGGTCGACGCCTCCTCCGACGATGCGGGCGGCTCGTCCCGACCGGCCCATCCGCCATTCCGGCGGTCTCGGTGACAAAATAGAAGCCCTCGCGACATCAGCGTTCGCGCGAGCCCGCCTCTTCCGGAATCTCAACCAAGACGCGCTCCCGTCGTTTTGGGGCAGGATCATGACCATGGGCCGCGAGGGTCGGGATTCTCATCTCCGCTTGGAGGACGGGTGATGATGGCGACTCCGTGCGGACCAGTCGCTGTTGTTGGCGAGGGTTGGCGCACCAACCTTCACACCGTAGTCGGTGAACGGCAGCTGGCACCGCTGACAGAAAGCCATGGAGCCTATATCAGCGGATCGCTCAGATGCTTCGCCGGCAGGGTACGGCGGCGGACGGTGTGGGGGTGTGTCAGGTGGCTCGCCATCACTCGCCAGCTGCGCCGACCGTTCGCCATCAATCCGGATCTCCAACCCCCGGAATAGGGTTCGGCCGGCCGCAGTCGGGGGCCAGCGCCGCCGGCGCCAGCGACCGGTAGCGTTCGCCAGCCCTGGTGGTGCCAGCGCGATGCACAGCGAGGCCCTGAGCAGCGGATTTCCCCAGCAGGCCGAGCTGCGGCCACGTCGCCCAGCGAGTGGCCAGGTAGATCCGAGCCCTACAGCCCACCGGACCCCCCACCGGACCCCTCACGGGACCCCCCACCGGACCCCCCGTAAAGACGGGTGGGTGAACGAAGCGCCGTTGGTGCAGGCCAGACGAGGTACGGCACCCACCCAAGCACACCGMGACTTAATAGCGAGGCTACGAGCTGATAGTCGATGCGGGGACCGGTGCACTGGTGGCGCACACCTCCTGCGGAAGCTCCATTTCTTGCATTCGTGCGTTGACTCCTTTCCTTCCGTCAGCCTTTTCGTGCTTGCCTTTTGCTTTTTCTTGCATTTCGCGCTTGACTTTAACTCTTCCGTTCTTTGCCTTTTGGTTCGCGCCCCCCGATTGTCATTCCATCACTGTTCTGCCACATAAAGAATCATGAATTGGCGGACGATTGGGGGTTGTATCTGGGCACACATAAATGGAGAATTAGATATCGGCACCGGGCGCGGGACCACACCCCGGGGAGTTCCCGCAAAGCAGAGGAGAGACCTCGTGACCAACAACGCCTTTTCTTCGGACACGCCGTCCGCTCTTCCTGGCACGCGGGTAGAGCGGGAGGCCATGGCTAGGGTGACGGCGGACGACTGGCGCGCGATTCACCTCAAGGCGCGTAAGTTCTGCCGCGTGGTCGATGCCACGGACTCGCGTAAGCGGATGGACGGTAACGCGACCTACACCGGCCGTGGCTACGGCACGGCGGACGCGAGTGACGACACCACCCAGGACGCGGTGTTGCTCTTCGCCCAACTCCTCGGGAAGATCATCCGGACGTTTGAGCCTGTGACCTACTCCGTGGCCACGCGGGAACCTGACTCCTGGCTCTACGTCACGAAGCAAGGCGGAACCTTCGTCGCCACCCGTGACAGCATCCAGTACACCGCCGTGCGGGACGCTGCCCGCCGCAACGGCTACAAGATCGACAAGAAGCCAAGCGAGACCGACGCGACCCCTGGAGCGCAGCTGATGAAGACTGCGGCCCGCATGGAGTTCGTAGCAGTCTCCACGCACCTTGCCGCCAACAGTGAGGCCATCTGGCACCACGCGTTCGGTGACGGCAGGGAGTTCCCTGTCCTCGCGGACGTGCTCAACGAAGGAAACAAGGCCGATGACATCGGACGGGCGGGCATCCTGTCCAAGGTGGCGCAGAAGCACTACGGGGGTGCCTACGGCTCCCGACGCGCCGTGATCCGCACCCGTGACGCTGCCCTGGCAGAGTTCCGGGAAGTGTCAGAACGAGCTGACGCGGTACGGGAACTGATGACCTACCGCGCCACGCGGGATGGCAGGGAGGACTGACCTTCTTTCCTCGCGGAGAGGGCACCGGGAGAGTCTCCCGGTGCCCTCTCCGCGTTTCTGCACCGTTTTCGATCGGACGGTCGGAACGCTTCCCGCCGCGTAACAAGGTGAGGGCAGAAACCACCCCAACCAACCTGGCGAACACGCATCCG
>NZ_MOWP01000047.1:0-66266 GCF_001983215.1 Frankia sp. CcI49
CTCGGCGGCAGCTACCACCAGGTCATCGGCGACGACGTCCCCACCGCACTCCTCGACTTCGCCCGCGCCGCCAACGCCACCCAGCTCGTACTCGGCGCCAGCCGCCGCGGCCGGCTGGCACGGATGCTCAGCCCAGGCATCGGTTCGACGACGACGAGCCTGTCCGGCCCGATCGACGTCCACATGGTCACCCACGCGCAGGCCTGGGGGCACCGTCCCCTCCCGCTGGACGAGGACGCCGCGCCCTGGCCCGAACAGCCGACCGGCACCGCCGACACCACGGGAGGCACCGGCACCACCGGCACTACCGGACGTACCGGAACCGCCGGACGTTCCGGAACCGCCGGACGCGCCACGGCTGCTGGCAGCGCCCGGCGATCGGGGCGTCATCTGCCCGGCCGGCGCACGGCGCTCGCGCCGCGCCGCCGGATCGTGGCGATGCTGCTCACCGCGGCTCTGCTCCCCGCGGTCACCGCCGGGCTCGACGCCACCCGCGGCACGTTCAACCAGGCCACCGAGATGCTCACCTACCTGTTGGTCGTGATCGTCGTCGCGCTGGTCGGCGGGTTCGGACCGGCGCTGCTGTGCGCGGTCGCCAGCTCCCTGCTGCTCAACTACTTCTTCACGGCTCCGGTCACCGAGTGGCGGATCGCGGACGGCGACAACGTTCTGGCCCTGCTCGGCTTCGTGCTGGTCGCCAGCCTCGTCAGCCGGGTGGTGGCCACCTCCGCCCGACGCTACGAGCAGGCGGTGCGCGCCTCGGCCGAGGCCGCCACCCTGTCGGTGCTGGCCGGCAGCGTCCTGCGCGGAGAGGACGCGCTGCCCGCGCTCCTCGCGCAGGCGCGGGAGACCTTCGGGATGACCTCGGTGACACTGCTCGAGCGCACCGATGGGGACCAGCCCGCCGGTGAGCGGTGGCGCCCGGTCATGTCCGTCCACGCCGACACCTCCCAGCCGGGCGACGCCGGCATCCGCACCACCGACACCGGCGTCGACGCCAAAACCGGCACCGACATTGCGGTCGATGCCGGTGCCGGGGTTGAAGTCGATGCCGGCACCGAGGTCGACATACCCATCCGCGACGGCCTGCGGCTGACGCTGGCGGGGCGTGCCCTGCCCGCCGCCGACCGGCGCATTCTCACCGCGTTCGCCGCTCAGGCCGCCGCCGCGCTCGACCAGCACCGGCTGCGCGCCGCGGCCGCCCAGGCCGCGCCGATCGCGGCGGCCGACAAGGTCCGCACCGCACTGCTCACGGCCGTCAGCCACGATCTGCGTACCCCGCTGGCCGCGGCCGGGGCGGCCATCAACGGGCTGCGCGAGCAGGACCTCGACCTCACCGACGACGAACGCGCCGAGCTCCTCGCCACCGCCGACGAATCCCTGGACAAGCTCGCCCGCCTGGTCGAGAACCTGCTCGACATGTCCCGCCTGCAGGCCGGCGCGCTGAGCGTCTTCCCGCACGTGACCGGCCTGGACGACATCGTGCCGCCGGCCCTGGACGAGATCGGCCCGCAGGCGGACACGGTCACGGTGCGCATACCGGATGATCTGCCCGCCGTCCTGGCCGACCCGGCCCTGCTGGAGCGGGTGATCGTCAACCTGGTAGCCAATGCGCTGCGGTACGCGCCCGCCGACCAGCCGCCGACGATCACCGCCAGCGCGCTGGGGCACCGCGTCGAGCTGCGGGTGATCGACCGCGGGCCCGGCATCCCGGCGGCGGCTCGCGACGACGTCTTCCAGCCGTTCCAGCGGCTCGGCGACCGGGACAACACCACCGGGGTCGGGCTGGGCCTGGCACTGTCGCGCGGGCTCGCCGAGGCAATGGGCGGCAACCTGACCCCGGACGAGACACCCGGCGGCGGCCTGACCATGGTGCTCTCGCTGCCGACCGCCGCCGAGCCAGAGCCAGAGCCAGAACGCGGGCCCGAGCCGTAGCCCGAACCCGGGCCTGAACGAACCAGGCAGGACCAAGCGAGCCGAAGATCGCGAAGGAAGGGCCGGGCCTTCCCGGCCCGGCCCTTCGTCATCAACATCAACGCGGTCCGCGATCGACCTCGGAACGCCCGGTGGAGCTCAGACGCCCGGTAGAGCCCAGACGCCCGGTGGAGCCCAGTGGCGCCCCGTCGAAGTCGCCCGCTCCCGCTCCCGCTCGGGTCCGGGCACCGTCGCCGCTGGCGCGCGCACCGTCCCTGTCGCTGCTGACACCCGCACCGACACGCACGCCATGGCCATGGCCGTCGCCCTCGCCGTGGCCGTTGCCGATGAGACGCGCCGTCTCCCGCGCGATCTCGTGCAGCGACTCGTCGGGCAACGGGGTGGCGAGCTTCGGACGCACCTGCCACGGGGGCCGCAGCACGGAGTGCACGGCCACCGCCAGCAACGCTCCGATCACCGGCGCGACGATGAACAACCAGAGCTGGCTCAGCGCCCAGCCGCCGACGAACACCGCCGGCCCGAGGCTGCGGGCCGGGTTCACAGACGCGCCGTCGACCGGAATCGCGATCAGGTTGGCGGCGGCCAGCGTGACGCCGATGGCCAGCCCGGCGACGCCGAGCGGCGCCCACAGGTCGGTGGCGACGAGCACCGCCAGTACCAGCAGCCCGGTCACCAGGATCTCGATGACGAACGCTCCGGCCCAGCCGAACCCGCCCGGCGAGTGCGCCCCGAAGCCGTTGGCACCCAGCCCCTGCGCGGACGCGGAATAGCCGACGGCGTTGGTATCGGCTATGAACCACACGACCCCGGCGGCGATGATCGCGCCGATGCACTGCGCGACGATGTAGCCGGCCGCGACCCGGGGCCCGATGCGGCGGGCGGCGAGCAGGCCCACCGTGACCGCCGGATTGACATGGCACCCGGAGATCGGCCCGATCGTGTAGACCAGCGCCACGAGTGCCAGCCCGAACGCCAGCGAGATCTCGAGAACTCCCACGCCCATGCCGCCAAGCACAGCCGTGCCGACACCGGCCAGCACCAATGCGAAGGTGCCGAGCCCTTCGGCGACAAAACGTCTCATTGCCTCCCCCGCCCGATTCAAAACGAACGTTCACCTGCGACGGGACGGATACCCGTAGTATCTGGTTCACCCACTGAGGGTGAAGCAAAACGTCGACCAGCCCTAAACATCAACCCGGATATCGCATAGCGCGATTTTTAGAACCCGTCGGGTGATACGCACCGGACGCGAGGTCTCGGCGCCCCGGGCACCGTCTGCCACACTGCAGGGCGTGATGTCGTCGCCCCCGCCGCAGGCACGGCCTCGCCGGGGAGGTCGGCCCAGCCGGGAGGAGACCGAACGGCTCAACGAGGTCGTCCGTGAACATGCCCTGCGGCTCTTCCTCGACCTCGGCTACGAGGGCACGTCCATGGACGCGATCGCCCGCGCCGCCGGCACCACCAAGGCCTCCCTCTACGCCCGGTATCCCAGCAAGGAGGCCGTCTTCAGCGCGGTGTTCGAGTGGGCGATCATGCGCCGGGACTGGCCCGTGCCCGAGCCGCCGCCGCCCGACCTCGACGATCTGGAGGGCGCCCTGACCGCGATCGCCGACGCGGCGGTCCGGCGCGCCGTCGACCCGACCATGATCAAGTTCAGCCGGATCGCCATCAGCCACGTCTCCCGGTTCCCCGAGCTGGCCCGCCGCAGCCAGACCGTGGCGGTCTGGCCCCGCCAGCAGCTCGTCGCCGACCTGCTGCGCCGGCACCGCGCCACCGGCTCAATCGCCGCCGACGACCCGGACGCCCTCGCCGAGCACTTCCTCGGCATGGTCTCCGGCGCCCCCGCCCGGCTCGCCTCGTTCGGCATCGTGCGCCCACCCGAGGAACAGGAACGCCACACCCGGGAGCTGGTGCGGCTGTTCCTACGGGCACTACGCCCCTGACCCTGTTCCTACGCGCTGCGTTCCTACGCGCCGCGTTCCTACCCGCCGCGCCGTTCGTACGGGCGCTGCGGCCCTGACCCGTCCCGCCGGGGCTGGCACCGCGGGCACCAGAACAGGTTGCGCGCCGACAGCCGGGCCGTCCGCACCTCCGCCTCGCAGACCAGGCACAGCTGCCCGGCTCGGCGATACACGTACACCTCGCCGCCATGCTCGTCGACCCGCGGCGGACGTCCCATCGCCTCCGGGGTGTGCTCCGGGCGCACGGTGTCGATCCGCCCGGCCCGCACCCCGTCCGCCATCAGCTCGACGAGGTCGGACCAGATCAGCTCCCACTGCGCCCGGGTGAGGTCGCGGCCGGGCAGATACGGGTCGACGCCCGCCCGGAACAGCACCTCGGCCCGGTAGATGTTGCCGGGCCCGGCGACCACCGCCTGGTCCATCAGCAGCTGGGCGACCGATGTGCGGCTGCGCCCGATGCGCCGCCACGCCGGCTCCGGGTCTGCGCCCGGGCGCAGCGGGTCCGGCCCCAGCCGGTCGAGCAGCGCCTTCACCTCGCCGGGCTCCAGCAGTTCGCAGGCGTTCGGCCCGCGCAGGTCCGCGTAACCGGTGTCGGACGTCAGCCGCAGCCGGACGGCACCCGTCGGCTCCGGTGCCGGAGCCGGGCCCAGCTGGTACTTGCCGTAGATCCCGAGGTGGACGTGCAGGACTCGCTCGTCGTCGAAGCGGAGCAGCAGATGCTTGCCGTACGCCTCGGCCTGCGCCAGCACCCGGCCGTCGAGCAGGCCCGCCCCGTCGGCGAAGCGGCCCTGCGGGCTCTCGACGCGCACCGGCCGCCCGCCGAACATCCGCTGGTGGGTGTCGGCCAGTCTGCGCACAGTGTGTCCTTCGGGCATGGCCCGCAGAGCATACCGATCCCGGCCGTCCTCCCGATCCGGGCGGCGACGCGCGGCAACCGGCGGCAGCGCTCCGCCGTCCGCCGGCAGCGCTCCGCCGGCTCCGGCAACTCCGACGTCGCCGCCGCCACCTGAAAAGAATTTTGGTGAGCACTGTCACAAAGGGCGAACTAATGCTCGCGCGATAGGCCGTCCGCGATGTGTGGACGCAATTGGGTGAAATGAAAAAGGTTGCGCCGTTCTGACGGCTGAATCCGCTTCTTCCATGCCCACCTGGCACAAGGCTTACCCGATCACAGGTGAACATCTACGTTCGCACTACCCCCAACGGGGGGTTGGCGGGCGACGGTGGCGGCGAGCTCCCGGCGACGCACCGGTCGACATCCGGCCAGGTGCGTCAGCCAGTGAAGCAGCTGCCGGCGGGTACCGGGCCACCTACAGAACGGAGCGGTCACCGATGGGCGGAGAAAGCGGAACCGGCGAGCTACCAATCGGCCCCGCCACGCGGCCGGTGCCCTTCCAGCCGATGCCCTTCCAGGCGCATCGGGACCAGTTCGATCCAGCCGATTCCGCCGACGCGACCGGACTCGCCGGCCCGGTCCACCCGGCCAGCCCGATCTCGTCCGACGCACCGATCGACCGCACTGTGCGGATTCCCCGCCCCCGCGATGTGATCGACCCCGACGCCTTTCGGCGCGGGCCGGGACGCGGACGTCCCAGCGGGCTCGGGCCGGTGCATCGCGCCCCGGAACGCCTCGGAGTCGAACGTCTGGGACTCGAACGCCTCGGGCTCGAACGCCTCGGTCCGGGCGAGGACATCATCAGCTCGGAGCGCCGCGGCCCGCGCGCCAGCCGCATCCGCTCCGGTGGGTCCGGCCTGCGCGGTATCCGATCCGCGACCCCCGTCGGGTCGACCCCGGTCCCAGGCCTCACCCCGGCCGCAGCCCCAGGCCGCGCACCCGTTCCGTCGCCCGCAGCCACTCCCCTACCGGCGCAGGCACCCGCCGCGGCCGAAGCGGCCGAAGCGGCCAGCCAGGGCATCGCCGACTTCGCGCCCGGCGTCTCGGTACCCGGGATGCCCGGGATGCCCGGGATGCCGGGGCTCCCCGATATCCCCGGTACGACGAGCCTGCCGGACATCCCCGAACTCGCCGACCTCGCCGACCTCGACTCGTCCGACCTGCCGCGTTCGTTCGTCACGTCGATCCGGCCGGACCTGCGACGCTGGCACACGATCTGCGAGCCGGGCCAGCGCCCCGCGGGCAGCCGCCCGTCCGCCGTGCACGGCTCGCAGGGCCCGAACGGCGTGGTCGTGCCGTCCACCCCGCTGCCGGGCCGGGTCACGAACAGCCGGAACGACAACCACTACTCCACCCGCTGCCCGTACGAGTACGAGACCGCCGCCGCCCGCGCCGACCTCGCCGAGCAGCGCTCCGTCCGGGTGGCGACGACGATGACCATCGCCGTGATCATCGTTGCCCTCGGCATGCTCGGCCTGATGGCCGTCGGCACCAGGATGTAGTCGGCACCGAACCATAAACGCCCAGGTCAGGGGCCTCGCGGAAGGCCTTGCCGAAGGTCTCCCGGAACGTCGCTCGCAAGGTCGCCCGGAACGTCGCCCGGTTGCCAAGGTGACCCGACTGTCTCAATCTGATTACATCGGGTAATCGATCCGGGGAGTCCGCATGGTCGAGATGCTGCCGTCCATCCCGCTGTCAGCCTGGGCTGGCACCCAGCAAACACTGCACCGTTATCTCCAGGTGGTCGGGAAGATCCGGCTGGCCGCCAGTCAGCGCCGCAACCACTGGTGGAACGTGCCCTTCCACCTCACCGGGCGCGGCGTGACGTCACGGCCGATGGGGCAGGTCGACGGCAACCCGATCTTCACCATCGACTTCGACTTCGTTTCGCACGAGCTGGCCGTCCACAGCCTCGACGGGGAGCGGATCACCCTCCCGCTCGCCGGCAGGTCCGTCGCCTCCTTCTACACCGAGCTGATGGAGGCCCTGCGCGACATCGGCGTGACCGTGCGGCTCGAGCACCCGCACCCCTTCGACCTGACCGACGCCGGGCGCCCCTTCGCCGAGGACACCGAGCACGCCGCCTACGACCCCGCGATGGCCCTGCGCTACTGGCAGACGCTCAGCCAGGCCGTCCTCATCCTGGAGGAGTTCGCCGCCGGGTTCAGCGGCAAGGTCAGCCCGGTGCACCACTTCTGGCACACGTTCGACGTCGCGCACACCCGCTTCCGCGACCGTGCCGTCGAACAGGGGCCGAGCACCGACCCGGTCACCAGGGAGGCCTACTCCCGGGAGGTCATCAGCTCGGGCTTCTGGTTCGGCGACAAGTCCCTGCCCGAACCCGCCTTCTACTCCTACACCAGCCCGGAGCCACCCGGCCTCGCCGAGACCCGCCTGCACCCGACGGGCGCGCGCTGGCTCGAACGCGGCGGCAGCCACCTCGCGGTCCTTCCGCTGTCGGCCCTGGCCCCGGGTTCGGACGCCCAGCGGTGCAGCGCCGTCCTGCAGTTCCTCGGCGACGCCTACCAGGCCGGGGCCGTCCTCGCCGGCTGGGACATCGACCGCTACGCCTCCCCCGGCGGCGTCACCGACCCGGTCCTGCTGGGCTCCGCGGCGCACGCAACAGCGCCTGCCCGTTGATCAGTGACGCGGCACACGGAACTTCGAATCCCAGTTCGATCATGCGCTCGGCGATCCGCGCCGGGGACCAACGGAACCGGAAGGAGGCCGCGAGCACCTCGGCACGCGAGACCGTCCGATCCACGTACGCACCGGACGCGTCGGTGAGGAGCGCCGCGAGCTGCCGATCCATGCCGTTTACGAGGGTGTCGAGTGCGGTGTCCGCCAGCACCGGCCCGGCGCAGCCAAGCTCCACCAGCCGGCCCACGACACGCCGTTGCGACCACCGCAGATACCCGGCCGCAGCGACGACGTGGGCGAGCGGCGCGGGACGTCGGCCCAGCCAGGGGCCTCGCCCGTCGAGGCATGCGCTCAGCAGGATGGCGTCCTGGGCAGTGAGCGCGGTCACCGGGAGGGCCGGCATCTCGTCCGCCTCAGGAACAGACAGGCCAAGCCCGGCGAACGACTCGCAGACGCTTCGCGGATCACGCCCGTTGAACTGAGCAACACCCAGGATCTGCGCTGGTGACAGCCGGTTGRCTCCCAACGCGGCGGTGTCCGTGCGGTGAAACGCGACGGTTGCCAGGGGGCGGGTCTGCGGGGAGAGCTCCGCCACCTCACCGGGTGCTTCCAGGCCCAACCGGTCGAGCCGCTCCCGGATCTCTGCCGCATCACACGAGAGAACGCAGGCGGCATGGTAGATGTGGGCGAGCGGTACCTGATGGTCCGTCAGCCGAGGTGCCATACCGTCCAGGAACCTGCTGAGCAGTATGACGTCGACGGAGTCCACGTCGTCCGGCGTCCGGCCCGGGAGATCAGCCAGGGTGAAGCCCAGGTGCCTCAGCCGGCCTGCGATCTCGTGCGGCGACCGGCCGGTGATGCCGGCGGCGGCCAGAACATGGCCGAGGCTGATCGCGTCGTCCGCCAACCATGGCGGCTCCCCGTCCAGCGCCCAGCTCAGTAGGTCGACGTCGTCGAAGCCCAGGTCCTCGGGGAAGCGGACGCCGGCATATCCGTCGAGGCCGGCACCCAGCGTACCGACCCAGGCGGCCATTTGCTCCGGCTGGCATGCATGTCGGGCACTCGGGCCGCTCGAACGGTGCCGGATGGAATCACGGTAGGAGGTGGCAAGAATACTCGCACGGCTCAGGCCAGCCCATCCATGTCCGAAGCCGGGTTCATCGGTCACGTCAAGCAGGTCGACAACCGCGCATTCCTCGTCCGCAGTCAGTTCACGCTCCGCCACGACGTCGACGTCGAAACCAAGCTCGTGAAGCCGGCTGGCGATGGTCCGCGGCGCCTCGCCTGTGCGCGCTGCGACGCGCATGACATGCGCCGCGGCGACGCTCCCGTCGGGGAGAAATGCCAGGTGGTCGTCAAAGTCCCGGGCTAGCTGGGCGATGTCTTCCGGACGAACGGGTGACGCCGCCCATCCCGCCGGATCGGCGGTTGCCAGGCCAAGCTGGCGCAGCCGCCGCGCGACGTCCTCGGGTTCACGGCGCAGGCGGGTCGCGGCCGCCCGGACTTGTGCGGCCGGAACGAAATCGTCTTCTCTCGCAAGGTCCGCAGCACCGTCAAGGGAACGACTGAGGATGATTCCGTCGTCATTCGTTATTTCCAGGTCTTCGATATCCGGCGTTGCGACACCTACCTCCGCGAGGAGGGCGAGCGACGTTTCGACGGGAAGACCGGTCGCGCCAGCCATATTCAGGAGATGGCGAATCTCGCAGCGGCCGACCCGCGAGATATCTGCCAGCAGAAGGGAATTGATCTCGGAAATTCGCGCAACGCGCGATGCTCTCGGCTCGGGTACATGCGCCGTCGCGTAACCTTCCTTACTGAGCAGTGTCACGAGTGCCGGGAAGGACATCCTGGTGGCATTCGCGACGAGGAGCAGATGAGCTCGGTCCACAGGCGCGCCCGTCGTCCACAGTGGGTGAAGTTCGTTGATGCCCTGGATACGGTCGATGATGCCGGCTCGCGAGTCGCTCGGCAGACGCAGCGAGCGCGCCACAGGAAAACCAAGCTCACGCAGACGCGCGACAGCGGCGTCGCGACCACCAGGGCTCTCCGAGCGCAGTCCGGTCAGGTAGCTTGTGGGAATCGGAACGGTGCCGAGCGCGCCAGCCGAATCTCGGCTGACAATGAAGGCGTCCCGCTCACCCAATCCGCGCTGGCCTCCCACATCAATCCTGGGCGTCCGGTAGCCAAATCGGCGCAACCGAGCGCAGACCTCCGCGAAACCTGACTCGGTGTGCAACGCCGAGCGGAAGATGTGGGCCAGGCTGACCCGGCCCGCCGAATGCCAGGGATATCGCCCGTCAAGCCCTTCGCTCAGTAGAGCCAGATCCATCGGAGCCACATCCACTAGATCGACGGGCTGCGGCCACACCACGAGACCAAGCGTGCGCAGACGGTCGACGATCTGACCCCAGGACATCAACAGCCGACCCGCGGCGGCGATGACATGGCCGGGAGCTATCACATCATTTCTGGAGTCCCACGTCTGGAGGGGCACCCCGCCGTCAAGCCGTGTACTCAGAAGCGCCTGATCAAGTTCGGTGATCTCGGCCCCTTCGACACCATTGAGACTGGGCACCTGGTAACCAAGTCGGCGCATCCGCCGGCCGACCGCTCTCGGCGGACAACGCAACCTGCCGGCCGTGAAGGCCACGAAAGCGCGGAAACGCACCGGGACCATCCAGCGCCAGCTAAGAACAACCATTGTCAGAGTCGCGAAGTCACTGGGAACCACCCGACTGGAATCATCAGGGCTCGATTGGGCGACCGGGAAATAATGCTCAGCATTTACCCAGTCCGCCATCCGCACGAAGAACGATGCGTCGGGCACGTGAGCAGTCTGAAGGAATGAGGTTCCTGATCGGGCTGTCGGGTGGCCGGTCCTTCCCGCAACCGGTCCCAGCACGCTGTCAATAGCGATCAGGCCGGTACGCGCGACCGGCACCCGGACGCCGCCCACCCCATCCCAGGATTCACCGTCGGCTGCCATGGCCTCGAGTACCGCGTCAGCGGCCAGGGGGAACGAGTACCCGAAGGCGATGAGCCAGTCGACCGTCACCTCCAGCACATCAGACGCGCGCAGGACCGGTATCGCAGCGGACAACAGAGCGTCCACCGCCGGCTCGTCGAGCAGCTTTCTAATCTTGTTACGGTCGACCGACAGCTCGGGCACGAGTGGGCCGGTCAGGTCGAGCACCACCCCAAACACCGCCTCGCCCACCCACAACCCGTCGGCGAGTATCGCGCCGACGCCGTTGCACCACCACACACCATGGCCAGCACTCACGATCTGTGTCGTCAGTCGGCCAAGCTGATCGTACGGTGGGTCTGTCCGCCCGACCGGCGCGGACGGGGCGAGCTGGCCGGCGGGCCAGTGCTCCAGTGCGGCGCCCTCGGCGGCGTGGGTTTCGAACTCGGCGACCCACAGGATGCGGCGCAGGATGTCCACGCAGGAGATCGATGGCCGCTCCGGGTCCCGGCTCAGATACAGCCGCACGCTGGTGCCGCTGTCCCGCCCCGGGCCCAGCGGCTCGATGCGGAACAGGTTGCCGGGGCCGGCGATCGTGACCCGCAGCAGCTCGCCGGGCCGCCCGTCCGGCCCGAGGCGGCAGGTCTCGACCCGGATCTCATCCGCGATCATGAAATAGCTCAGCACGCCGACCCCGAAACGGCTGTTCGGGTGGAACTCGACCGGCGGGTCGCAGGCCGCCCAACGGCCCATTTCCTCGACGGCTTCAGGGAGGTCGACCGTGCGCGTACCGGCTTCGGCGAACACATCGGCGATCTCCCGGAAGCCCATGCCGATGCCGTTGTCTCGGCACTCGATGAAGGGCGTCCCGTCCGCTTCGAAGCCCTGTCGGAAGTCGATCCGGCCCGTCCAACCTGACGGGCGCCCCGCGGTCCGTTCCAGGTACTGGGTACGCGCCTGGCGGTAACGGCAGGCGTCAAGGGCGTTCTGGTAGAGCTCGCGCACGGCCAGTGCCCGGTTCTCGTAGAGCTGCTCGCCCATGAGCAGCTCCTGCACCCTGTCCTCGGCGAGGCGGAACTGGGCACCGGCGGAAGCATAGGCCGGGTGCCCGTCGATCTCGGCGGCATGGACCCCGTCGGCGGTGGCGTGGGTCGGCAGCCCGGCCAGCGCAGGGATCTCGGCGGTCGCCCGGTGTGCCTCCGCGAGCAGGGCGTCCAGGCCTGCGGCATACCGTTCCAGGGCGATCTGCGTGGCCGGATGGCGGCACTCGGCCGACAGCACGCGGGTTGAGCGGCCCCGGCCCTGCCATTCGGCGCGGCGCAGGGCCGAGCGGACCTCAGCCAGGTCGACCGCGTCTGCGACCCCGAGGTGCTCCACGAGCACGGGCGGCAGCGCGGCGAGCTCCAGCGCCATCTTCTGGCCGACGGCGAGCAGGTAGGCGACTAGCCGCTCCCGCAGCGGCGACTCCTCACTCGTCGCCGGGGCGACCGTCACCAGGTCGCGCAGTGCCCCGGTCCTTCCGGACTGGTTCAGGAACGTGGGAGCGGCGCGCAGGCAGGTGAGGATCTCCGCTATCCGCTCGGGGCAGAAAACCTCGGCGACGAGCGTCTCCTGAGCACCGTCAGCGGTGGGGCCTGGCAGCACCTCTCGCAGCACGGACTCCCACCTGGCTGTCACCGTGGACTCACACAGCTTGTGGGCAAGCCACCAGGTGACGGACGCGGCGGAGGGCTGGTCCCCGGACAGCCGCGCCCGCTCGATCCGGCGACTGAGCCGGGGGTGGGTGCGGGTGAAGGCATCGAACTCGCCGCGGTTGGCCCGACCGCTCAGAACATCGGCCGAGCCCGGGTGGGCGACGGTGGCCCGGGCGACGAGCAGCGTCCACACGGTCTGGTGCAGATAGGGCCCGGCAACGAGCAGCGCCGACTCGGCAGCGGACAGTTCCTCCGGCCCGGTGGGAAGCTTGCCTACGAGGAACTCGACCCGGCGGGCCATCCGGCGGGCGAGATCCGGGTCGTGCCAGGGGTCCTCCGCCAGGACCGCAGCCGCCTCGTCGTAGGCCCGGCCGAGGCGGCCAACCAAAGCGCAGGTAGCCGCCCGCAGCGAGGCTGTGACCGGATTGTCGGATGCCCGCTCCCATGCCTGGTGCCGGTCGGCGGCGGCCACCCAGGCGTGCTCAGGAGCTGCGGCCCCGTCGCCGCCGGGTGCTATCGGGAAGGGGCGGAACCGCAGCGGATCACAGGACGACACCGGGCGCAGCAGACAGTGGTCGTTCTCGTACCCGGGATCCTCGTCCCTGGCCCCGCCTGCGGGGCGCTGCCTCGGTAGGCGGGGCTGGTCGGGCATGCCTCGCCGCCCGGTTGGTGCGCAGGCCGGGGGGTGTTCGGCAGGAGGGGACATCGCTCGGTCAAGCGCGGTATGCAGTTCCCCGAGAGTGCCCGGGCACGGTCCGGCGGAGAGAATGTCCACCAGCGCCCGGGTGAGCGACCGTCGTGCGGCAGGATCCGTGGTTGGCGCGGCGGGCGCCGGGGGCTCGCCATGGCCGCCCGCCCCGGCCGCGGCCGGCCCGCGGTAGAGGTAGGCGACGTCGACGCCCGTCGCCGGGTCGAGGTGGCCAGTTCCCCAGCCCCTGTCCGTGACCAGATCGTGGACGTCATCGTCGAATCCGGCGTCCCCGTCGACGAGGACCAGGACCCGTGCGGCGGCGGTGCGGGCGAGCGGCCCGGACCAGTCGACGGGAACGCACAGATCCCAGAAGGGCTGGTATCCCACGGTGGCATCCGCCGGAACGAGATAGTCCCGGCCGGCGGCCGCGCCTTCGCCGGCACGGTGCACGGCATGCCCAGCGAGCAGAAGAAGCAGCGTGGAACCGGGCGCTGCGCCACGCAGAAAGCTGTGGACGGCCGCCTTCACCGCGCCCGCGCCCATCCGGGAACGGTCGTGGATCTCCGTCCGGTAGCCGACGGACTCCAGTTTCTCTGCGGCCGTGTCGAGCATGCCCGACAGCCACGGCAGACCGGGCAGCCGATCGTCCTCATACGACGGGACGCCGATAAGCAACGCATGGAATTCCGCCGGCCGTTCCGGCAAAACGGGCACGAGGTCGCCGACTCCGGCTCCAGGAAAAGCGGGCGAGACCGCGGATGCCGGCACGACACGCAGCCCGGACGCTGCCACAGGCGCACCGGGAAACAGCGGTTCGCTGGCCGGTTTGGCTCGGCCCGCGATCGACTCCTTGACCCGCGCCATCAGCTCACGGCGGGCATGCTCCTCCGACACTCCGAACAGGTCGAAGGACACGACCTGCCCGAGTAGGCCGGGGCGGGCACAGTCCGCCACCCGGACAGGGATCAGCCTGCGCCGAGCACTGTCCGGATCCGCCGCCACTGCGGCCTGCCATTCCTGCGTGCCGTAGGCGGACTCCAGATAGGCGGCGGAGAGCACGGCGACGGTGCGGGCCGAATGCCTGATGCCGTTCTGCATGGCATGCGCCCAGTTGGTACCGGCGACCATGTCCCACGCCTGGAGAAGAACCCGATATCCGCCGGCTTCGAGCTGCCAGGCGATCCACTCCGCCCAGGCACGATCGGCCTGCGTGTAGGAGACGAAGAAGTCCCAGCGATCGGCCGAATCTGTGGTGTCGTGACCCCCGTCGAGCACAGGCCGAGTATGTCAGCACGTGACTGGACTGCGCCCCACCGTCAGCAATCTTCCTACCACTGATCACCGGACGTCCGATGCCCTGGCCGCCCGGGGGGTGCCAGCGGATCGGTAGCTGGGGGCAGAAGCTGTCTGGCGTTCCGGCCGTTGTTTACAGGCTCGTCGAGTTCAGCCAGGTGAGGACGGCGAGCACGCGGCGGTTGTCGTCGGTGGCCGGGGGCAGGTCGAGCTTGGTGAAGATGCTGTTGGTGTGCTTGCCGACCGCCTTGTCCGTGATCACGAGCTGGGCGGCGATGGCGGCGTTCGAACGCCCCTGCGCCATCAGGGTGAGGACGTCCCGCTCCCGCGCGGTGAGCCGGTCCAGCGGGCGTTCGCGGCGGGAGACGAGCCTGGCGACCACCTCGGGGTCGAGCACCGTCCCGCCTGACGCCACCTGGCGCACCGCGRCGAGGAATTCGTCCACGTCGGCGACCCGGTCCTTCAGCAGGTAGCCGACCGCCCCGGCGCCGGAGGCGAGCAGGTCGCGGGCGTACAGCGGCTCCACCCACTGGCTCAGCACCAGCACCGGCAGCACCAGCGGCACTGCCGGCTCCGACGACTGCTCTGCCGGCGCGGTATCCCCCGCCGGGCCCGTGCCCAAGCCCTGCCCCTGCCCGATCACCGCCCGGCGTGCCTGGCGGGCATGGATCGCCGCTTCCAGGCCCTCGGTGGTGTGGGTCGGGGGGAGCCGCACGTCGACGATCGCGATGTCGATGTCGTCGCGGGCCAGCGCCTCGGCGAGGCCGGCGGCGTCCGCCACCGCCGCGACAACGGTGATCCCACCCGCCTCCAGGATGCGGACGAGCCCGACCCGCAGCAGCGCCTGGTCCTCGGCGACCACCGCCCGCAGCGGGCGCGGGCCCTGGCCGTCCGAGGCCGAACTGTCCGAGCCATCCGGGACGGCGTGGCCCGGGACGGATTCGGCGCCTGGCGGCGAGGTCAGGTCCGGCACGGGATCTCCATCGTGGCGGTGGTCGGCCCCCCGGCGGGGCTGACGACGTCCAGCGTGCCGTCGAACGCCGCGAGCCGGCGGGCGACGCCGGTGAGGCCGGCGCCGCCGATGTCCGCCCCGCCCTTCCCGTCGTCGCCGACGACGAGCCGCAGCAGCTCACCGTCGTGGCTGCCGGAGACGCGGGCGAAGGTCGCGTCCGCGTGCTTGATCGTGTTGGCGAGGCATTCGGCGATCGCGAAGTAGGCGGCGGACTCGACCGGGTCGGGCAGCGGCCGGTCGAGCACCAGCGACACCGTGACCGGCAGCGGCAGGGTCAGGGCCAGCGCCTCGACCGCCCCGACGAGCCCACGATCAGCCAACACCGGCGGATGGATGCCGCGCACCACCGCCCGCAGGTCCTCCAGCGCGGACACGGTCGTCGCGCGCGCCTCCCGCAGCAGTTCGACGGCTGCCGCCGGGTCCTGCTCGACCAGCTTCTCGGCGAGCCCGACACTCATCCCGACGGCGGCGATCCGGGCCTGCGCCCCGTCGTGCAGGTCCCGTTCGATGCGGCGGATCTCCGCAGCCGAATGGTCCAGCGCGCTGCTGCGGGACGAGGTGACCCGTTCCACCCGCCGCTGGAGCTCCGCGACCCGGGAGCCACCGAGGATGGCCCGTTCCGCCACCGCCCTGGCGCGCACGAGCGCCGGCGTGACCAGCCACCACACGTACACCGCCGGGCCGGACAGGAGCAGCAGCAGGAACCACAGCCAGCGCGGGTCCACGATCATCCACACCAGGTAGGTGATCGGCGCGGCCAGCAGGCCCGGCGGAATCACCGCCAGTACGAACCCGCCGGTGGCGGAGAACCACAGGAAGGCGAAGTCCCGCCAGCGGGCCGGGTCGCGCAGCCACCGCAGCGGCCGGGCGAGGAAGGTCGTCTCCGAGGTGTCGGCGTAGGTGGCTGTCAGGCGCTGGCCGAGCAGGCCACCGGTGACCCACCGGTGGCCTGCCGTGACGCCCGCGGTCGCCGGCACCACCGCGAGCGCGAACACAAGCCCGACCGTCAGCGGGCCCAGCGCGATGGTGACGACCGACAGGATCGCCAGCACCAGCGCCGGCACCATCGACAGGGCGTATCCGAGGGCGACGACCGTCAGCCGAACCCGTTCACGCAACGCCGGCGTGTCGGCGGGACCGGGCCGGATGTTCCCGATCGGTGCGAGAAGGCCGCCCAGGCCCGCCTCCGGCATCACGGCACCGGCAGGGTCGCGACGCGAGCACCCGGCGTCGGGCCGGCGGCCTCGGTGGCACCGGCAGCACCGGAAGCACCAACAGCCCGCGTGGCTCGGCGCACCACGGCGAGCGCGGTCAGCACGGTGAGGGCGCCGACGCCGATGGCGAACACGGGCGGCAGCCACAGCTGACCGTCCGGAACCACGCCCTCGTCGCGGGCCAGGCCGAACGGAATGATCGTGGCGAGTGACCCGACCAGGCCGAGCACAACACCGACCACCGCCACCAGCATCGCCTCCGCGACCACCGAACGCTCGATCTGGGCGCGGGTTCCGCCCACAAGCCAGAGCTGGCGCAGTTCACCGCGCCGGTGCGCGATCGCGGCAGCGAACGAGTTGACCACCATTATGGCGGCGAACAGGCTGAACATTCCCGTCACGACGTTGTTCAGCAGATTGATCGTCTCGGTCCCCTCGGGCTGCGGGCCGACGAGGGTGCGGCCGTCCGTCCCGACCAGCATCAGCGTGCCGACGCCGGCCGACGTCAGCACGACCACCGGCCCGAACACCCCGGACAGCAGGTGGGCGCGCCGGGACAGGTTGTACACCGCCAGATAGGCCGCGCCACCGCGGTTATGCAGGAACGGCCGGGCGAGCCACGCACCGGCCGGTAGCAGCACCGGGCCGAGCAGGGCGAGACCCACCCCGACCAGGATCGAGTTGGAGCCGGCGGTCGACATCGCGTCGTACGGGTCGTCCGAGTGGCCGGTGACCGTCACGGTGATGACGCCCATCGCGGCGCCGTACCCGATGAGCAGCAGTGCGAGCGGCACCYGCCACCAGCGGACGGGCCCCGCCCCGGCTCCACCTCCGGCCCCTGCACCGGCCCCCGCCCCCGCTCCGGCCAGGTCCTCGCCGGCGGTGACCGACGCGGGCCCGCGGGTCGCCCGGCGCCCGGCGATCGACGCCGCGGCGAGGCAGACGAGCAGGATGCCCAGCACCGTGGCCGACAGCGAGCGGACGCCACCGCGGTACTCCACATCAGTCACGACGTCGGCCGCCTCCAGTGCCGCCAGCAGCGCGTAACCGCCGCCGAAGGCGACGGCGGCCCCGATCACCGACGCGGCCAGGCACACCACGGACGTCTCCATCCGGACCAGCCGGCGGACCTGACGTGGCGTGGCCCCGATCGTGCGCAGCAGGCCGATCTCGACGTCGCGCTGGCCGACCGTGATACCGACCGTCGAAGCGACCGAGAACAGCACGATCACCGCGCCCCAGCCCCCGACCACGGTGCCCATGATGCGCAGCGACTCGGCGTCCTGCGCCGGGACCGGGCCGGCCGCCGTCTCGATCAGGGTCGCGAACGACCCGATCAGCGCCGTGCCGAGCAGCACGGCGACGAACGTCGCGGCGAACGCGGCGCGCCGGTGCCGCAGCGAGCGCAGCGCCAGCCACCCCAGGCTCACCGGACGCCCCACCGGCCTGCTCGCCGGAGTTCTCACCGACGTCCCCACCGGCGTGCTCATCAGGCCACCCACTCGTCGAGACGGGCCAGCTGGCCGGCGACCGCCGTGGCGGTGGGGTGTTCCATACGGCCCGCGACCCGCCCGTCGACCAGGAAGATGACCGAGTCGGCGTACGCCGCGGCGACCGGGTCGTGGGTGACCATGACGACGGTCTGGCCCAGCTCGTCGACGCAGCCGCGGAGCAGTTCGAGCAGCGAGGCGGCGGACGCCGAGTCGAGCGCGCCGGTCGGCTCGTCGGCGAGGACCACCGCCGGGTCGGTGACCAGCGCCCGGGCGACGGCGACCCGCTGGCGCTGCCCGCCGGACAGCGCCGCCGGCAGGTGGCCGGCCCGCTCGCCGAGCCCGACCTGCTCCAGCAGGGCACGGACGCGGCGCTGGTCCGGCCGGCGGCCCGCGAGGCGCAGCGGCAGGCCGACGTTCTGCGTCGCGCTCAGGTAGGGCATCAGATGGAAGTCCTGGAAGACGAAGCCGATCCGCTCGCGGCGCAGCAGGGTACGACGTTCCTCGTCCCAGTCGGTGATGTCCGCGCCGTCGATCACCACCCGGCCGGACGTCGGTGGCTCCAGCCCGGCGGCGCAGGCCAGGAAGGTGGACTTGCCCGAGCCGGACGGGCCCATGACGGCGGTGAACGTGCCGCGCGCGAACGCGGCGGAAACACCGGAAAGCGCGGCGACGCTCCCGGTTCCGGACCCGTAGGTCCGGGCGAGGTCGTGTACTTCGAGAACGGGGCTGTACCTGGTCAACGGAACGCTCCGGAGGCGGGAAGGGGCTGGAAAAGCGCACCTCAGACGCTAGAAACCGCGCCCGGACCGGTCGATGGGCGTAAGGGGCCTCTTCATGGTGGGGCTGTCCCCACCCCCGACCGGCACTTCCGCCGGAACCCCGGGCGCCCCCCGGCGACGTGTGCGCGGCCAGCCGCCTGCCGTGGCGGACGGACTTTCACCTATAAGACGGTGCTACGATCCGCAAATCGGGCAGGATAGCCCGCAGGAGGCATGCCCGTGTCGGGCATGCGGTCGGGGGGAAACTGAAATGGCGCGTTCCCGGGGATTAACAGGACCTCTCGCGATCAACACCCGTTCCATTTTCGTGTGACGCGGGGGCAGGCATGCCACTGGCAGGTTATGGCGTCCTGATCGGCACACTGGATCGGTTCGCGCGCGAAGATCCGAACGACTTCGGGTCCTGGTACCACGGCAAGATGTACGTCAACGCGCCCGCGGGTCAGTACGAGTGCGCGGTGGATGTGTCGACGCCCAGCGGCGTGCCGATTCAGTACCGCGAGGTGCGCAATCTCGACGAGGCGCTGTTCGCGCCGGTCGCCGCGCTCGGGCCGGGCTGGCATGTGCTGGCGCGCGACGCCACCTCCGGCGCGCTGGACTATCTGCGCTCCCCCCTTCTGCGTGGCCGCGGCTGTGTGACGGTCATCGCCAACCCGCTGATCACACTGGTCAATTCCGTGCTGCGCTCACCGCGGTTCGGCTGGGTCGAGAGCACCGCCGACAACGCGCTCGACCTGCTGGAGAAACGCCTCACCGGCTGCCAGCAGGTGTACGTCTTCGGCGCCCCCTACAACCATGGGCTCGGCGTCCACGACATACACCTGAACCAGGGTGACCCGCCCGGCGACTTCCAACGGCTGGACGGCATCTGGCAGGACGGCGGCACGATCATCAGGTCGGCGAGCGGTGAGCTCAACGCCTTTCTCACCAAGTTCAAGCCCCAGGTCCTCAACACCGACGACAACGGCCTGCCCGTCTGATCATCGACTGACCGGCCCGCCCGGATGCCCCCGGGACGGATTGCGCCGCGCCCGCGGAACAGCGGTCAGAGCTCCGCGGGCAGGTCGTCGGCGTGGACGACCGTCAGCGAGGTCACCGCACGGGTCAGCAGGACGTAGAGGCGGCGAAGCCCGTTCGTTCGTCCAGGTTCACCGGCGACGACGGCGGCCGGCTCGGCGAGGATCACATGGTCGAACTCCAGTCCCTTCGCCAGTGAGGCGGGCACCAGCGCGAACCGGCCGGGCGCGGTGTCCTCCCGCAGCTCGATGAAGGGCAGGCCCGCGTCGCGCAGCACCGGGCCGATGGCAGCCAGCTGGCTGTCGGCGACGAGCACCGCGGTGGAGCCCTCGTTGCGCAGCACGACACGCGCCTGTGCCGTGACCTCCGCGGCCAGCCTGTCCGGCACGGCCAGCCGGTCCGACGCCGCTCGGACCACGGTCAACGCAGCCGGAACGTGGCGGACCGATGTCGCGGGCGGAACGTGCGGCGCGATGCTCGGCAACAGCCGGTTCGCGTAGCCGAGGATCTCGGCGGGCACCCGGTGGCTGCGGTCCAGCACCTCGACATGAGTGGCCGGTTTACCCAGGTGGGCCAGCAGGTCCTGCCAGCTGCCGGCGGCCCAGGCGCTGGTTCCCTGCGCCAGGTCGCCCAGGACGGTCAGCGATCCCTGCTCGCACCTGCGCCCGATCGCCCGGCACTGCATCGCCGACAGGTCCTGCGCCTCGTCGACGATCACATGGCCGAAGCCGGGCACCCGCTCGATCAGATGTCGCGCCTCGTCCACGCAGTAGGCGTCCGCGACCGACCCGCCGCGGGACCGGTGGCCGACGAGCAGGGCCTGTTCCGCTCCCGTCAGCACCCCCTCGGCCGCCGCGGCGAGGAACTCCGGGTCGGTGAACAGGCGCCGGATCAGCTTCGCCCCGTCGGCCTTCGGCCAGATCGCCTCGACCGCCGCGCGAACCGGTCGGCTGCGGGCCAAGGCCTCGATGCCGGCGTCGGTGATGTGTGCCCCGGCCAGCTCCGCCCGGCGCGCGGCGGCCGCGCCGATCCGCCGGGCCAGCATCGCCCGGCCTGGGCCATACCCGTACGAGCCGGACCGCAGCGCGGTGAGCATGGACGTCACCTCCTGCTCGGCGACGGTCCAGCGGCCCTCCCTCGTGACGATGGTGACCGGCCCGGTGGGTGCCTGGATGGCACCGTGCAGAGCACGCCGGATCACGGTGGCCATCCGCGCGTCACCTTTGAGGACGGCGACATCCTCCGGCTCGGCGGCACCGCTGCCGCGCGCGGCCGACGCGGCCGACGCGGCCGGCCTGGCCGGCGTGGACGGCGTGGACGGCGTGTCGAGCAGGTCGAGGATGCTGCGCTGCTCGACGGTGAACTCCCCCAACGCCGGCAGCACCGAGGCGATGTAGCCGAGGAAGGCGCGGTTCGGGCCGACGACCAGCACCCCGGAACGCGCCAGCCGCTCGCGGTAGGTGTACAGCAGATAGGCGGCGCGGTGCAGCCCGACCGCGGTCTTCCCCGTACCAGGTGCGCCCTGCACGCAGATACTGAGCTCGAGCCCGGCGCGGACGATCTCGTCCTGCTCCGGCTGGATCGTCGCGACGATGTCCCGCATCGGGCCGGACCGCGGCCGCTGGATCTCCTGCTCGAGCAGGCTCGTCGCGGCGGTCGCTGCCGTCGCGGCGGTCTCGTCGTAGCTGGTGGTGGCACCGGGTCCGAAGGCCTCGTCCTCGAACGCGGTCAGCTCGCCGTCGACGAACCCGAACCTGCGCCGGACCCGCAGGCCCATCGGGTCGGCGCGGTGTGCCCGGTAGAAGGGGCGCGCGACGTCGGCCCGCCAGTCGACCACCAGCGGGTCGTCACCCGCCTCCTCCCGGACGAGCCGGCGGCCCAGGTAGACCGGCGCGGCCGGCACCTCGGCCAGCGCCACCGCCGGTGCCGGTGCCGAAGCTGGGTGGTCCTGCCGGTAGTCGAGGCGCCCGAAGAACAGCGGTATCGAATCGTCGCGCGGGCCGAGTGCCGCGAGCCGCCGTTCCCGGTCGATCCGCAGATACGCGTTCGTCACCTTGTCCGCCACCGGGTCGCCGGCGGCGACGGCGGTGTTCCGCACCTGTTCGAACATTCCGCGCAGCGCGAGCAGCGCACGACGCAGATAGGCCTGCTCCGCACACAGCTCATCGCCTCGCGCGACGTCCTCGGTCGGGCCGGTCCTCTGCGCGTACAACAGAACTCCCTGTCTGGCGTCCGGTGGCCCGGCTGGCGGTTTCACGCGAATTCGACGAGCCCGTTCCGCAGCGCCCGGAAAGCCAGGCGGGCGGCGGCGAGCGCGTCGGAATGGACCGCGGGTGYGGGCCGCGGCAGGCAGAGCTGGCGCCAGTTCTCCCGGGCGAGCACCCGGCACACGGCGAGAACCTGGCTGGCCGCCAGCCGCGCGGCCAGGTCACCGGCCGCCGGTACCGCCTCGGCCAGCGCCGCGGCGAGCGCCTCCTCGTCCCGGGCTGTGTACTGGGCGACCCGCCCGGCCAGGCTCGGCGTGTCGAAGACCATCCCGTGGAAGGCGAGGACCGCGGGGTCACCGTTCAGGCCGGTCACGGGATCGCGCCGCGCCAGACCGGCGACGAAGTGGTTCTCCAGGGCCTGCAACGGCGACTCGCCCGCGGGCCGCGCCCGCACCACCCGACCGGCCTCGCCCGCGTGATCGACGAGACGGTGCAGGACGAGGTCCTCCTTGGTGGGGAAGTAGGCGAACAACGTCGGCTTGGAGACCTCCGCCGCGGCCGCCACCTCGGCGACGGAAACGTTGTCGAACCCGCGCTCCAGGAACAGGGCGATGGCGGCCTCGGACAGCGCGTCGTGGGTACGCCGCTTCTTACGCTCCCGCAGCCCACTCATCCGACACGCCCGCCCCGATCTCGATCAGCCGCCCCGCGGTCAGCCACGCTCCCGGCCCACCAACTCGATCTTTACCAGGTAAAGTATTTGTCCTGGATGATATCTGAACCGAGGCAAGGCAGGCCGCGGCAGTGGCGGAGACGGCACCGCCGGGCACCCGGCCAGGTGCGGTCGCGGGTACGGACGCCGTCGCAGTTACAGACGCCGTCGCGGGTACGGACGCCGTCGCGGGTACGGACGCCGTCGCGGACGCAAGCTCCGGCCCCTACCCCTTCGGGTCGGCATCAGCCACGAGCCGACGCACAGCCCGGATGTACCGCCGGGTCACCACGTCCTGGACCCTGCGGCCGACCGGCGCGCCGAGCCTGGACAGCAGCCCGTCCGGACGGCTGAACGCCGCGATGGTGAGCCAGACCGCACCGGCGTCCCACTCGACGACAAAGGCCTCCTCACCACTCTCGGGATGGCCGGGCAGCGTCCCGTAGGCGAAACCGCGCCGGTCCGGCTCGTCGAGCACCCAGACGACCCGGCAGGGCGCGGCGATGCCGACCGGCCCCGGCCCGGCACACATCAGCACCGTCGCGCCGGTCTCCACCAGCGGCCGGGTGGCGGCGAGCCGCAGGCCGGCGCCGCGCTGCATGGACCAGTCCAGCAGCGCGCCGGACGCCCGGTCGAAAACCGTCCGCCCTGTTCCGATCTGTATGCGATGCATCACATGGTGATAACCGTCGGGCAGCGGACCCGCCGTCGCGCCCCGTTCGGGATAGGTCAGCTCGAGGTTCCGACAGCGATGAACATCACGTTCGAGTGATGACGGAGAGCTTCGCTGTAGTCGCAAATCAGACCTCCTACGCAGTTCAAATATGGACAATTCGGACGACTGGCGGCGGAGTGAGCCCTGTCGCAGCCCGGCCGACCACACCCATCACCTCACAGAGGTTCACGCAAAGGGCCCACCTCCGCCCAGCGGCAGCGTTCTTGACAGCGACCGGAATCTCGATTCCACTTCTGCCTGGGCGCCGCGCTGCCAGCCGGCGAGGAGCCACATCAATCGATCTTCGTGGCGGCAGTCGAGAGGGCGCGGATGAAGGCGGGCACGGCGAGCAGCACGAGCAGCGCAGGCAGGTCAGGCAGGTCAGGCAGCGCAGGCAACACAAACAGGTCAGGCAGCGCGGACAGGGCGAACAGCTACCAGCTGACCTACGGCGTGGTCATCGCGGGAACGGCGGCGTTCGCGTTGCTGCAGTCCCTGGTGGGCCCGGTCCTGCCGACGATCCAGCGCGAGCTGCACACCGACCAGAGCACGGTCACCTGGGTGATGACCGCCTATCTGCTCGCCGCCTCCATCGCCACACCGATCCTCGGCCGCATCGGCGACATGGCGGGCAAGAAGAAGATCTTCGTTCTCGCCCTGCTGCTGCTGGCACTCGGCGCGCTGGTGTCGGCGCTGGCACCCAACATCGGCATCATGATCATCGGCCGGGCGATCCAGGGCTGCGGTGGCGCGATCCTGCCCCTGTCCTTCGGGATCCTGCGCGACGAGCTGCCCCGGGAGAAAGTCGGTACGGCGGTCGGAGTCATAGCCGCCCTGACCGCGGTCGGCGCCGGTGCCGGCCTCGTCCTCGCCGGCCCGATCGAGGACGCGTTCGGCTACCACTGGCTGTTCTGGGCGCCGATGGCTGTCGTGCTGCTCGCGGCCGCCGCGGCGGCGAAGTTCATCCCGGAGTCGCGCAACCGCACGCCCGGGGGAGTCAGCTGGCTCGGCGGGGTCCTGCTCGCCGGCTGGCTCGTCTCACTGCTGCTCGGTGTCAGCGAGGGCCGTGCCTGGGGCTGGACGTCGGGGCGCGTCCTGGGCCTGTTCGGGGCTGCCGCGGTGCTGCTGCTGCTGTGGCTGGTCGCGGAGAGCCGGGCCAGGGAGCCGCTGATCGATCTGCGGATGATGCGCCAGCGCCCGGTCTGGACCGCGAACCTCGTGGCGCTGATGTTCGGCATGGGCCTCTACGGGACGATGTCGTTCCTGCCCGCCTTCCTCCAGACCCCTACCAGTGCCGGCTACGGCCTGGGCGCGAGCGTGACCGAGTCGGGCCTGTACTGCCTGCCGATGACCCTGGCGATGTTCGTGGTGAGCATGTTCAGCGCCCGGGTGGCGGCGAGCATCGGCTCGCGGGCCGCGGTGGTCCTCGGTTCGCTGATCAGCGTGCTACCGATGATCATGTTCGGCTACCTCAACGACTACGTCTGGGAGATCCTGTTCGCGTCCACGATGTTCGGCGGGGGCATGGGCCTGGTCTTCGCCGCGCTGGCGAACATCATCGTCGAGTCCGTGCCGCCCACCCAGACCGGTGTGGCGAGCGGCATGAACGCCAACATCCGGACCATCGGCGGCTCGCTCGGCTCGGCCGTGATCGCCGTGCTGGTCGCCAGCGGCACGACCGCGGGCAGCCGGCCGAAGGCCAGCGGCTACAGCCACGGCTTCCTGTTCCTGGCCGCCGCGAGCGTCGTCGCGGCGGCGGTCGCGTTGCTCATTCCACGTTTCAGGAACGAAACTGTCGTGTTGGAACTCTCGGGCCGGCACGAGCACGCGGAATCCGCACTCGTCGCCGGGGCTGAACTGGTCGACTGACCACGTCGACCGGTCTGGGTGCCGGCTCGGCTCCCAGACCGGCGCCGGTCGCCGCCCACCAGCCGACTCGCCCGGGAGCCGCCGACCGGGAGAGGACGTAATGAGCAGGATGCCCGCGCCGCCATCCACACCGGCGCCCGTATCTGAGTCCAGCCTGGCCGCACCGCCGGGGCCGGCTCCGGCGGCCGTCTCGAAAACCGACACAGGCTCGAGCACCGACACAGGCTCGAGCACCGGCGCGGGCGCCGAAGCGCCGGCAACGCCCCGCCTGCGCCAGGACGCCGCCCGCAACCGGGACCGGATCATCACCGCGGCCTGCGAGGTCTTCGCCGAGCGTGGGATCGACGCCAACGTCGAGGAGATCGCTCGCCGGGCCGGTGTCGGGGTCGGCACGCTGTACCGGCGGTTCCCCACCAAGGAGCACCTGATCGCGCAGCTCGCCGAGGATCTGCTGCGCGCGCTGGTGGACGACGCCCGGGCAGAGCTCGGCGCCGCCGACGGCGCTGGCCTGGAACGGACACTGCGCCGCTGCGCCGCCGTCCAGGTCAGCAAGCGCGGATACATGATGAAGATCTACGATGCGGCTCAGCCGGACGAGCCGCGCATGGCCTTCCGCGCGGTGCTGGCGGAGCTCCTCGTCCAGGCCCAGCAGGCCGGCACGATACGACCGGATGTCACCATCACGGACATCGTGATGCTCATGTGGTCCCTACGCGGCGTGGTGGACATGTCCGCCCCGGCCGGCCTCAGCGCCGTCGAGCGTTACCTCGACCTGCTCCTGGCCGGGCTGCGCCCGGGGGCGGCCCCGCTCGCGCATCCACCCGTTCCGAATCTCTGAACGTGGCAACCCGCAAGAAGTGCGGATTTCGGCTGCCGCAGAGCATTTAGCAGAATCCCGAGCTTTGGACTTTGGCTGCTGCCGAGCAAGGGTGGAGGATTTTGGCTGTCGGAACGACCAAAATCCTCCACCCTTGCGGATTACCAAACGACTCTGCGCCCTTTTTGTCCCTCGTGCGGCGAATTGCTGATGCGGCGCGACGGTGCCGAATCCCTGGGGGAGGCCAGTCGTCGAGTGACAACCGCCACCCCCGTCGCCCGGCCGCGTCAGGCCGCGAACGCGGGGGCAGCCTCGCCGGGCCTACCGCTCGTCCGGATCAGTGGTGCGGCCAGCGCGCCGATCAACGCGACGGTCGCGCCCACCAGCAGCGCGACATGCAGGCCGGACATGAAGGCTGCGTGCGCGCCCGCGGCCACCGCGTCGGCGACCTGCCCGGAGGCCCCGGTCGACGTCGGCACGAGACCCTGGACGACCTCCTCCGTCCCCTGCGCGGCCCGGGCGGCGATCTCGGGCGGCGCACCGGCGTTCACCGTCTTGTCGAACAGGACGCCCTCGACCCTGGCTGCCAGCACGGAACCCAGCACCGACGTCCCGATCGCGCCGCCGAGCTGCATGGCCGTGCTCTGCAGACCACCCGCGACCCCGGACAGCTCCAGCGGGGCGTTCCCGACGATGGCCTCGGCCGAGGCGACCGACACGAAGGCGATGCCCACCCCGATGGCGAGCAGCGACGGCCACAGCCGCAGGTAGGACGTGTGCGTGCCGAGCGTCGTCATCCAGAACAGGGCCAGCGACAGCACGAACATCCCGACGCCGATCGGTACCCGCGGGCCGAACCTGGTGGTCAGGCTGGCCGCCACCGGGCTGCCGACCATGAAGACCGCGGTCAGCGGAAGCAGCCTGAGACCGGTGTCGACAGCGGAGTATCCGTGCACGTTCTGCAGATAGAGCGTGAGGAAGAACAGCACACCGAACATAGCGAAGAAGTTCACCAGCACCAGGATGCTGCCAAGGGTGACCGACCTGTCCCGGAAGAGCGACATCGGCAGCAACGGCTGCGCCACTCGCAGCTCGACCAGCACGAACAGCACCAGCAGGACGACCGCACCCCCGAGGAAGCCGAGCGTGCTCACGCTCCCCCAGCCCCAGGACTGTGCCTTCACCACGCCGTAGACCAGCGCGAACAGACCCCCGGACAACAGGAGCAGACCAAGTGGGTCGAAGCGCTGCCCGGGCTCCTCGTTACGGCTTTCCCTGACCACCGCCAGGCCGACGACAAGGGCGACGACCCCGACCGGAATGTTGAGGTAGAACACGGACTCCCAGGAGACGTTCTCGACGAGGAGGCCACCGATGATCGGGCCGGCCGCAATCGAGATCGCGGAGCTCGCTCCCCAGATCCCGATGGCGGAGTTGAGCTTCTCGGCCGGGAAGACCGAACGCAGCAGCGCCAGCGTGTTCGGCATCAGCAGCGCACCGAACACGCCCTGCAGCGCACGCCACACGATGACCTCGCCGATGCTGCCGGACAGGCCGACGAGCAGCGACGTCACCGCGAACCCGGCGATGCCGACGAGGAAGACCTTCTTCCGGCCGAACCGGTCACCGAGCTTTCCGCCGACGATCAGAAGCACCGCGAGCGCGAGCAGATAGGCGTTCGTGACCCACTGCAGGCTCTGCAGGCTTGCGTCGAGATCGCGGGCGATGAACGGGTTCGCGATCGACACCACGGTGCCGTCGAGACCGACCATGATCACGCCGAGGGCGACGCTGACCAGCGTCAGCCACGGATTCGCCCGCAGCCTCTCCAGCCGGCCACCGCCGCTGGCCTGCGCGCCCGCGCCCTTCCTCGCCCCGTCGGGCCGGTGCGCGGCGGTCGTGGACGGTGGTGAAGTCATTCGGGGTCTCCGCTCAGGTCAGGGGTTCTACCAGCCTCACACCCCGCAAGCGAAGTGGCAACCGTGTGCCATTTAACATTCTGATGCCAGGATTGGTACCATCGCGGCCGGGGAGGCGGTCATGGGTCTTCGGGAGACGAAGAAGGAACGGACGCGCGAGGCACTCGCGGCGGCCGCGATGGCGCTGTTCACCGAGCGCGGCTACGAGGCGACCACCGTCGAGGACATCTCGGCCGCGGCCGAGGTGTCACCACGCACATTCTTTCGCTACTACCCGGCGAAGGAGGACGTGGTCAGCGAGATCTTCCACTCCGGCGGCTTCGACGGCATCGTCGACGCCCGCCCCCCGGACGAACCCGTCGTCGCCACGCTGCGTTCGGCGACCTTCACGGTGCTGCAGTCATGCGCCGACAGCCCCGCCCCCGCGCTCGCCGTCCTGCGCATGGTCACCAGCCGGCCGGAGCTGAGCACGCGGCTGTCCGATGCCCAACGGGCGCGAACCGCCGCGCTGACCGCCTCGGTCATCGCCCGGCTGGGGCCGGACCACGACCCGCTCGCCGCCCGCCTGATCACCAGCTGGACGCTCGCCACCCTCGACGCCGTCCTGCTCCACTGGGAGACCTCGGACGGGCGGCTCGACCTGCTCGAGATCGGCAAACGGGCCTTCGACCAGCTGGAACCGGCACTGCACTGCGTGCTTGGAACCTAGCCGCGGGTTAGGAGGCTCAGGCCGTTGGCCTCGGGCGCATCACATCCGGGATGTCCAGCTCGGCGTCGAGGACGCGCAGCAGCAGGGCGAGCAACTGCTGCTGCTCGGCCGCGGAGAGCACGTCGAAGGACTGCGGTGGAACCGTCATCAGCTCCCTGGCCCGCTCGACGACCTTGCGCCCATCCTCGGTGATCGCGACAGTCTTGGCACGCCGGTCGGTCGGATGCGGTTCGCGCCGTGCGACGCCGCGGCGCTCGAGTGCGTCCACCATGCTGGTGATGTAGGACGGGTCCAGCTGGAAGAAGCCGACCAGCTCCCGCATGGGCCGCGGCCCCCCGCACAGCACGAGCAGCACCTTCAGCGCACCCGGCGGGAGATCGACCTCCTGACAGACCCGATGCAGTTGCCGCTGCCCCTCACCGGCCATGATCAGCACCTGGATGGCAAGCCAGGCCTCCTGCCCGGCCGAATGGATCACGCCTCGACACTACCTCGCCCAACCCCGATCACGAACAGTTTTTGTTGGCCGCAATCAATGTTTGACGTTACTCAACGATCGGCGGATGCTGGGCGACGACAGGGCCGCCGGAGGCACCGGTGGCCGCGACGGAACACGATCAGGGAGCCCGTGTGCCCGATCAACCAGATGGAACCGACCAGGCCGCCGGGGCTGCGACCAGGTCGACCACCGTGCCGGCGGCCGACGCCGGCAACGAGATCGACCCAGCGCTGCGCCGTCTCGCACTCACGGTCACGCTCGGCGCGATCATGGTCATCCTCGACACGACGATCGTCGCCGTCGCCATCGACCGCCTCGCACAGGACTTCGACACCTCCCTGTCGACGATCTCCTGGGTCACCACCGGGTACCTGCTGGCGCTGGCCATCGTCATCCCGGCGACCGGCTGGGCGGTGGAGCGCTTCGGCGCGACCCGGATGTGGAACATCTCGCTGACCCTGTTCCTGCTGGGCAGCGCCCTGTGCGGCTTCGCCTGGTCGGCGGGCAGCCTGATCGCCTTCCGCGTCCTGCAGGGCCTCGGCGGCGGAATGATCATGCCGATCTGCATGACCCTGCTTGCCACGGCCGCCGGGCCGCAGCGGATGAACCGAATCATGAACGTCATCGGGATCCCGACGCTGATCGCCCCGGTGCTCGGCCCGGTCCTCGGCGGCCTCCTCGTCGACCATCTCGACTGGCGCTGGATCTTCTTCGTGAACCTGCCCGTCGGCGCGGTCGCRCTGATCGCCTCGTGGCGGGTGCTGCCACGCGACGACCGCGGGCAGGCGCACCACCGGCTCGACGTGCCCGGGCTGCTGTTGATCTCCCCTGGTCTGGCGGGCCTCGTCTACGGCCTGTCCCAGGCCGGCTCCGACGGCGGTTTCGGCTCCGCGCAGGTCGTGATCAGCAGCGCGGTCGGCGTGGTGCTGCTGATCGTGTTCGTCGTGTACGCCCTGCGGCGCGGCGACGCCCTGCTGGACCTGCGGCTGTTCCGCGACCGCACGTTCACCCTCGCCAGCGTCACCACGTTCACGGTCGGCGCCGCCCTGTACGGCGGCATGTTCCTGCTGCCGCTGTACTACCAGGTCGCTCGCGGTCAGGGCGCGCTCGAGGCAGGCCTGTCGATGATCCCGCAGGGGCTGGGCGCGATGGTCGGCATGCTGGTCGCCGGGCGGGTCGTCGACCGAGTCGGCCCCGGCTGGGTCATCCCCGTCGGCATGGCCATCTGCGCCGCCGGCACAGTCGCCTACACCCAGGTCGACGCCCACACCAACGAAGTCGTGCTCATGATCTTCCTCTTCGTGCGCGGGCTGGGCTTCGGCGCCTCGATGATGCCGGCGATGAGCGCGGCCTACCAGACCCTCGCCCCCGCAGCGGTGCCGCGGGCCACCACCACCCTGAACATCCTGCAGCGGGTCGGCGGCTCGCTGGCGACGGCGCTGGTCGCCGTCCAGCTGCAGCACGCCATCGCCAACCGTGTCCCGGCGGCGGGCGGCACCACGCTCGAGGGCGCCGCGCAGGTGGAGCTGCCCCCGGCGATCGCCGACAAGATCGGCGCCGCTTTCGGCGAGACGTTCTGGTGGATCGTCGGCCTCACGGTGATCGGCCTGCTCTCCGGGTTCTTCCTGCCGCGCCACGCCGCGGCTCACATCACCTCGGCCCCTGCCGAGCCGCCCGCCGTGCCGACGCAGAAGGCGGCAACGGACGAGGCTGCCGCATCGCCGGCTGCCGTCGCCTCCGAACCGGAGCCCGAGGCCACATCCGAGGCCGAGCCCGAAGCCGAGGTCAAGGCGACCTCCGAGGCTGAGGTCGAGCCCGCGCCCGAAGCCGAGGCCACACCCGAAGCCGAGGCCACACCCGAGGCCGAGGCCACACCCGAAGCCGAGGCCACGTCCGAGGTCACGTCCGCACCCGAGGTCGAGGCCACACCCGAAGCTGAGGCCGCACCCGAGGTCGAGGCCGCACCCGAGGTCGAGGCCACGTCCGAGGTCACGTCCGCACCCGAGGCCGAGGCCACACCCGAAGCCGAAGCCACGTCCACGGCTGAGACCGAGCCCGTGCTCGCGTCCGTGCTCGCGTCCACGTCCGAGGCCGAAACCGCGGGCGCCAAGTCCGCCTCCTGATCGATCCGGAGCTCCGTCGTGGCCGGAGACTGCCACAACGGAGCTCCTCAGCTGGAGCAGCGGTCCAGTACGGCACGCACGATTTCGTACCCCCACACCAAGGACAATTCGCATCAAAGGCGGCAGGATTGATTTGCCCGGGGTCAATCGGACTCCCGGCTGGACGGCTACCGGCCCGCCACGAGGAGGAGCGAGTCGCGCGGCGGTTTACGCAGGACGTTCCGGGACGGCGGCCCTCGTAAGTGCCACCGCCGTGGCTGCCTTCCGACCGTTCGGGCATTCATTTTCTGATTCCAATGGCGTTTTTCGGCCAGTCCGCACCTTGAGCGGACCAGCTCCAGAACGGACGGCGCCCGGGGCTCGATGCCGGCATCTCCTGCCCCCGGCGATGCCAACGATTCCCGGGCGTCGTCATCAGCTTCCCGCATACTGCACCGCACCAAGGGCGCCCGTCGATCCCACCCGCCCCAAAGCCACAGCTCAGACCAGGTCGGCGTCCGATCACGCGGGTGAGGTTCGCACTTCACGAACGCGGCTGGGTCCCTGAGCGCGATGGCCCGGTTTGACGAGGCCCAAGAACGAAGGATTTTGGCCGCTCTGACGACCAGAATCCTTCATTCTTGCCGACCATCAAGTGGGCCCAGCGCGAATTTTGTGGCTCTTGTTGCGAATTGGTGGCACTGCGCTGCATCGGCCTTCCAGAGCCCAGAGGACTGCCCACTCGTTCCCGCGTCAGGCGCGGTTCGCCTCCGGCGCCGGGGCGTCGTCGTCGCGTGCCCTTGGGCTGGGTACGCCAGCCTGGGGCTGGGCAGCGGCGATCGCAGCCGTGGCGTCGTAACGCGCCAGCGCCGGCACCGCGGCGGTAGCCAGGAGCACACCGCCGATGCAGGCCAGGCCACCGCTGACGACGGAGAACGTCGGGGAGACGAGCGCGGCGGCGGTGCCCGCCTCCAGGTCGCCGATGCGGGGGCCACCGCTGACGACGACGAGGAAGACACCCTGTAGCCGCCCGCGCATGGCGTCCGGGGTGGCGACGTTGAGGATCGCGTTGCGGAACACGGCGCTGACCAGGTCGGCCATGCCGGCGACCGCCAGCAGCCCGACCGCGGCGACGACATTGTGGACGAGCCCGAACACGGCGATCGCCCCGCCCCAGACCACGATCGCCACCACCACCGCCAGCCCCTGGCGGCGGACCCGCCCGAGCGGACCGGAGAGCGCGGCGCCGAGCAGCGACCCGGCGGCAACGGAGGAGTACAGCAGGCCCGCGGTGGCGCTCCCGCCGCCGAACTGGGTGCTGGCCAGCTCGGGGAACAGCGCGCGCGGCATCCCGAACACCATGGCGATGATGTCGACGACGAACGTCATCATCACCACCGGTTGGCCGCGCAGGAACCGCAGTCCCTCACCGACACTGGCCACCCGCCGGCCTCCCGCCGGCAGCTCGGACGCGGGTGCGGCCCCGGACGCGGATGGGCCCGCGGAAGCTGCCCCCGCCGCCGGTGCACCCGCGGCCGGTGCACCGGCGGCAGCCGCCGTGGCGGACGCGGCAAGCGCCGGCGCGGGGGGCATCGGTGGCAGCCGAAACAGGCCGTACAGGGCGGTGCTGAAGCTGGCCAGGTCGAGGGCGTAGGCGAGGGGGTAGCCGCCGAGCGCGACGCTGGTTCCCGCGATCAGTGGACCGACGGTCATCGCGGTCGTGAAGCCGATCTGGGTCAGCGCGGTGGCTGCCGGCAGATCGCCCAGCGCCACCAGGTTCGGCGTCATCGCGCGCCGCGCCGGCCCGTCCACCGCCGCGAACGCGGACTGGACCGCGACCAGCAGGAGCAACGGCCAGACCACACCGAGACCGGCTGCGAGACCACCGCCACCCGCCTCGCCGCCACCGCCGCTGCCGCTGCCGCCGTCACCGCCGGCGCCGTGTTCGAACAGCGAGAACAGCACCAGCCCGCCGGAGACGGCCGCCAGCCCGGTGGACGTCACCAGCGCGAGGCGGCGCCGGTCGACGCTGTCCGCGATGGCACCGCCGATCAGCCCGAGGCCGACCAGTGGCAGCAGCGCGACCAGGCTCACCACCCCGACCAGGAACGACGACCGGGTGAGGTCGTAGACCTGCACCGCGACGGCCGTCGCGGTGATCTGGGTGCCGATCGTCGAGACGGACTCGCCCACCCACAGCCGGCGGAAGGCCGGGTAGGTCCGCAGCGGGGTGAGGTCCGCCAGCAGGCCACGAACGGCACGTCCCGGGCCACGCCGCCCGCTCGAGGCGGCGCCGCGCCGACTGGTCGAGATGGTGCCGCGCCGACTGGTCGAGGTGGTGCCACGCCGCCCGGTCAAGGCGCGGCCGAGCCGACGAGCTCGAAGGCGCGCCACATCGAGGCGTAGCGGCCGTCGGCCTCGAGCAGCTCGTCGTGGGAGCCGATCTCGGCGACGGCACCGCGGTCGAGCACGACGATCCGGTCGGCGGTTCGGGCTGTCTGCAGGCGGTGCGCGATGACGATTGTGGTGCGGCTGCGCGCGACGCGCTGCATGGCGGTCGTGACCCGGTGCTCGGTGGCCAGGTCCAGGTTCGAGGTGGCCTCGTCCAGCAGGAGCAGCACCGGGTCGACGAGCTCGGCCCGCGCGAGCGCGAGGAGCTGACGCTGCCCGGACGACAGCGAGCGGCCCCGCTCGGCCACCTCGTGGTCGTAGCCACCGGGCAGGGTGACGATGAGCTCGTGCGCGCCGACCGCACGCGCCGCCGCCTCCACCTCGGCGTCGCTCGCCTCGGGACGTCCGTAGGCGATGTTGTCGCGGATGGACCCGCTGAACAGGAACGCCTCCTGGGGCACGTACCCGAGCCAGCGGCGGAACGTGCCGAGGTCGAGGGTCCGCAGGTCGAGCCCGTCGAGCCGCACCGCACCCTCGTCGGGGTCGTAGAAGCGGGCGATCAGCTTGAGGACGGTCGACTTCCCGGCGCCGGTCTCCCCGACCAGCGCCACCGTCTCGCCTGGGGCGACCCGCAGGTCCATCCCGCGCAGCGCCTCGGGCGGCCGGGTGGGTGCGGCGGTCTCCAGCCGTGCGAACCGCGGGTCGGCGGGGYCCACCGCCAGCCGCGCGGCCTTCCGCTCGGCCTTCCGCGCCCGCGCCCGCGCCCGCGCTGACGGCGACGGCGACGCCGACGCCGATGTCTCCGCCGACGCCGACGTCGACGCCGCGTCGGCCTTCGCCGTGGGTGCCGCCGGGTAGGCGAAGCGCAGTCCGTCCAGGGTCAGCTCGCCGCGCGGACGTCCCGGCGGGTCCACCGGATGGCGCGGTTCGGGGGTGAGCGTCCGCAGCCGCATGAGCTCGGCGATGCGCGCCACCGACACCCGGGTCTGCTGCCAGGCGTCGAAGACCTGGGACAGTTGCTGGATCGGCGAGAAGAACATGTCGATGTAGAGGATGAAGGCGATCAGCGCGCCGACGCTGAGCTGCCCGTTCGCGATCAGCGCGGACCCGACCCCCAGCACGATCGCATCCGCGAGCGCCGACAGGAACTGGACGAACGGGAAGTAGATCGCGACCAGCCGCTGCGCTCCCAGCCGGGCCCGCAGGTAGTCGCGGCCCAGCCCGTGGAAATGCTCGATGGTCGCGGTCTCGTGCACGAACGACTGCGCCTCGCGGATACCGGAGAGGCTCTCCTGGAAATCCGCGTTGACGACGGCGATCCGCTCCCGGGCGACGTCGTAGAGCGCCGCTGCCCGCCGGCGGAAGACCACGGTCGCCGCGGCCAGCGGGACGATGACGAGCAGCGTCAGCCCGCCGAGCTCCGGGTCGATGCTCAGCAGCGCCGCCCCGACGCCCCCGAAGGTCACCACCGAGACCAGCGCGGCCAGCAGGCCGTTCTCGATCAGCGACTCGAACTGGTCGACGTCCGTGGTCATCCTCGTCATGACCCGGCCGGACATCTCACGCTCGTAGTAGTCGAGGGAGAGCCGCTGCAGCTGGGCGAAGATGCGGATCCGCAGCGACAGCATGATGCGTTCGGCCGCCCGGCCGGTGACGAACGTCTCGGCGATCTGGTCCAGCAGGTCCGCCAGCGTCACCAGCAGGAAGACCGCCGACGCGGCCCACAGCACGGCGGACGAGCCTTCCGCGACACCGCTGTCGACACCGGTCTTGACCAGCACCGGCCCGGCGAGGCCGGCGGCGGCGTCCCCGATCACCAGCAGCAGGCCGAGCAGCAGCGGGCGGCGGAACCGGCGCAGCAGCCGGAGCAGGCTGAACTCCGGGTCGGGCTGGCTCTCCACCGCGAGGTCGACGGTGGCGACGTCGCGCACCGGTGGCAGCGCGGCCACCCGGGCCAGCAGCTCCGGTGTCGGCGTCAGGTTCATCCGCCACCCGCCGCCGCCACCGAGGCCGGCGCCGAGGCTGGGCGCCCCCACGGCCACCCCCGCGGCTGCCGGCCGGCGCGGGCGGCCACCGACCCGTGCCACGCCCGCTCCGGCACCCGCGTTCTCGGTTTCGCCCGCGTTCCCGATCCCGCTCTCGGTCTCGGTCTCGGTCTCGCCCACGCTCCCGTTCTCGGTCTCGGACCCGTTCCCGCTCCTGGACCTGTTCCCGGGAACGGGTCCGGATCCGGGCCCGGGCCCGTTCCCGGACCGGTTCTCGTCGAGGAGGGTGGCGAGGGCCTCGACGCGGTCACCGAGCTCGTCGGCCAGCTCGGCGTCGAGCCCGGCCAGCAGAGCCCGGTAGGTGCCACTGCGTTCCTGCAGCTCGTCGTGGGTGCCCGACTCGACCACCCGGCCGCCGTCGATCACCACGATCCGGTCGGCCAGATGCAACGTCGAGACACGGTGCGCGATGAGGATCGTGGTGCGGCCGGGCAGCAGCTCGCGCAACGCGCCGTGGATGCGCTCCTCGGTGTGCGCGTCGACAGCGCTGGTCGCGTCGTCGAGGACCAGCACCCGGGGGTCGGTGAGCAGCGCGCGGGCCAGCGCGATCCGCTGGCGCTGGCCGCCGGACAACGACAGCCCTCGCTCACCGACGACCGTGTCATAGCCGCGGGGCAGGCCGACGATGAAGTCGTGCGCGGCCGCGGCCCGGGCCGCCGCCTCCACCTCGGCCTCGCTCGCGTCGGGACGTCCGAAGGCGATGTTCTCCCGCACCGACACCGAGAACAGGAAGCTCTCCTCGAACGCGACCCCGACCTGGGAGCGCAGCGACCGCAGCCGCACCGACCGCAGGTCGTGGCCGTCGACCGTCACCCGGCCGGCGTCGGGGTCGTGGAAGCGGCTCAGCAGCGCCGCCACCGTCGACTTGCCGCTGCCGCTGGACCCGATGATCGCCACCCGCTCCCCCGCGGCGATCCGCAGATCGAAACCGCGCAGGATCGGCACGTCCGCCCGGTAGGCGAACTCGACCCCCTCGAAGGCGATCTCGCCGCGCAGCGGGCCGAGATCGACCGCGTCCGGGGCGTCGGCGATGGTCGGGGTGAGGCGCAGCAGCTGGAAGATCCGCTCGACGCCGGCCCTGGCCTGCTGGCCGACGGTGAGCACACCCGCGAGCTGGCGCGCCGGGGCGGCGAACTGGCCGACGTACGTCGAGAACGCCAGGAAGGTGCCGATGGTCAGGTGCCCGTTCAGCGCCATCCAGCCGCCGACCGCGAGGATCGCGACCTGAGCGAACGACGGGACGGCCTCCAGCAGCGGCTGGTAGCGGGCCCGCAGCCGCACCGCGCGCATCCGCGAGCCGTACAGATCACCGGCCGCGTCGACGATCCGGTCCAGCTCGCGGCGCTCCTGGCCGAACGCCTTGACCACCCGGACCCCGTTGACGTCCTCGTCGACGATCTGCGCGACGCCGCCCTCGCGCTGCTGGGCATCCCAGGTGGCAGGGAACACGCGGGAGCGCAGCCGGTAGGACAGAGCGAACAGGGTCGGGACGACGGCGAGACTGATGAGCGCGAGCGGGGGCGAGAGGAAGATCATGATGATCAGCGTCGCGATCAGCATGAGCACGTTGCCCATCATGATCGGCAACAGGCTCAGCAGCCCCTGCACCAGCGCCGAGTCCGAGTTCGCGCGGGCCACCAGCTGGCCCGTCGGCAGCCGGGCGAGATTGTCCTGGTCCAGGGTCTGCAGGTGGTCGTGCATGGCGTTGCGCAGGTCGAACTGCACGCCGAGGGCGACCCGACCACCCCGGTAGCGACGAACATAGGCGAAGCCGAACGCGCCCGCCGCCGCGGCGAGCAGAAGCAACAGCCAAGGCCACAGCGGGGACGTCCGCGCCACGATCACGTCGTCGACGATGTGCCGTGCGATCAGCGGGACGACGGCCTGGCAGGCACTTCCCAGCAGCGCCGCCGCCCAGGCCAGGGCGAGGTCGCGGCGATGCAGCAGTAGGAAGCCCCACAGGCCACGCAGCCAGCCGGGGGCGGCGGCCGCAGCTGCCTCGGGCGGGTGAGCGCCTGGAACATCCCTGGCAGCGGTCATCGTCACTCGCTCCGCCTGGGCCGCTCTGCCCGTTCCGAGCACCCCGGCTGCTCCGACTGCTCCGGCTGCACCGCCCGCTCCGAGCACCCCGACCGCTCTGCCCGCTCTGCCCGGTTGCCCGCCGCGCGTTCGCCCATGAGCTCCTCCACCGCGGCGCCCAGCTGGCAGAGCACCGCCACCGCCCCGGCCGGGTCGGCGGTGCGCGCGATGATCTCCTGCAGACGCATGGCCATCGCCCGCTCGGCCGCGTCGAACACGGCCCTGCCCTCGTCGGTCAGAGCCAGCGCGACAGCCCGCCGGTCCTCGTCGACGCTGCCGCGGCTGAGCAGGCCCCGCTGGCGCAGCGACTCGACCGCCGCGCTCACCGCCGGCTTGCCGAGCGCCAGCCGGTGCGCAATGCGGGACGCCCGCTCGTCCCCCGCCGCGATCTGGGCGAGCACGCGGTACTGGGCGAGGCTCAGTCCGTCCAGGGAGCGTTCAAGGACCCTCGACAGCCGGGCGACCGCCCGGACACTGTCGACGGGAATGTCAGAACCCACCCCACGACCGTAGCAAGTGGTTCGAGCCTCGAACTAGTAGAGCGTGGCGGATGTCTCCTGACCGTCGACGTCGTCAGCCGCCTCGGCAGCGGCCGCGCCAGCCGCCTCGACCCCGAGGATGCCGCGGGTCACCTGCAGGAGAAGGGCGGTCAGCGTCTCGTCGTCGATGCCCGCCACAAGCGGATGGGAGACCCCGCCACCGAGCGCGGCGGAGAGCATCGCCACACGCACCCGTGTCTCCTGCTCGGGCGCCACCTCGCCGATCAACAACCGGTAGATCCGCTCGATCAGATGCTGGAACGGCGGATGAGATCCGAGGAAGCGAACCATCACCGGATCACTGCGGAGCACGCTGGTCTCCCGGCGCCGCCGGACCGCGGTGTCGACAACCTTGGCGAGCAGGACGTCCCGGGCGCGGTCGCGGCGCGGCTCGGCCTCGGCGGCCTCCACCGCCTCCACCAGCTCGGCGAGCCCCAGCTCGGCCACCGCCAGGACGATCTCCTCCTTCGTCCGGAACTGGTGGTACACGGCCGCCTTGGTCACACCGATGGCGCTCGCGATCATCTGCAGCGACGTACCGCTCACGCCGTGGGTCGCGAAGAGCTCCAGGGCCGCGGTCAGGACCCGGGCCTGGGCGGCGCTCCAGCCCGCAGCCGGAGTGCGACTGCCCTCCGACGGCCCGGGGGTGGACATACCCGCAGGATACCGGGCTGCGATCGAGTGTCACCCGAACCGGGCGCCGCCACCGTGGCAGGTGGGGGCGGCGTCGCAGGGACGTCACATCGGCAGACGGCGGACGGCGGACGATCCGCTGACCTCGCATTTCCCGCGCTAGCCAAAAACCGGCCGACACGCAAGAGACTCAACGTCGAAAAGCGTTCGGATGGCACTTTTCGGCCGGTACCGCAACACCCTTCTTGCGCCGGATAGCCGATCGGCTATCCTATATTTCACTGACGCTTCGATCATTCACTCACCAGCACACCGGCGACCAGGTCGGGTCTCGCCGGGCGGTACCCCTGGGCGCCTTTCCGCCGCGCTCCGGCGTCCTTCGATGCTGTTTTTCACCGGCCCACCACGGCCCACAGCACATCATTTACCCAGCCTTCCTTCTGCGCGCGCGCCAGACATCTCGACGAGTCCGCATGCACCCCCGCCCACCGGTCACCCTGCGGTACCGGACGGCGGCCCCGCACCCAGATACTCCCGGTCGCCGGGAAAACCTCAGGAGGCGCTATGAACCCGATCCCCGCACTGGCCCGCCGATTAGCCGTCCCGTTGGCCGCGATCTGCCTGGYCGCCGCGTGCACGAACTCCGGCGGCGGCACCGACGGCCAGACCGGCCCTCCCCCCGCCCCACCCGGAACCGTTCCCGGAGTGACCTCCGGTGAGATCCGCTTCGCCGTTCTCGCCACCGGTTCCAACAACCCCATCGGAACCTGCATCATGGAGTGCCTCACCCAGGGCATCGAGGACTACTTCGCGTTCCGGAACAGCACGGGCGGGGCACACGGCCGGAAGCTGGTCGTCACCACCCGGGTCGACGACCAGCTGGGCAAGAACAAGGAAGGAGCCCTGCAGATAATCTCCGCGAACGACACGTTCGCCACGTTCGGCGCCGCCCAGCTCCCGACCGGCTGGGACGATCTCTACAAGGCCGGGATCCCGCAGTACGTCTGGGCCATCCAGTCGGAGGCGATGAACGGCAAGGACTCGATCTTCGGCAACATCGCGCCGACCTGCCTGGACTGCACGATCAGGAGCTTCGCGTACGTCGCGGAGAAGAAGAAGGCGACCAGGATCGCCGCACTCGGCTACAACGTCCCCGGTGCGCCGAAGAAATGCGTCGGCACCATCACGGACACCATCAGGCTCTATTCCGGGGAGACCGGGCAGCAGATCGTCTACTCCAACGACAACATGACGTACGGCCTGCCCAACGGGGTCGGGCCGGAGGTGTCGGCGATGCGCGCCGCAGGGGTGGACATGGTCATCGGGTGCTTCGACCTCAACGGCATGAAGACGCTGGCCCAGGAGATGGAGCGTCAAGGCCTGGCCGACGTCCCGATGTACCACCTGAACACCTACGACCACGCCTTCGTGGCCGCGGCGGGCGACCTGTTCGAGGGTGATGTCGTCACCGTTCTCTTCCGCCCCTTCGAGGCCACTTCCAAGAGCGGTGGAATTGCCGAGTACCTCCGGTGGACCAGCCGGGGCGGACACCAGCCCACCGAGGCCGGCATGAACGGATGGATCAACGCCGACCTCGCCTACCAGGGGCTGCTCGCCGCCGGGCCGAATTTCGACCGGAAGTCCGTCGTGGCGGCGACGAACAGGATGACCGACTACGACGCCGGCGGCCTGGTCAACCCCATCGACTGGTCGCGGCAACATGAATGGCCGACCCAGGACGATCCCGCCACCCACGGCTACCGGCAGGAATGCTATGCGTTCGTCGAGATACGGAACGGAAAGTTCCAGATCTTCGGCGGCACCGCCGAAAAGCCCTTCGTCTGCTGGCAGAACAAGGACCGGTCCTGGTCCGAGCCGACGCCAACCAGCTTCGGCTGAGCACTGGCCAGACGCCGCGGAACGAGGCCAGGTGTCACCAGGCGGAGCTGCCTGGCCTCGACACCGCGCGAATGGGCCCGGTGCCCGTCTCGCGCCCATCTCGTGTCCGTCTCGGGTCCGTCTCGGGTCCGTCTGGCCGACCGGTCCACCTGATCGCAGACGCAGGACGAGTCCACTCTCAGGGTTTCCACATTCTGCTCGCGTCTCACGCAGACGAACGCATGGTGCCGTGATCGCATGCGGAGACACACTCCACTCAGTGATCACGGGCCGACGAGCGCAGCGCCGCACCACCGAGCGGCGGGAGCCCGCTGATGGCGCGGCACCGGAGCTTCGGCCGGCGGGCTCGCCTCGGGGCCGCCGGGCTCGTCGGCCTGATCGGCCTGACGGTGACGGCGGCCACCGGATTAGCGGCTCGTTCGTCGGACGCCGTGGCCGGCGCGCAGGCCGCGGGCGGCACGCTTTCCGCGGTCAATGCGGCGAGCACGACCGAGCGGCCGAACTTCGTCCTCATCCTCGCCGACGACCTCGACCAGACGACGTCGCCGTACTGGGACGCGATGCCGCACACCGCGGCCCTGATCCGGGACTCCGGGCTGACCTTCACCGACAGTTTCGCCCCGACCCCGATCTGCTGCCCGGCCCGCGGCACGATCCTGACCGGCAAGTACGGCCACAACACCGGAGTCCTCACGAACGCCGGTGACAGCGGCGGCTGGGCCACCTTCGCCGCGAACGGCAACGAAGAGCACACCTTCGCGAAGTACCTCAGCGACGCCGGCTACCGCACGGGCCTCGCCGGCAAGTACATGAACGGAATCGAGGACGCGCCCGACCACATTCCACCCGGCTGGTCCGAGTGGTACGGCAGCGTCGACAACAACTTCTACACCGGCTACAACTACACGCTGAACGAGAACGGCACCCTCGTGCAGTACGGAGGGACCGAGGACCCGGCGAACTACTCCACCGACGTGGTCGCCGCGAAATCCACCGACTTCATCCGTCGCGCGGCCGCCGACGACACCCCGTTCTTCTGGTATGCGGCCTCGACCGCTCCGCACCTGCCGCTGCCCCCCGCCCCGCGGCACGCGGACAATCCGTACGCCGACGACAGCGCCCCGCGGACACCGAACTTCAACGAGGCCGACGTCTCCGACAAGCCATGGTGGCTGCAGGAGAGCGCCCAGCTGCGCTCCGCCCGGGTGGCCGCGACCAACGACGCGGACTACCAGGACCGGATGGGCTCCCTGTACGCGCTCGACGAGATGGTCGCCGGCATCGTCGAGACCCTGCGGGACACCGGCGAGCTGGACAACACCTACCTGATCTTCACCTCCGACAACGGCTACAACCTCGGCTCCCACCGGCTGACCCAGAAGATGGCCCCCTACGAGGAGTCGCTGCGGGTTCCGCTGGTCGTCGCGGGGCCCGGCGTCGAGAGGGGCACCGACGGCCACATGGTCGCCCAGATCGACCTGGCGCCCACCTTCCTCGACCTGGCCGGTGTGCCGATCCCCGCGGACGTCGACGGCCAGTCGCTGGCACCGCTGCTGCGCGGGCAGACCCCGGCCTCCTGGCGCACGGACCTGCTCGGGCAGTACGCCGGCCCGGGTGTCGACGGGCAGGACGGAGTCGCCCAGGAAGCGGTCGAGAACGTGACCGGAGTGTTCCTCGACATTCCGCCGTGGAGCGCGATCCGGACCGAGGACCACCTGTACGTCCGCTGGTACGACGCCGACCGCAATCCGGGCGTCCACCAGCGCGAGCTCTACGACCTGAACGCCGACCCGTACGAGCTCACGAACCTGCTGGCCACACCGCAGGGCAGGGCCACGAACGCGCCCCTCGTCGCACAGCTGGACGCCCGCCTGGACGCCCTCGCCACCTGCACTGGAGCATCCTGCCGGACCTGACCCGCCACCCGCCGAACCAGCCCCGCGCCCGGAGCGAGGGGCTCGCCCGCTGGCCGGACGGACGTCCCGTGCCCGGCCAGCGGGCCATCGAGCGGGCCGACGCCGGTTCGCCGGCCCCGGACCGCAGACCTCGGATCTCGGATCTCGGATCTCGGGAGTATCAGATCTCAGCCCTCAGGCCTCAGGCCTCAGGCCTCAGCCGCGGCTCAGGCCGCGGGCTCAGGGATCAGGTGGACGCCTGGTCGCTGTCCCGCATCGCCCCCCAGCCGTGCCAGCGCTCGATCTCGATCCAGGCGCTGACGCGGGCGCGGACCCGGTCCGGATAGGGCTTGCCGGTGTAGTGGCGGGAGATGCGGTCGATGTCGACCAGGCCCTCGTCGTCCTGCATCGCGGTGACGCGGCCGATCAGCGTCACATGCGTGTACCAGTCGTCGGTGGCGAGGGCGGTAAGGGTGACACGAGGGTCACGGCGCAGGTGTTGCAGGCGCACCCGGCCCTCGTCCAGACTGATCAGTACCTGGCCGTCGTCCCACAGGTACCAGGTGGGGGTGGAGACCGGCGTGCCGTCCGCACGCAGCGTCGCCATCACGCACGGGTTCGGTCGGCGCAGCAGCTCGACGGCCTCGGGCGGCAGCGGCGGCTTTGACATCGGGTTCCTCCCGGTTTCTGGCGGACGAATTCGGTGTCGAGATGAGAAGTCGGTGTCGAGGTGAGCCGAGCGTCAGCCCGGTGCTTCAGGCCGGGGAAAGCCGAAGGTACCTAAGCTGAGGTCGACGCCCGGCGCCAGCTCGGGGCCACCACCTCAGCCAAGCAGTTTGAGCAGCTCGGCAGCCACCGGAGCCGACGATGCCGGGTTCTGGCCGGTGACGACGTTGCGGTCGACTTCGACATGCGGTGCCCAGGGCTCACCCACCTCGACCTTCAGGCCCGCCTCGGTCAGGCGGTCCTGAAGCAGCCAACAGGCCTTCTCGGCAAAGCCCGCCAACCGCTCCTCCGCGTTGGTGAACCCGGTGATGCGATAGCCGGCGTACGCGTTGGCACCATCCGGCCCGACCGCGGCCAGCAGCGCGGCCGGGCCGTGGCACACCACGCCCACCGGCAGGCCACGTTGCAGTGCCTGGGCCAGGATGCGACCGGAGTCGGCGTCGACCGCCAGGTCCTCCATCGGCCCGTGGCCACCGGGGACGTACACGGCGTCGTACTCGTCGAGACGCACGTCGGCGAGCGCCACCGGGGCGCGGAACTCGGCGGCCTCGCCCAGCGCCTTCTCCAGCTTCGCCGCCGCCTCGGGGCCGCCTGCGGCATCCGGCGCGAGACTGGCGGGATCGACGGGCGGGACCACGCCGCGAGGTGTCGCCACGGTGATCTCGTGGCCGGCGGACCTGAACTCCGCGTAGGGGATCAGGGCCTCCTCGGCCCAGAAGCCGGTGCGGTGCGCCGTCCCGTCGGCCAGCGTCCATCGGTCGGAGCCGGTCACCACAAAGAGGATCTTCACCATGGGACGTTCCTACCCCACGTTGCGCGCCCTGCCCCCTCGACCCGCCCCAACCACCGGCCATCTTCTGCGTCTTACCGAACGAAACGACCAGATTCGATCGAAACAGAGCCTTCGCAGACTGGCGCCAGTCAAGATCGCTGGCCGATGGGTAGGGGGTTCGCGCTCCACGAACGTCGCCGTACCTCCGAGAGCCCGAGAGCCCGGCAGCACGGTTTGGCGAGTCGCAAAAGCGAAGGATTTCGGTTGTTCCGACGACCAAAATCCTTCTTTCTTGCGGGTCGCCAGGCGAATTCGCGCCCCTTTTGCCCCGCTTGAGGTGAACTGTCTGCACTGCGTGGCAGCGCGGGATCCTCGGCGGGTGGCCATGCGTGTGTGGTCTGCCCGAATTGCTGGCGCCATGCGTCAGCATGAGATCCCCGGCGAACCGAAGTACGGCGGGTGGGCACGGCCAGCCAGGTCACTATCGTTACGCCCAAATCCGCCGATTCTCGGGATTTCGCTACACGCCCAGTCGACCACCAGAAACACGAAAAGATAAATCATTTGAACTTCTAGCAAGAATCCCCTGCCGATATTCCATCGCCAATGACCCTATGATGCGGTGCTATGACCTTCATGCCCGCAAGGCGAAGCTGGACTTCGGGATTATTCATTTCATTTATCGCAGGCCTCCTTTCGGTGGGGCTTTCCCTGGCGACGGCCGTGCCCGCCACCGCCACCGCCACGACCACGACCACGACCACCACAACCACCGAGCCGCTGTTCATCGGCTGGTCGGGCCTGCTGCCGCCGCTACCAGCCGCCTACTCCCCCGCGCAGGCGCAGCAGTGTGCCGACGGGGCCCCGGAGTGCGCCGACGCGACGATCGCTCAGATGCAGAGCCGCTTCGCGCCGCTCGCGGCGAGCTGCGACCACAACGCGGTGTTCGCCCTGACCTATCTGCGGACCACCGAGGAGTACCGGCGCACGGCCGCCCAGCCCGGCTTCTTCGCGGACGTCGCCTACGTCAACACCGAGGACGCCGTCTTCGCCGCGTACTACTTCCATGCCTACGACGCCTGGCTCGCCGGCGACGGCGGCGGTGTCTCCCCCGCCTGGCAGATCGCCTTCGACGCGGCGGCCGGCCGTCAGCTCGCCGGCGCCGGGAACATCCTGCTCGGGATGAACGCGCACGTGAACCGGGACCTGCCGCTGGTGCTCGCCTCGCTGGGGCTGGTGACGGCGGGCGGCCAGAGCCGCAAGGCGGACCACGACAAGGTCAACGTCATGCTCAACCGGGTGATCGACCCCCTGCTGCGGGAAGCCGCGGATCGGTTCGATCCCTCCATCGACGACATCGCGAGCCCGCTGGGCCTGTCCTACACGGTGCTCATGCAGATTCTCGTGGCCTGGCGTGAGACAGCCTGGCGCAATGCCGAACGCCTGGTGAACGCACCCACCGCCGAGGCCCGCGCACAGATCCAGCGCGAGATCGAGACGACCGCCGCAGCGACCGCGACCGTCCTGCGCACCGCCTACGCCGTGCCCCGCCTGCTGCCGCTGGGCCAGAACAGGGATACCTACTGCGCGGCGCGTTCGGCGAGATCCTGATCGCCGAGGGGGCCCGATGATCTCGTCAGCATCTGATGCCGTCCCGCTTCCTGACCGGGGTCAGGACGCCCTCCGGTTACTCGACACACTCGGCGAGGTCGTGTTCCAGACCGACGCCGAGGGCCGTTGGACCTACCTCAACCGGGCGTGGACACGGCTGACCGGCTTCGAGATCGGTCCCAGCCTCGGATCACGCTTCCTGGACTATGTCCACCCCGACGAGCTGCAGCACACGATCGCGCTGTTCATGGCGGTGGTGGCCGGCGGCGCCGACCACTGCCACCACGAGACCCGGTACCGCACCCGGGACGGCAGCTACCGCCGGGTCCAGATCCGGGCGATGGTCATCCGGGACGACGCCGGCGAGGTGGTCGGCAACACGGGCACGATCCTCGACGTCACCGCCTCCCGCCACGGCACGGAGACGATCGGTGAACACGCCGCGCTGCTGGAGCTGGTATCAGCGCAGGCCCCCGGTGGGGACCTGCCGGTCGGCGTCGCCCTGTACGGCGGCGCCGACCGGCGGCTGCGGCGCGCCTCACCGGTCATCGACCGGATCGCGGGCAGGCCGCAGCGCATCGGCACGCCGCTCGCGCACCTGGTGGAGCTGCTACGGCCGGTCGACCCACGGCAGCGGTCGCTCGGTGGCCCCTGGGGCCTGATCTCAACCGCGATCACGACCCGTCAGGCACAGACCGGCGACATCGACATCACCGTCGGCAACGGCCCCGTCCTGTCCCTGCGGGTGTCGGTGATCCCTTATGCGCAGGACGGCGACGACCTGCTCGCGCTCGTACTCGCCGACGTCACCGACCTGCGCCGGGCCGAGCGCCGCCAGGCGGGCCTCGCGCGGCTCGGCGACCATGCCGTGTCCGGCCACGACGTCGACAGCCTGGTGGCCGAGGCGACGGCGCTGGTCACCTCGACACTGGACGCGACCGAATGCGAGCTCATCCGCCTCGACGACGACGGCATGCCGACCGGAACCGAGGCGGGAACAGGTGCGGGGCCCGGTACGAGTCCAGTCGCTGGGCCGGGTACGGGTACGGCGCCGGGTGCAGGTGTGGCGCCAGGTGCAGGTGTGGCGCCAGGTGCGGGTACGGCGCCAGGTGCGGGTACGGAACCGGGCCTGGCCGTGGAATCAGGCGGGGGCAGGGGCGCGGGCCCCGGTGCAGGCGCGGCGGCGGTGAGCGCCCGGCTCGCGGAGACCCGCTACGCATCGCACAGCGACAGCGATCTGACCATCCTCACCGTACGGATCGGCAGCCGCTGGTCGCCGTACGGCCTCCTGGCGATCGCCCGATCGCCGCAGTCCCGTCGCTTCACCGAGGACGAGACCACGTTCGTCCAGTCCGTCGCGCACGTTCTCACCGCCGCGATCGAGCGGGAGCGCGCGGAACACGAGCTGCGCCGGCTCTACGAGCGGGCGGAACGCGGCAACGCCTGGCTCGCGGCCAGCGCTCGGATGACGGCCGCCGTCCTCGTGGCCCCGGACCAGGTGACCGCCTTCGACACGGTCGCCGCCCTGGCCCGCCAGATGGCCGGCGTCGACCTCGCCACGGTCGCGGTTCCCGACGAGAACGGCAACCTGGTGGTGACGACGGCCGACATCGCCGCCGGCCTCCCGGTCGGGCCCGAAGCACTCCGTGGCCTGACGATCCGGCTCTCCGACGAGCGCACCCTGGACGAACTGGCCCGCGGCGCAATGGTCATCCTCGACCATCTCGATCTCCGCGGCAGCCGGCTCACCCCCGTCCCGGACCTGCCCTTCGCCACCGCGCTCGTCGTCCCCATGCGCATCACCGGCAACGCCCCGGCCACGCTCATCCTCTGCAACCGCGCCGGCCTCGAGCACCACCAGCCCCGCGACCACGACCTGGTACAGGCGTTCGCCAACGACGCCTCGCTCGCCCTCGAACTCGTCCACGCCCAGCAGGAGCGAGCCCGCCTCGCGGTCTTCAAGGACCGCGACCGCATCGCCCGTGACCTGCACGACCAGGTCATCCAGCGGCTGTTCGCGGTCGGCCTGCAGCTGCAGTCGCTCATCCGTCTCATCGGCGACCTGGCCGCGGCCCGCCTGACCGCCGCCACCAACGCCCTCGACCAGACCATCGACGACATCCGCCGCACGATCTTCAACCTCCAGACCGGCTAGCCGGGGAGGCACCCATCGGGCGGGCCAGACCTCCCGCGGGCATGGAACGTCTCGTCCGACCGCCGATCGGGAGCGGCGTCGTAGAAGCTTTTCGCGAGTGGCTGTCCTCCAGCAGCACCCGTCCGGTCTCTGAGAAGACAGAGCCAGGTGAAGGAGGACACCGGTGAGCGACGAAACAGGGGAAGTCGGGATCGAGCGCATGCCAGGCGTGTCGTTCGGCGGCGGGCATGCGCCGGCGGCAGGCCGGCCGCGTCAGGTCACCGCGGGCCGGGCCGGATCGGCTGGATGAGCGTCGGGAGCGAGTTCGGGCGGCTGCCRATGACGCTCGCCGGCAGGCCGCCGGCGGAACCACTGTCAGCGCCGCCGTCCGACCACAGCGCTGGGCCGTCATCCGGGCAGGCGGACGAGCCGCCGTCCGGGCAGGCATCGGATGTCGATGAGATCGACTGGCGAGCGCAGGCACCGGCCACACCACCCACGAGCAGCTCGACGTTCGAGCAGTACGTCCGGTTGAACGCCACGGCCTTGCTGCGCACGTCGATGTTCCTCACCGGCGACCGGCACGCCGGCGAGGACCTCCTGCAGGACGTGCTGGAACGGGTCTACAGCCGGTGGCGACGGATCGACGACCCCGACCGCTACATACGCCGGGCCCTGGTGAACGGTGCGTCGAGGCGATCGCGCCGCCGGCGGCGGGTTCGTGAGGAGCAACTCGACGGCCTGTCGGGGACCGGCCGCGACATCGACGTCAGTCAGCTCGGGATGACCGATCGGGTGGCGGTCCGCGAGCAGTTGCTGGCGGTGCTGCGCACGCTGCCCATCCAACAGCGCGCGGTACTCACGCTGCGCTATTTCGACGACCTGCCCGATCCGGAGGTCGCGGCGCTTGTCGGGTGTTCTCCGGGGACCGTCAAGACCCACACCGCCCGAGGCCTGGCCCGGATGCGGGCGGCACTCGCCACAGCGCAGGACGCGCCGCGCCCGCGCACGGCATCTCCGCAGGCGCCTGGGCAGCCCGGGCAACCCCCATCGCGAGGAGTTCAGGCATGACCATGACGGATGCGCAGACTCCACTGCCCGAGCCGGCCGGCCCAGGCGGGGTCGCGCACAGCAGCACAGACATCGACGACCGAGCCCGCGCGACGTTCACCCTGGCGGCGGAGGGAATCACCGCCGACCCGTACCTTTTTGATCGGATAGCGGCCCGGCGCCGGCGGCATCGGCGTCGCCTCGTCGCGGCGTCGAGTGCGGCATGTTCGCTGGCACTGGCCGGCGGGCTGCTGCTCGCGCTGCCGCCGGGCGGTGGCAGCGGGCACTCGGTGGTCCCCGCCGGCACGAGTGCCCCGGCCCACCCGCCGGTCGTCGAGGTCTCCCCGATCGACGTGTACGGGATGAAGGTCACCCGGCTACCGGCCGGCTTCGAGTCGGCAGGCATCCGGGTCAGCGATGGCTACTGGTATTCCCTCACGATCCCGGCGAAGCAGGGCCAGGTAGCGATCACTGCCGGATTCACCGGCAGGGACGATCCCGCCTCGACCGAGCCGGACGCCGGCTACCACGTGACCGTCCTGCCTGGGGCCCCCTCTGATCTGGAAGCTCTCCTCGATCCCAAGGAGGAGGTGATGGACCTGGCCGCCTACGGCGGGCGGACTGCCGAGCGCACCACCGTCAACGGTGCCCCCGCCGTTCTGATGACCGAGTCATTGCCCGACAACAACCAGGCCACCCGCCCGATCTACTCGTTGTGGTGGGCGACGCCGCAAGGAATGGTGGGGGTTGGCGGTACGCCGGACGTGAACACGGTCCGCGCCATCGCCGAGGGAATCGAGGCTGGTCCGGCACCGGCGGGCCCGGCGGATCCCGCCGCGGCGACCACGCAGGTGCTGGCGGCGGTCGTCACGGCGTTCTCGGAGGACACCCCGCCCGCCGACCGGGCTGCCGCGGTTGAGGATGGCGAGTCCCTGCTGGGGCACGGTGATGCCTTCGAGATGAAGTATCCGGAAGAGGACAGCCTCCATCCGATCAGGGTGGCGGAGGTGTCGTTGGTCCGATTCCTCAGCCCCGTTCAGGCGGTGGTCGCGTTCCAGCGGGCTAACGAGGACCGGCCCGGCGAGCTCAGCAGCGGTGACGCCACGGTCCGCTTCGACGGCGCGCGCTGGACGGTGGAACGAGAGTCGTTCTGCGTGTACACCCGGGACCCGACAGCCTGCCGCGCCGGCTAGCCGTGTCGTCCGCAGGCGCGTGCGAGGAGGCAGCTGCTCGACCTTGTTCCGACCACTCGGAATGACCGCGTTCGTTCGGCGCCTGTTCAGGACCGCTGGTCGGCGCCTGTTCAGGACCGCTGGTCGGAGCCGGTCCCGGTGAGCCGCCAGAGCCGTATGGTTCCGTCCTGGCTGCCGCTGGCCAGGACGGGTGCGGCTCGGTCGAGGGAGCACGCGAGGGACATCAACCAGCCTTCCTGGCCGGACGGAACCAGCCCCTCGAGCCGGGGGTGTTCGGGGTCCTCCACGTTCCAGATGCCCATCGTGCCGTCATAGCTGGCGGTCGCCACGATCCTGTCGTCCGGGGAGAACAGCACCGACCAGATGGTGTTGTGGTGGCCGGTCACCGGCTTTCCGATCATCTGGGGGTTGGCGAGGTCGACGGTGTTCCACAGCCGCAGGGTGGCGTCCTTGCCTCCGGTGGCCATGAGGCGCAGATCCTGGCTGAACGCGACGCAGTGGACTGCGCCGGCATGGCTGGAGACGAGCCTGGTGCGCTGGTGGGGGCTTGCCGCGTTCGAGACGTCCCAGATCCGGATGGTCCGGTTCTCACCGACCCGTGCCAGGAGCATTCTCGGTCTGTCGACCACCTCCAGTCTCGGCCAGTCCGTGTCGCCGAGGATGGGCGATCCGATCGGCTCCGGTGCGGCGCCGTCCGTGATGTTCCACAGGCGGGTTTCCTGGCGACCTGCGCTGGCCAGCGTCTGGCCGCGGTCGAGGAAGACCACCGAGTTCGCGAGGATGGCGTGGGCGGGCAGTGGCGCGCCGAGGGATTGTGGGCTGGCCCGCTCGGTGATGTCCCAGAGTTGCAGGGTGCCGTCCCAGTTGGCGCTGGCCAAGGTGTTCCCGTCGGGCGAGAAGGCCACGGAGGTCACACCCGGGCTGCGTCCCGGCAGGGGCCCTCCGATCGAACGCGGGGCCGCGGGATCGGTCATGTCCCAGAGGCGCACCGTCCCGTCCTTGCTCCCGCTTGCGAGCATCGTGCCGTCCGGCGAGAACCTCAGGGAGAGGATCCAGTCGGTGTGCTGCTGTGGCAGCGCGCCCAGCGGATCGGCGACACCGCCTCCCGGATCCTTCGTCAGGGCGGCGGCAAGGAGATATCCGGCGGGGACGGCACCGGCTACGGCGAACAGGCCGGCGGCGAGGATGCGACGTCGCGGCAGGGCCAACCGGGCACGGGGCCGGGCGTGCCGTCCCACGCCCAGGGCATCGCCACGCCGGGCTGCCACCGGTGTGTCCTTGTGCGGGGAGGGAACAGAGGCGGGCGGGACCGGCGCGGCGCTTCCGGCGTGCGGCTCCGCGACGGCCCGGATGTCGTCCTCGAGCCGCACCGGCACGGCGGACCGGGTCAGCCAGCCAGGTCCGAAGGCGGAGGCCGCGGCCGTGGCGAGTGCGAGCCCGAAGGCGTGCGCGGTCGGCGGGCGGGCAGCCGGGTCCGCTTCCAGGGCGTGCTGGATCACGTCGCGCAGGGGGTCCGCGAGTGCCCGCGGTAGTGATCCCGTGTGGTCCGAATCAGGCCGAGGCCCGGGAGACGGGGAAAGGGTCGCCTCCACCGTGGACCCGCCGGTGAGCAGCAGCTGAAGGACCACGCCGAGCGCGTACAGATCGGTGGCCGGGCTGAGCGAACCCCCGACGAGCTGCTCGGGCGGCATGAACAGGGGCGTTCCGATCACGGTGTTCCGGCCGCCCGACACGCCGCTCAGGAGCTTCGCGATTCCGAAGTCGGCCACCTTCAGCAGACCTACGGCGTCGAACAGCATGTTGTCGGGTTTGATGTCGCGGTGCAGGACTCCCTGGGAGTGGGCGTACGCGAGGGCGCCAGCCACCGCCAGGCCGACCGCGCAGGCCGCCTGCTGGGTCATCGTCTGCTGCCGGCGGGACAACGGTCCGCTCGCCATCAGCTCCATCACGATCAGATGCAGGTCGCCCGCCTGAGCGTGGACGTAGTCGTACACGCGGATGATGTGCGGATGATCGAGTCGGGCCAGTAACCGCGCCTCCCGGACCAGGTCATCGATCTGCGCGCCGTGACCCCGCGTGTACAGCACCTTCACCGCGACGTGTCGTTGCAGGCCACGGTGCCAGCCTTCGAAGACCTGCCCGAAACCGCCCGCACCGAGTTCCCGGCCGAGGTCGTAGCCGGGCAGAGCCGCGGCGACCTGCTCTCGATCGATACCCGCGGCGGACGCCGGAGCCCCGGGAAAGATGTCTGGCGACCACCGCGAACCGACCCAATCCGGCACGATTCGTGATCGTAGACGCATGTGCAGATGCGTGTGCGCGAGGGTGTCGCGCACCGCGGCGCCGCCCCGACGCACAGGACGTCCGCCCGGTGAACATCCGCAGCGGAGGGCGGGCTTTGCCCGTGCGGCGGACGGTGACCCACCATCGTCATTCTGGTGACATTTCAGTCCTGCGGGGGTGTTGATGGCCCACGGTCGTACGACCCTGCGTGACGCGTCCACGCGTGGGGCGAACAGCCCGCCCGATACGCGATGTGTCCATCCGGGTGCGTGGTGTGCGGCTCGGTGAGGTGGGTAACCCCGGTCGGGAGGGCCTGACCTGTTAGGAGGAGGGGGTATGGCCGCCCATCATGGCTGTCTGGGACCGCGCAGCGAGGTCTGCGCACCCGGCGATGCACTGATGGGTCTGCTGGATCTGCTCCGGCGGCGGCTGCGGATGGAGATCGCCTGGCTCGGCCGCCTTGACGGTGGTCTTCTGATCCTTCAGGGACTCTCCGGCAACGCCCAGCCGTTCGGTCTCGCCCTCGGCTGCACCATCCGCCGCGACGCCGGCGTGTTCGGGCGGGTGCTCGCCGGGGACCTCCCGGAACTGATCCCCGACACGCGGCGGGACCCCCGCACCGCGGACATCATCTCGGTACAGGACCTGGGTATCGGCGCCTATGCGGCGACCCCGATCCTCGACACGGATGGGAACCTCTACGGGCTGGTCGGGTGCCTCCACCGGCATCCGCAGCCGTCCCTCGGCGACCGGGACATCCGGTTCCTGCGGCTGCTCGCCCGCTTCCTGACCGGTTACGTGTCCGACCTCCGCAGGATGTGGGAGATCCGGAGCCGTGTCTGGCACCGTGTGCACACACTGATCGACTCCGACAGTCTGCGCATCCACTACCAGCCCGTCATCGACCTCGTCGCCGGACGCACCGTCGGTGTCGAGGCCCTGACCCGCCTGCCCGACCCTCGCCTCTCCACCGCCGCGCTGTTCCGCGACGCGGCCGCCGCCGGTCTCGGCCCCGAACTGGAGACCGCCGCGATCCAGCGGGCGCTGCCCGCGCTGCCCGCCCTGCCCGACGATGTACGCCTCGCCGTCAACGCCGCTCCGTCGACGGTCACCGGCGGTCTTGTCGACCTCCTCCTCGACACCGGCGAACCCAGCCGGCTCGTCGTCGAGATCACCGAGGCGGAACAGGCCTACGACAACCCCGACCTGGTCGCGGCTGTCCACCTGCTTCGCCGCCACGGCGTCCTCATCGCCATCGACGATCTGGGAGCCTGCTACTCCGGCCTGGAGATGCTGCTCATCCTGCGGCCGGACGTCGTGAAGGTCGACAGGGTTCTCATCAAGAACATGAGCGGCGATCCCGTCCGCCGGGCGATCGTCGCGGGAATCACCACCATCGCCCGGGAGACGGGGTGCCGCGTCGTCGCCGAAGGCATCGAGACACGGGCGGACCTGACCGCGGCCCGGGAGGCTGGTATCCGCTGTGGGCAGGGATACCTCCTCGGTCGTCCCACTCCCGACCCGCGCGCCGCATGCCGGTCTCCTTTCGCCTTCAGCGCGCTCACCCGGCACTGAAGGCGTTGTTCCCGGCCACACACAGGTTCGGACCAGCAGAGACGGGAAGCCGGCGCGTGCCGAGAGACACCGTCACGTCAGCATGACCCGGGACCGGTACTACGGCCGTCAGGTCGCCGAGACCGGCGCAGCCGCAATACTTGAACTACTGTGCGGCTGAATCGCTCCGCAGCCGTCCAATCAGAAGATGGGCCGCAGACCTTCCGAGGCGGAGGGCATAAGATCGGCACGTGAGAGAAGCCTCGGACGATCTCTGGTTCGAACGTCCAACCGACCGAGTAGGGGAACTACTCGGCAGCGAAATCAGGGACCATCTGGAGCGAGCACTTCTAATTATCCAGAGAGACATCGACGCCACCTTCCCGCAGCTAGGAAGACTCCAGCTTCGATGGATCTCCTCCGACATGGATGATCCCTACATAGAAGGAGACGAACCCTACGTCCTGGTCTACGTGGCCCTCAGCACGAGCGGCAGCTACTGCGGCGCAGGAAGCAGCGTGTATGCCGGAAGGAGCGACGACGAAGAAGAAACCACTCCGGCGACATTCGAAGATATGGTCTCTTCTGTCGCCGCATGCACCCAGGAACTTGCCATAGAGCTGTACCTACGCACCTGGCCGGACTGCCCACAGCACAACTGGCCCTTCGATGTTTCTTTCCCGGAGGACTGGCCGGTATGGCACTGCCCAAGGAATGGCGGACATGATGTAGCCAGGGTTGGAAGTCTCACTGAAATCATTCCCTGAAACCTCACCTCAACGAAATTTGGCACGGAAACAGCGGTGGCAAATCTGCCGTAGATCAGGTCGGCGGCTCGACGCCGCGTGCGCCGGCCGACTGGATCCGCTGCCGAGCGTCGGAGAGATCATCACTCTTGACCAGATTCCCGCTGCCATCGACCGGGCCCGGCGCGCTGAAGGTCCGCCGCGTATCATTGTCCGGCCCTCCCACCGCTGAGGACGCGGACGCCATACGCGCGCATCGTTCCGGCTGGTCACGGGATGCTCCCGAATTCGGATATGGTTCGCTTCGTACAGCAAGGTATAGGGAGGTCATGGTGGGGGCTGAGCCGTCTCGTGGCCGGCCGCGGGATCCACAAATCGATGGTGTTGTGCTGGCTTCGACGCGCGAGCTCTTGGAACGGAAGGGCTTCCCGGAGACGACGATCCAGGCCGTCGCCCGGCACGCCGGTGTCGGCGCGTCGACGATCTACCGTCGATGGCCTTCGCGCGTCGAACTGATCGAGTCGGCGATCTTCCCAGGCATCGGGGCACTCGACGTGGCTCCCGCGGGGGATGTGCGGGAGGATCTTCGTCGGTACATCGCGGCCTATCGCGAGTTGTTCAGCTCGCCGGCCGCTCGTGCTGCCATTCCTGGTCTGCTGGCCGCTTACCAAGCGGAGCCGGAGCGGCATGGAACGTTGGTGGAGCGGGTCGGTCAGGACGTGCGTCCCGCGTTCCGGGCTACGCTGGCCGCGGCTGATCCTGGCACGATTGATCCGGAGGTGGATCCGGACGCTGTCATGGATCTGCTGATCGGTGCGACGTTGTACTACTCCTTCATCCGCCCTTTCGCCGGCCGGCCTGACGACGCGGACCAGGGCAATCAGGACGATCGCGTGGGCGACCTGCTGCTGCGGGCGCTGCGCCCCGGCAGCGGCGACGCCGCGACCTGACCTGTCAGGCCCCCGACGACGGCTATCGTCGCCGAGGACCGTCGAGGTGTGTCACACTCGGCGGCCGACCAGACTCGGATCCGCACCCCGAAGCCAGACGATCGAAGACCTGGCAAAGTCCCATTGAAACTGGGCGATTCCGCTGTGGATCAGCTGCCGGTAGTGCGGCCGAGCAGGTGGCGGCCGGTGATGAAGGGCAGGTCGGGGCCGCCAGATGATCGGCCGTGCGCTGAACGGCAGCGGTTCCCATCGTGCTGGTCGTCCCGTGAACTATCGGCGACCGTGTCATCGGACCCGCCTCTCCTTCGAGTCATTGCCGTCAGTCGATGCGGTCGCCGCACCAGTTGTAGGGGGAGCCAGCGGTCGCACCGGGATTCTGGGCGACCTCGAAGCCGTTCCCAGCATTATTGACGCGTAGAAAGGCGTAGCACTGGGAGATCTTTCCGAAGGTGGCGGCCAGGTCGACAGGCGTGGGGAGCAGGCCGCCGGCGTTGTAGTCCTTGACCGCGCGGAGACGTTCGATGAACTGCTCGCGGGAAGGGCAGGGTCCTGCGACGGTGAGGCCGTGCAGGAGGAGGTCGGTCTGCACGTACGCGGTCAGGGCGAGCTGGGTGCGGGGATCAGCCAGCTCCGGTGCGTAGTTCGCCATCGCGCGGAGGTATCGCTGGTGCGCCGCGGTACCGAGTTCGAACGGCACCAGGGAGATGAAGGTCGACAGGCCGGCAAGGCTGGTGCCGTACTGCTGCAGCAGCTTGGGGTCGTAGCCTCCGGGTGCGAGAACGACTCTGATCGGTGTGCCCGTGGCGGCGACCGCCGGGAGGATGTTGGCCCAGTCACCGGGACTGAGGCTGCCAATCAGAACGTCCGCGCCGSACTGCCTGATCGCTGCGGCGAGCTGCGTTGGGCTGCTGACGGTGGGGTTGTAGATCAGAGACTGTGGAAGGATCCGGACACCGGCCTGTGCGGCGCCTTGTTCGATCTTGCCGGTGATGTCGGTTGTCGATGGCATGACGTCGGCTCTGATGATCGCCGCGGTGGTGCCGCCCTGGGCCCGGATGTACCGGCCGAAGGTGTCCACGGTGCCGGACTCGGTGATGGTGTAGGCGGTGCTGAACATGTTCCGGTGTTGTGTCCAGAGTGTCTCTGCGGGCATGCCCGTGACGGGGATGTGCCGGTCGTCAAGGTACTGAGCGGAGCCGGCGGCGACGAGCGTCGTCTCGACGAGACCGAAGACCTCATCGTCGTCGACCAGCTTGTGCACGGCCTGCGTGTTCCCGGTGACGTCGCCGCGGTCGTCGGCCCATACATATTCGATGGTCCGGCCATTGATGCCGCCTTCCGCGTTCGCCTGCTGGATCCGTGCCTCGACGCCGCTGCGCGTCGGCTGGAACGCCTCAGCGAGCACCCCGCTGTCCGGGTAAACCTGCCCAATCCTGACCGATGTGGCGCTGAACCCCGGGGTCGAGCATGCGGTTTTCGTGATCGGGGAATGCTCCGGGCCGCTGCAAGCCGCCACCGCTAGCACGGTCGACGACAACAGCGCCACCACCGTGCGACGGCGCCGGCCGGGTGCGGGTGGCGTGCTTCCCACACGACTGGCTTCACCTGGCAAGGATATCTGCACCGCTGGAATTCCCCCGAATTTAAGAGGAACCTTGCCCGGGTCCAGCCGGGCAAGGTTCCTTCCCTGGACCGATGTCGTTGTCGCGCGCTTCGGCCGGCTACTTTTTGATAAGGGTTCCGCAGGCCAGGTCGGTGATGATGTCGTACTGGTTTCCGTTGAGCTGCACGATGGAGGCGCAGGGCGCGCCGATGACGTGATTGACCGGGAAGCGGGTCTCCGGCAGCGCGCCCTCGACGTAGTTGGTGTAGTCGCCGCTGTTGAGCACCTTGAGGAGGCTGTCGACGGTGAGGTCCTTACCGGCCTCGGTCGCGGCGCGGACGAACATGTCGGCGGCCCAGTAGCCGGCCATGGTGGGCAGGCTCAGCGTGGCCTTCGGTGCGTACTTCGCGAGGTCGTCGGCGAGCTGTTTGACGGCGGGGACGCCGGTGTCCGACCCGGGCTGCCACTGCAGGATCGTGTAGGACTGCTGCAGGCCCTCGAAGCTGGTCGCGGCGAGGCGGGGGTCGTAGCCGACGGGGTTGAGGTTCTTGCCCTGGTATCCGGCGGCGGCGAGCGCTTCGGTGAGTTTGATGACCGAGTTGAAGTCGGCGATGTAGAGCACGACGTCCGGCGGTGCGCCGCCATCGGATGTCATGATTGCGTTCACGATCGGTGTGGTGTCGGTGAGGCCGGCCACCGGGATCGGGTTCTCCTCGTAGACCACGTCGATCCCGACCGAGCGGATCTGGCGGGCCAGTTCGCTGACTCCGGTGCGGGCGGAGTCGGCGTCCACTCCGACCAGTGCGGTGGTGCGGCCCTTGGCGTCACCACCGAACATGGCCTGGATCATCAGGCCATAGGTGGTCGAGGTGGCGCCGGTCTGGCTGTTGGGGACCTGGCAGCCGGTGATCCCGAAACCGATGGTGGTGCCGCAGTAGCCCGAGTTGGTGCCCCAGCCGAAGAACGGGACGGTCTCGCCGCAGAAGGTGTCCAGATAGTTGGCGCTGCTGGTCATCACCGGCACGGCAGCGAAGATCTTCTTCTGGTCCACCAGCGCTTTGGCCTGGGCGCCGTTGCGGGCCGGGTCGTTGCCGTCGTCGAGGGTCCCGACGTAGTTGATCTTTCTGCCGTTGATGCCGCCCTCGGCGTTGGCCCGGTCGAAGCGGGCCTGGGCGCCCAGTTCGACGCCGGCCATCGAGCTGCCGTTGGGGCTGGTCAGGTAGGCCAGCCCGCCGATGGTGATCTCGTCATCGGTGATGCCACGAGTTGGATCGGCCGCGGTCTGCCCGCAGCGCAGGCTGGCCGGGTCCGGTGCGAACCCACCGTCGCTCCAGCCTGACGGTGGGCCGGCCTTCACCTCGTCCGCGGCGACGACTGGCGCCGCAGCGGCGTCCTCGGTGTCGTCGGAACACGCGGCCAGGCCGGTGGCGAGCGCCGTCGCCGTGGCCAGGGCGGCCACTAACCGGATACCTCGCATCGGGGTCTCCTTCCGGGGTTTGCGCCGGATCGACCGGTCCGGGCTGTGTCGGTGAACAGGGGTGAGCTTGACCAGCAACAGGCTCCTGCGGCCGAGTCGTCCCTCGGCGAAGGCGCAAGCGCTTGGCCACCGACGTCCAACGCCGCACGTTTCGTCGCGACCAGCGTCACGGTCAGCGGCGAGCCGGCCTGCGGCAACGCCACGGCGGCAGCCCGACCTTAATTACGACTTAAAACGTATCTTATATACAACCAGGTCGGCGGCACACCTGCAACCAGGACTGATGCGTGGATGGCCTGCCGGCCCCGAACCTGGTGCGTCCGGGCGCGGCCCTCACCGAGCCCGCCGGTCGACCTCGGGCCCGCCGGTCGGCCCTCACCGGTTGCCGGCAGCTACGACTGGGTGCCCTGTGTCCCCGGCCGGGGCTGGCCTGACAGCATCGATCGCGCCTGCAGACGGTCGCCCGCCATGAGTGTCGAGCCGTTTACGATTTACCGCCGGTGGCGGTCAAGGATCGAGCTGCTGGAAGCGGCGATCTCTCCGGCGCTCAGAGCGCTCGACATGGCTCGGAGAGCGGCGGGCGCGCTCCGAGCCGTCGCGGCGCTAAGCCGTTGCGGCGACACGGGCGAGCAGGTCGGCGATGTAGTCGCTGGCCATGTCGCGCCCGGAGAAGCGGCGGATGAACAGGTGGAACAGCACTGCGCCGATCGCGAGGTCGAGGAGATCGTCACTGTTCACGCCGGTCGCCCTGGGCACCGCAGCGGCCACCATCGCACGGAAGGGCTCGCGGACTCCGGCGTCGACCCGTTGGGCGGCGGCGGCGTGGCCTGCCGGGTCGGACTGGTAGATGCTGAGCAACGCGGGCAGCGCGACACGGGCCGCCGGCTGGTCGAAGGCGGCGAGGAAGCCGTCCACGTAACGGCGAAGATCGCTGGTGAGGTCGCCGGTGGCCCGGACCACGATGTCATCGAACCCGGGGAAGATCGCGTTTTCGATCATGGCGACGCGGGATGGCCAGCGGCGGTAGATGGCCGGTGCGCCCACGCCCGCGCGGCGGGCCACGGCGACGATGGTGGTCTCGGCGAAGCCCTTCTCGCTCAGCAGTTCCCGCGTCGCCCTCCTGATCCGCTCGTCTACCTGGGGATCGCGTGGTCGTCCCCGGGACGAGCCGAGTCCTGACTCGGGCCCTGGTCCCGGGTCGGCGTCGGAGCCATGGACGGTTGCCTGGGTCGCATCATCGTTATAGTGTGACACGTAATTTAAATCCTTCGAGTGGCGGGAGTGCTAGATGGGCGGCTCGTACGCGGACAGCGAGTTCGTGGAACGTATGTTCCCGGAACCGGTGGACCACGGCATCGCCCAACCCGACCGGGCGATCAGCAACGTCCGCTCGGGCACCGACTCGCCGGACCGCGGCGAGGCCACAAAGTGGTACGAAGGTGGCGGGCGGGTCGGCGAGAAGGCGCTCGCGGACATCGTCGTCTACCCCCCGACCGGAGGCCTGCAGACCCAGGGCGACCCGTTTGAGCCGGCGAAGATCGGCCTGCTCATCGACATCGACAACGGGCAGCTCATCTTCGACTGGATCAACGCGACGATCCTCGCTCTCGAGGACGCTCTCAACGAAGGCATCTACGACCGGCCGGTGCGGCTTCTCGTCGCCGATGCTCGAGGGCTGCCCCGAGAGAACTTCCTAAAGACCCGCAAGGGATACGAATGGCTATGCGACGAGGGATGTGTCGTCGTTCTCGGCCCGGAAATCAGCGACAATTCGCTGTCTCTGCAGGAGGTCGCCAACCAGCGCAGAGTCCCGGTCATTTCCTGGACCGGTGCCTGGAAGTTTGCCAGCGAGTACTGCTTCACCATCGCCAACGGTGACGTGCCAAGCGAGGCCGTCATGTGTGCCCAGTGGCTCCGGTCCCAGGGGCACCGCAAGATCGGAATGTTCTGGGAGCAGGGAAGTTCCGGACGCGACTACGCTGGATTCTTTCGGGACGAGTGCAACAGGCTCGGATTGACCATTGCCCGAGACATCAAGCTCGGACCCAATCCGCGAAACCTCGCCGAGCACCTCCAGTCAATGCGCGAGGACGGTATCACTGGTATCTACTACGGCGGATACGGCTACTCGACGTTTCACTTCGCCGAGGCATTCAGGGCTATCGACTGGGACCCGCCGAGGGTGATGGGAACCGCTTTCATGTTCTACTCCAACACCAACCGTTGGGCGGATGGGCTCGAGGGCTGGCACGGGGTGGACCAGCTCGGTGAGGACGGTACCAACCCGAACTACGAGGCCATGGTAGCCCGCTTCAGCGAGCGCTTCGGTCGGGTATCAAAGAACGTCGTCGTCGCGCTGGGCTACGACACGGCCCGGGTCGGGATCCACGGCCTCGCCAACGCCGCCATGGCTACTCCCGAGGAGGTCAAGGACGGTATCGAGCGTATCCGCTGGTTGCCGGCGACCAACGGCGGGCCCGCTACTTACATCCAGTTCGGACCATGGGACCACAAAGGCTATAAGGGCGATTTCCTGACCATCCGGGAGCTTCGTGGCGGCCAGCTGCGGTTCGACGGCTACCACCGCCCCCAGCACTCAATCAATTCCGGCAGATGACCACGCCCGCCATGACGAACGGCGCCTCGAGGCGGAGGGCCTGCCGCTGATCGCCTGGGCACGCGGCTTGACCGAGGAGGTCCCCGTCAGCCGGAATATCCGGGCCATCTCCACGGGTCCGTCGCCGGTCTTCGCGGTCGCGGTGGCCAGGCCGGCCATGATGGCACGGYGGCCGCTTCGCCCGTCCAGCGCGCCGGGTCTTGCCTCGGCGCCGGCTTGCGGCGCGATCGGGCCGGTTGACCTCGGCCACAGGGATACCGGCCGCAAGTAGATGGACGCCAGCCGCGGGTCACTACGAACTCGCCCTCGACACCGACCCGAGACTATGGCTGTCCGCCGCGTTCACCGAACTCGCCACAGCCGTCTGACCAGCAGACGCCCGGGCTGCTGGCATGCCCAGCTCCCCCGCAACGCGTCAGCGCCGCGACCTGGTCGGCCCGTTCGATGATCGCCGTGAAGTCACCGGTCTGTGCCTCGATGAGGTCGGTGCCTGAGTCGATGGTGCCGATGCGGGCGATGCCGTCCCAGTAGGCAACGTCGCCGTAGTAGAGGACGACGTTGCCCCACGGCTCGTACCAGCCGAGGTCCCCGGGAACGGGGTCGTCGCCCGCGGGCATGCTCTCCATCGACAACAGCTGCTCCAGGTGTCCGATTTTCTCCTGGCGGCTCAGGTCGCCAAACGTCAGCGTCACCGGCAGCCTGGAAGGAAGGTCCCGGCCTGGCGCGTTGTCCCACAGTCGTCCGTCCAGCACCTGTCCGTCGATGACGATGCGGATCAGTGTGCCCTGTGAAACGCCTGTGGGCGTGGAGGAAGGTGCGGCGGACGGGGCGGGCGTACCGTCGCCGGCCGGAGGCCCGGACGGCGAGGAAACGCCTGAGGACGCCACGGGCGCCGGGTCCGTGGAACCGCCGCACGCAGCCACCGCCAGTGCGACGACCATCACGGCAGGAAGGGCGAACCACTGGCGGGCACCGGCAGAGGGCCGCGAACCAGATCGGATCATGCCTCGACGCTGGGCAACCGAGGTACCGCCATGGGAGGCCCTGCCAGGGTCCGACAGAGCCTCCCAGGACGTACCCGAGCCCGGTTAGCGTCGGACGGCGTGTATGCGACCACATCGCCGCCGGCTGTTCCGGCGCCGACATCGGCACGCCGTCGCCCTCGAAGGAGCCTCCTATGACGGTCCGACGTCTTCCCTTGCTGGCGATCGCTCTCGCCCTCACCGCGACCGCCTGTGGATCGGACTTATCCCCTCCCGCCACCACTCCGCGCGAGGGCGGGGTAGCCTCCGCTGCCGCCCTGTCGGGGCTGGTGGCCGTGACCCTCGTCGTCCCAGAAGGTATGAGCGCCGCGCCGCTGGATACACAACGGCGGGCGCTCGTCCCCCCGGGCTGGACACTGGCGGTGTACGCCCGGGTCCCGTCAGCCCGGCTCGCCGCGTGGGCCCCGGATGGCACATTGCTCGTCTCGGTGCCGGAGAACGGCACGGTCGTCCGGCTGGAACCGGACGGGCGAGGCACCGCGACAGCATCCGAACTTCTGACCGGGCTGAACCAGCCGCATGGGCTCGCGTTCTCCGGGTCGACCCTGTACGTCGCGCAGACCGACCGCGTGGACGCCTACACCTACGCGGCAGGGCAGGCGACGGCCCCGCGCCCCGTCGTCACCGATCTACCCAATGCCAGCAGCCCCGAGCTGCGAGGCAGGTACGGCCACCCGTTGAAAAGCGTTGCCGTAGGCCAGGACGGAGCCGTCTATGTGTCGGTCGCCTCGACCGGCAACATCAGCGCCGACGATCTCACCTCGACGCCGCCACGGGCGTCGGTCCTGCGTGTACCACCCGGCGGTGGGCCACCGGAACCCTACGCCGTGGGCGTCCGCAACGGCACCGCACTCGCCGTCGCCCCCGACGGCGCGGTCTGGGCCGCGGTCAACAACCGGGACAACATCCAGTTCCCGTACGACCGCCCCTACGGCGACGACTCCGGATCGGCGCGAGAGCGAGTGATCGACGAATACGTACGAGACCATCCCGTCGAGCCCTTCGCGAAACTGACCCCCGGGCGGAACCTGGGCTGGCCCTACTGCAACCCGGACGCCGACGTGGATCCCGGCGTCCGGGGTAGCCGGCAGGACTTCTCCGATGTCCCGTTCGTCCGTGACGTGCAGACCAATCCGGATGGGCGGATGCTCGACTGCTCGGCGCTGACCCCGGTGGAGCAGGCGCTCCCCGGGCATTCTGCCCCGCTGGGCCTGTCGTTCGTCGACGGAGGCCTTCCGAGTAGCTACGCCTCCGGTGCGCTGGTCGGTGTACACGGTTCGTGGAACGCGTCGCCACCACGCGCTCCGGAGGTTTCGTTCTTCCCCTGGCGCGACGGTGGCCTGGGGGCGCAGCAGACGCTGGTGGGCGGGTTCCAGGCCGCGGATGGATCCCGGTGGGGCCGCCCCGTGGCCGCGGTCGAGGGCCCTGACAGGGCCGTCTACATCACCGACGACCAGGCCGGCGCCGTGTACCGGCTGGCTCCGCCCGCACGCTGACCGGGGGCCGTCTCGGTGGTCGCGAGCACCCGATGGAGGCAGGGGTGAGCCTCGCCGGGAATCGGCCATTGATCAAATGTTGTGGTTGGCCGCGGGTGGACGTTGCTCAAGGTATGGGCCGGCCTGGTCGGGCGGAGCCGGGGCATCGCCCGGCCAGGCCGGATCGTCACTTCCTGATGAGCGATCCGCAGGCGAGCTTGGTGGTGATGTCGAACTTCTGGCCGTTGAGCTGTACCACGGACGCGCAGGGTATGCCGATGTTGTGATTGAGGGGCCAGCGTGTCTCGGCAACCGTTCCGGGGACGGTGTAGGTGTAGTTGTTGTTCATGAGGTTAAGTAGCTTGTCGACGGTCAGATCGCGGCCGGCTTTGTTCACAGCGTCCAGGAACATGTCCGCGGCCCAGTAGCCGGCCTCCGCGGGCAGGCTGATGCTGGTGCCTGGGGCGTACTTCTGGAAGTCGTCGTTGAGCTGCTTGACTGCTGGGACGGTGGTGTCGACGCCCGGTGTCCACTGGACGATCGTGTAGGACTGGTCGAGGTCCTTGAACCCGGCCAGTCGCGGGTCATAGCCGACGGCGTTGAGATGCTTGCCCTGGAAGCCGGCCGCGTTCATCGCCGTGGTCAGCTTGACGACCGAGTTGAAGTCCAAGACGTACAGGACCACGTCCGGGGCGTGACCTTCGTCCGAGGTCATGATGTCGTTCACGATCGCCGTGGCGTCCGTGACACCGCTGGGCAGAACCGGGTTTTCCGCGTACACGGTCCGGATGCCGACCGTCTGCACCTGCTTGGCGAGTTCGGCGAGGCCCTCGCGCGCGGCGTCGTTGTCGATGCCGACGAGGGCGGTGGACTTGCCCTCGGCGTCTCCGCCGAGCATCGACTGGATCATCAGGCCGTAGGCGGTGGTGGTGTAGTCGATCCCGGTGGGGGTTAGACAGCCGGTGATGCCGAACCCGATGGTGTTTTTGCAGTAGCCGGAGTTCGTTCCCCATCCGAAGAACGGCACCTGGTCGTTACACAGGGGTTCGAGGAAGTTCGAGTCTCGGGTCATCAGTGGAACAACCGCGAAGACCTTCTCCTGCTGGGCGAGCGCCTTGGCCTGTGAGATGGACCGACTCACGTCGTCGCCGTTGTCGAGAGTACCAGTGTAGTTGATCTTGCGGCCATTGACGCCGCCCTCGGCGTTCGCGCGCTCGAATCGGACCTTGGCACCCACGTCGGTTCCGGAGACGGTGCTCCCGGTCGGGCTGGTCAGGTAGGCGAGGCCACCGACCGTGATCGAGGTGTCGGTGACGCCGCGGGTGGGATCCTTGGCGGTCAGGCCACACTGGAGGCTGGAGGTGTCCACCTTGTACGCGGCGTCGTCCCAACCGGTGATCGGGCCGGCCTTTACCGAGCCGGCGGCGACGGTCTGGCCGCCACCGTCTCCGCCTGACGGGCCGTCGGGGGACGACGAGCATGCGGCCGCCACTGCCATGACAACTATCGACGCCGTCACAGCGATGAGTAACCGGCGATTTCGCATAATCGGAGCTCCTTTGAGGACTGCGGACTGTCTAACGCCCAGGCATGTCCGCCCGCTTCGTCGTTCGGACGGACAGGAGGGACGGCGATACCGTCGCGACCCGAGCCGGATGCCACTTCATCCCGGCGTCGGCGATGTGAGCGACGTGAGTTGTCGTGGACGGGAATAGGCGGCGCCGGCCGGTGAACCGGTGGGCGCCGATTGGGCCCGTCGAGCAGGTCCGGCCGTGGGGTGTCCATTCGGATCGCCTCCGGAGTCCCACGGGTCTGGACCGCACGCTGTTCTGGCGGAGCATCGCCGAGTGCGGAGGGCCGAACGCCATCGGCGGCGAGTGATGGTTGCGGGTGCGCAAGGCCGTTCTCTGTATCTATGTAATTACGGATAGCGCCCCCGGGTGGTGCGACGGCGAAGGCTCAAGGTCGTTGGTCGCCCGGTTCGACGTCCTGTTTGTTGCCGCAGGTTGCGGCCAGATCGGCGGGCTTGGTGACCGATAACGCCGGTCTTGGCGATCTGTGCGTTCCAAATCTGAGGCGGGCGGTCGTGGTTGACCGCGTCGTGCTCGTCGTCGGYCGGTGGGTGTCAGCCACCGGTGGTGACGAGGCCGGCGGCGGTGATCATCGATAGTTCGTCGACGGTCACCAGGCCAGGTGCCGCGGCGACGACGTGGGGGATGGCGTTGACGGCGGGGTTCGCGGTGGGCATGCCGAAGTCGACGCCGGCGGTGTCGTAGCGGACCGTGAACCTGGAGCGGACCGACGGCTCACCGTCGACCTCGATCACGTAGCCCTCCTCGGTGGGCCAGTCCGGCTCCATGGCATGGCCGAGCCGCCAGACGAGGCCGAGCTCGATGACCGACCGTCCGCC
>NZ_MOWP01000048.1:0-62913 GCF_001983215.1 Frankia sp. CcI49
CCTCGGCCGGCGGCAGGTCACCAGACCCGCACACCCAACGATCACCCGAATCCCCGCCACCAATTTGCTACAGGCTCCCTGACGACCAAAATCCTCAACGCCTGCTCGGTGGCAACGGCTGCCCGAGGCTCGGGATCTCGCGACGGGCACTCCGGCGACCAGGATCCTCAGACCCTGGTCGCCGGCAGCAGCAGCGGCTCGCAGCGGCAACGGCAGTACCGCCCCGCTGCTAGCGGGGGCGGTACTCGGGGCCGGGCTCGTGGCTCATCAGGTCCTTGACGGCCTCCAGCGGTGGCAGGCCCTCGTAGAGCACCCGCTCGACCTGGCGGGTGATCGGCATCGACACCCCGAGGCCTTCGGCCAGCGCCAGCAGCGGCCGGCAGGACCGCACACCCTCGGCAACCTGGAGCTGCTGCGCCAGTACCTGCTCCAACGTCATCCCACGGCCGAGCCGCTCACCGAAGGTCCGGTTCCGGGAGAGCGGGGATCCGCAGGTGGCGACCAGGTCACCGAGCCCGGCGAGCCCGGCGAACGTCATCGGCTCGGCGCCCAGCGCGGCGCCGAGCCGCATCGTCTCAGCCAGCCCGCGGGCGATCAGCGAGGCCTGGCTGTTGGTGCCGAAGCCCATGCCCTCCAGCATCCCGGCCGCGAGGGCGATCACGTTCTTCACCGCCCCGCCGAGCTCGCAGCCGACGACGTCGCCGTTGGTGTAGGGCCGAAGGTAGGGCGTCCAGCAGGCGCTCTGGACCTGGTGCGCGGTGGCCGCCGAGGAACTCGCCACCACGGTGGCGGCGGGGTGCTCGACGGCGATCTCGCGCGCCAGGTTGGGGCCGCTGACGACGGCGATGCGATCGGGGCCCACGCCGGCCGTCTGCGCGATCACCTCGCTCATCCGGTGGCTGGTGACAGCTTCCATGCCCTTCATCAGGCTGACGTAGACGGCCCCCGGCCCCACCATCGGCGCCCAGTCGAGCAGGCAGGACCGCAGCGCGTGCGACGGCACCGCCAGCACCACCAGGTCGGCGTCACGCAACGCCTGTTCCGGCCGCACCGTGGCGCGCACCTGGTCGGGAAGCCGGACGCCCTCGAGGTACCGGGGGTTCACATGACGGCCGTTGATGGAGTCCGCGACCTCCCGGTCCCGGGCGACCAGAGTGACGCGCGCTCCCGCGTCGGCCAGCACCTTCGCGAAGACCGTGCCCCAGGAACCCGCGGTGAGCACCGCCGCGCGCCTCACCGCCGCTCCCCCGGCGCGGCCGGATCCCCGCCGACGCCACCACCGGGCGCCAGGTCCCAGGGCTGCGCCAGCTCCCGGCTCGGGTTCGGGTACGCATCGGCCGGGGCATCGGGCTGGACGGGAAGGACCTGATCGAGCCCGGGGCGCCGCGGGCACGGTTCGCCGCGCAGACGCTCCAGCTCGACGAGCAGATCCGCCATCACCGCGTCAGTCACCTCACGTAGCAGCCGCGCGCTGTCGGCACCGCCGTCCACGGCCGCACCACCCGTGGCCCCAACGCTCACGGCCGCGCCAGCCGTGGCCTCACCGCTCACGGCCGCGCCAGCCGTGGCCTCACCGCTCACGGCCGCGCCAGCCGTGGCCTCACCGTCCACCACCTCAACGTCTACGGCCTCAACGCCCGCGGCCTCACCACCGGCAGCATCGCCACGGCCCGTCGCCCCGTTTCCAGGCAGCGTGCGGGACCGTTCGGCGAAACGGGCCAGATCCACAGCTCTCCCAGCATGAATCCGGATCTCCGGGCGGCGGATCAGCCGCAGCCGGCGGTCCTTTCCCCAGATCTGTTGTGCACCCCACTGGGCCACCGGGATGACCGGCGCGCCCGTGGCGAGAACCAGTCTCGCCACACCGGTGCGGGACCTGCTCGGCCAGTAGTCCGGATCGGTGGTGATCCCACCTTCCGGATAGATGACCACGGCCCGCCCGGCCCGCAGCGCGGCGATCGCGTCGCGCAAGGCGTCCTGCGCGCTCGGATCCCGGCGGTACACCGGAATCTGGCCGGCACTCGCCAGCACATGGCGCAGGATCGGAACCTCCCACAACTCGCTCGTCGCCATGAACCGGGGGTTACGCCCGGCGGCATACACATAGTGCGCGAGCAGGGGTGGGTCCACCGTCGAAAGGTGGTTCGCGACCAGGATGACACCACCCGAAGCGGGGATGTTCTCCTGACCGGACCAACGCCGCCGGGTCAGCAGCCGCGAGAGCGGCAGGATCATTGCCGCGGCGAGTGTGATCCCGGGGCCGCCCCGCCACGGTCGTCTCATGAACGCGAAGTCTTGCTCAGCGCCGGGAAGCCTGTCGAGTTCGTCGCGCGGTGGCGGGACACGGACCCGCGCGAGGCCTACGCCACCGATCGTACGTTCCGGCCGCGTTCGGACCGATCCGGGCAGCTGTGCCCGGCCCGTGCCAGCCGCCGGACGCGTCGCGGGCAGCCATGCGGCGTCAGCCGCGCCGGCCGGCCCCCGGGGCTGCCCCAGCCCGCCACGGCGCCTTCGCCGGTCCCGATGGCCTATCGTCTGCGCTGTGCAGTCCGCCGAGACGATGCCGCCATGGGTCGTGCTGGTACCGCTGAAACCGCTGCAGGCGGCCAAGTCCCGGCTCGACCATCCCGATCGCGGCGCGCTGGCCCTGGCGATGGCGCTGGACACCACCGCGGCCATCCTCGACGTCGACGCCGAGGTGGTGGGCTCGGTCATCGTCGTCACCGACGACCCTTCGGCCCGCGAAGCCCTGGCCGACCTCGCGAAGGCGTACCCGACCGCCACGTCCACATCGACGTCCGCGGCAGTGGCGGTGGACGTCGACCTCCACCGCCCCGGCAGACCCGACGGATCCGTCGGGCGGGTGGGACGTCTGCTGGTAGCCGCGGACGAGCCGCGCAGCGGGCTTAACCCGGCGTTCGCGCATGCCGCGGCACTCGCCCGGCGGCTGCATCCGGGATGGGGGACGGCTGCTCTCTCCGCGGACCTGCCCGCGCTGCGGCCACAGGAGCTGCGCCGTGCGCTGACGGTCGCGCCGTCGACCGGCCACGCCGTGCTCGCGGACGCCGTCGGCACCGGCACCGTGCTGCTCAGCGCGGCACCCGGCACCGAGCTGCGCCCGCGGTTCGGGTCCGGCAGCTTCCGGGCGCACCGCGACGCGGGAGCCACCGACCTCACCGGGCTCCTGCGCGACCAGGTTCCCGGGCTGCGCCGCGATGTCGACACGGTCTCCGATCTCGCGGACGCCCGCGCACTCGGGCTGGGCCCGGCGACGAGGCGGGTGCTGAAGGCCGACCCGTCGCCACGCAGCGCGGCGTGAGCACCCCGCGCGCCGCGGCGGTCTCCCTCGGCGGGCTCGACGAGCTCACGGTGGTGAGCCTCGCCCACATCCATGATCCGGCGACGACGCCGATCTTCCCGGGGGACCCGGAGTTCACGCTGACCACCGCGGCGACGATCGACGAGGACGGCTACTACCTGCAACGGGTGAGTTGCGGTGAGCACACCGGAACGCACTGGGGGGCACCCGGCCACTTCGAGCCCGGTGGCGCCCTCGCCGACGACCTCGGCCCCGCGGACCTCTTCCTGCCCGCCGTGCGGGTCGACGTCCGGGCCGCCGCGGCCGCGGACCCCGACTACCAGGTGACGCTGGGCGACCTGGCCGCCTTCGAGCGCGAGCACGGCCGGATTCCCGCCGGGGCCGCCGTCATCGCCTGGACGGGCTGGGCCGACCGCTGGGGCACCCCCGCCTACCCGAACCTGGACCGGCACGGCCGCCTGCGCCAACCGGGCTTCGGCCTGGACGCCGTCCGCTGGCTGATCGGCACCGGGCGGCTCGGGCGACGGGGCGCTCTGGGCTCGGACACCTTCGGCCCGGATCCGGGCTCGGACGAGACGTTCGCGGTCTCCAGGGAGCTTTTCCACGAACACCGCATATCCCTGGAGAACCTGACCAATCTCGCGGCGCTTCCCCCGGCCGGTGCCTGGGTGCTGGCCGGGGGCACCGTCAACCGGGCCGGCTCCGGCTCCGCCGCCACGGTGTTCGGCCTGGTCCCGCCCCGCCCGCGCGACGGCGGCCGGCGCAGGCGAACCACGCGAACCATCCGCCATCAGGATGGTCGACGCCACCGCTGATCCGCCGGGACGGTGGCCGCGGGCTCCCCGCTCGGGATCGTGGCCGTGGGCTCCTCGATCGTGGCCAGCCCTGACAGCGGCCCCGGCCGGGCGAAGAGGAAGCCCTGACCGAGCTCGCAGCCGAGCCGGTCCAGCTCCACGAGCTGGGCCTCCCGCTCGATGCCCTCGGCGATCACGACCGCGCCCAGTGAATGCGCCACGTCGATCATCGATCGACGCAGGTTGGAGTACCGGCTGCCGTCCATCGGCGGGTCGATGAGCGTGCGGTCCAGCTTGACGACGTCCACCGGCAGCCGGTGCAGCACAGCCAGGTTCGTGTTGCCCGCGCCGACGTCGTCCAGCGCGATCGTCACCCCGAGCTCCTTGACCTCCGTCAGGACGTCCGCCGCCGCGGCGAGGTCGGTGATCCGGCTGGTCTCGGTGACCTCGACCACCAGGCGCCGCGGGTCGAGACGGCTCGCGGCGAGGACCCGGGCGACCGTGTCACGCAGCCGGGTGTCACCGATCCGGCTGGCCGAGACGTTCACATGCAGGCGCAGTTGGGAACCGGTCGGGTAGGCGAGGGCGACCTCGGTGCAGGCCCGGGTGAGCACCAGGTCGTCCAGGAGCCCGACCATGCCACCGCTCTCCGCCGCGGCGACGAACGTGCCCGGGGAAACCGGCCCGCGGCCCGGATCCGTCCACCGTGCCAGTGCTTCCAGGGCCACCGCCCGCCCGTCGCGGAGCCGGACGATCGGCTGGTAGTGGACGTCGAAGCCGGCGGAGCTCCCGCCGCGGCGCAGGGCGGTCGCCAGCGCGTCCGCGAGGTGTGCGCCGGCCTCGGGTGAGGCCATCCCGGGGCGGTAGGTCACCAGCCGGTCCCGGCCCGAGCATTTCGCCACCTGCACGGCGGTCTCCGCATGCCGCAGCAGTGCCTCCCCCGTCTCGTGCGTGCGGCGGGCGACGGCGAGTCCGGCACTGGCCCGGATCGACCGCTGCCGGCCACCGAACGACACCGGGCGGCGCAGCGCCGCCAGCACCCGGGCACCCACGACCTCGGGCGACTCGCCACCACCAGCCATGAGCACCGCGAACTCGTCCGACCCGATGCGGGCGACGAGATCGGTCGCGCGGACGCAGTGCAGCAGCCGCTGCGCGACCGTGCGCAGCAGATGGTCACCGGCCGCGGGCCCGAGGCTGTCGTTGAGAACGCTGAAGTCGTCCAGGTCGCAGTACAGGATGGCGATATCGGCACCGGGCCCGGCCCCGGACGCGGCCCCGGACGCGGATCCCGACCCGGCGCCCGCCCCCCGGCCGGCGGCCCGCCGGCGGTCGGACAACAGCCCCCGCAGCCGGTGCTGGAACAGGACTCGGTTGGGAAGCTCGGTCAGCGGGTCGTGGAACGCACGATGGTGCAGCTCCCGTTCGGCGGCACGGACCCGCAGCACGAGCCGACGCCCCGCTCGGGCAGCCTCCAGCCGATCCGCGACCATCCCGGTCGCCAGGGCCGCTGCCAGCCCGATCTCGACGCCGTCGGGCCGATGGCCGCTGGCCACCCCGGTGAGCACGACCGCGGTCGCGGCCCCGGCCAGCAGCGTCGGCACGACGAGGAGTGTCCGGCCCTCCGGTCCGTCGCCACCGTCGGCGAGCACGACTCCGGCCTGCCCGCGCGGCGTGGCGCCGGCTGTGTGCCACGCGGCCGCGAGCACCACGGCACAGCCGGCGATCGACATGATCCCGATGAGGAGCTCCGGCGCGTCCGGGCCGGTGGCACCGTCCCGGCCGCTGGCACTGTGTGCCAGCGATGTCGCGGCGGCCAGCAGAACCAGCCCGGCCGCCACCGCGAGGACGCGGACGCGATCGGTGAGCCGACGAAACGCCGCGGTGTGCAGCGACACCAGCACCAGCACCACGACCTCGGCCGGGCGGACGATCCCCACGAACCGTCCCCAACCATCGTCCGCGGCGGTGAGCGCCGGGCGTACGCCAAGCCCCCAGCCGACGAGGAGCACCGAGCAGGCGAGCAGAAAACGGTCGACCAGACCAGCGGACCCGCCGCCCACGATCCCGCTCCCGAACCCGCCCGCACCACCGAACCCGCCCGCACCACCGAACCCGCCCGTGCCCCTGAATCCGCCCGTGCCACCGAACCCGCCCGCACCCCTGAATCCGCCCGCACCACCCGCACCACCGGCACCACCCGTGGGCACTCCGGGGGGAAGCGGCGGCAGGTCTGGCTGGCTCACCGGCCGGCGCGGTCTGGCCGTGGGCGCGGCGGAGAGGGCTGCCAGGGCGAGCACCGGCATGGCCAGGTAGCCGACATCTGCTGGCGACAGCCGGTATGGCCGGCTCCCGTGAGCCGGCCCGGCCTGCAGCAGCCAGACCGACTGGCCCGCGGTCCAGGCGACGAGGGCCACCGCGGCCCAGATCAGCCATCTGCCGTGTGCCCGTCCAAGGCGGCGGCCCTTCCAGACGCAGCCGGTCGCGGCGGCAAGTGCTGACGCGATCGCGGTGCCGTCGAGCAACAGCGGCACGCCCACCCTCCTCCCCTGCGGCCGGTGGTCCGGTCACCCGCCGGCCGTGGGCCGGATTCCCCGCACGCTGGCCCTCTACGGGCCGCGCCGGCTGCGAGCAGGGGCATGGCGGCTGTTCCTGGATGACGGCGCGTCGCGGCTCGGCCGTGACCTGACGGTTCGGCGCCCACGAGGGTCACTGACCGCGGTGAGCGACCGCGGCGCGCTCGTCGGGCGCTCCCGCGAACCGGGCATCCCCTGCCCGATCAACCATTCGACGCCGAGTGACCAGCTCGTCGGAGAGCGCCTCGCGTCACCGTATCTTGTGATCGGGCAAACACAAAGAGTGTCCACCTGTGGTGCGCGCGGCGCGTCGACGACCATTCCCGCCAGATCGCGGCGTCACGAACAGCCGGATTCGGACAACCAGAAGAAGCGCCCGAAGATCACTCGGTGACCGTGGCGGCAACAACGGGGGCCGCGCAGGCGGCGGGGGCCGCGGCGGGAGGGACCACGCTGACCACGTCGACCCGCTGGGTCGCGACCAGCGCCCCACGGCCCACGCCGACGTAACGGCCGGAGGTCGGCGCCACATCCTGGTAGTCACGCCCGACCCCGACGGTCACATAGCGCAGATCCGCGGTCCGGTCGTGACAGGGGTCGAACGGCACCGCCACCGCACCCGCCCCGCCCGGCGACAGCACCCCACCCCGCGGCACCGCCCTGCCCGACGGCAGCGCACCACTCGACGCGAGCGCACCGCTCAACGGCAGCGCACCGCCGGACGACAGCGCCCCGCTCGGCACGACCACCTCGACCCAGGCGTGCGAAGCCCCTTCACCCACCAGGTGCCCGGACACGTAGCGCGCGGGGATCCCGACCGCCCGACACATGGCGATCATGATGTGGGCCTGGTCCTGACACACCCCGGACCCGCCGGCGAGTGCCTGGGCGGCGGTCGTYCCCACATCGGTACTGCCCGAGACGTACTCGATGCGCTGATAGACCCAGCCGCAGACACGACGGGCCGTGGCGACCGGGTCGGAGCTCGCCAACGAGCGGGCCGCGTCGACCATCGCGGCGGTCGGCGTCGTGAGCGGGGTCGGGGCGAGCAGGCGGCGGCTGCTGAGCGCGGACGCCGGAAGCTCCGGCCAGCCGAGGTCGGCGACCCGCTCCACGACCACGGTGATGTCGAAGTCCAGCGTCGGCGGGACGACGTCGATCCTGATGTTGGCCACCTGCAGCCCGTCCGGCCCGCGCTGCCAGGTCGTGCGCGCGTGGGGCGCGGAGACCCGCAGGTCCATGTAACGCCGCAGCTGACCGCCGTGGCGGACGGGCGGCACGGCGACAAGCCGGTGGTCGAGATCCGTCGCGGCTCCGTCGTAGGTGTAACGGAAGCGCTGGCTCACCCGATAGGTGACCCGCTCGGCGCCCACCAGGTCGACCTCGCCCGCGGGTTCCGACATGCCGTGATGGGGATCATGCGGGGCGCACCCGTCCCTGATCGGCCCGGTAGTTGGCGCCACGCCGTCGATCGTCGCTCGTTTCTGTTTCCCGCCCGTTAACGGCGGAGACGCCGCCACCCAGCCTTTACCGAACAAAGTCAACACGGACCATCATCACTTCCTGCGCGACACAACCAGTCCACACGATGACCTCACATCGTCATCCTTCGCGGCTGCCGAGTTCACGCGGAACTGGCAGCATGGGCAAGCATGAGCGAGCTGGTCGCGACCCGGTCGGAACAGCCGCAGCGAAAGGCTCGGAGCGCGCTGCTGGAACCCCTGGAGGCGCCTCGTGCGCCAGCCCCGTCGGATCTTCCCTCGGGTCGGTTCATCAACCGCGAGAAGTCCTGGCTGGACTTCAACGCGCGCGTCCTGGCGCTTGCTGAGGATGTCTCGACACCCCTGCTGGAGCGGGCGAAGTTCCTCGCGATCTTCGCCAGCAACCTCGACGAGTTCTACATGGTGCGGGTGGCCGGCCTGATGCGCCGCCACGCCACCCGCCTCGCGGTCCGCTCGGCGGACGGCCTGACCGCACGCGAGCAGCTCGATCTCATCAGCCGCACGACCGCCGAGCTCACCGCCCGCCATTCCCGGTGCTTCACCGACGAGGTGGCGCCGTCACTCGCCCACGCCGGAATAACGATCAAACTGTGGCAGCAGCTCGAAGCACCACAGCGGGAACGGCTGCGGGACTACTTCGCCCAGCAGATCTTTCCGGTTCTCACTCCGCTCGCTGTCGATCCCGCCCACCCGTTTCCCTACATCAGTGGGCTTTCTCTCAATCTCGCCGTCGCCGTGCGTGAACCGGGCGGCGAATCCGAACGGTTCGCCCGGGTCAAGGTTCCACCGAACGTCCCCCGACTGATCAGGGTGGATGTCGACGAGAGCACCGAGGGCCTGGCCGGTGCGCGGGATGACTCCACCGCGTGCTTCGTGCCGCTGGAAGAGGTCATCGCGGCTCATCTCGGGCAGCTTTTTCCCGGCATGGAGGTCGTCGACTCACACCTGTTCAGGGTCACCCGCAACGCTGACCTCGAGGTCGAGGAGGACGAGGCGGAGGATCTGCTGCAGGCGCTGGAGCGCGAGCTCGCGCGCCGCCGGTTCGGCCCCGCGGTGCGGCTCGAGGTGGACGCCGACATCGACGACGACCTGCTGAACCTGCTGATGCGCGAGCTGGAGATCACCGAGCGCGAGGTGCACCGGGTCCGCGGCCCGCTGGACATGTCCGTCCTGTGGGCTCTGTACGACCTCGACCGCCCCGAGCTGAAGGACGCGCCGCGGGTACCCGTGACCCACCCCCGGCTGCTCAACGACGAGGGCGAGCCGACGGACTTCTTCAGCGTGCTGCGCGAGGTCGACGTCCTGGTTCATCACCCGTACGACTCGTTCACCACGTCGGTGCAGCGCTTCCTGGAGCAGGCCGCCGCGGACCCGAATGTGCTCGCCATCAAGCAGACCCTGTACCGGACCTCCGGCGACTCCCCGATCGTCGACGCGCTCGTCGCCGCGGCGGAGGCGGGCAAGCAGGTCGTCGTCCTGGTGGAGATCAAGGCCCGGTTCGACGAGAGCGCCAACATCCGCTGGGCCCGGGAGCTGGAACGAGCCGGCTGCCATGTCGTGTACGGCCTGATCGGGCTCAAGACGCACTGCAAGATCTGCCTCGTCGTGCGGCAGGAGCGCGGAGGCCTGCGCCGCTACTGCCACGTCGGCACCGGGAACTACAACCCGAAGACCGCGCGGCTCTACGAGGACATCGGCCTGCTCACCGCGAACCCGGACGTCGGAGCCGACCTCACCGACCTGTTCAACGTGCTGACGGGCTACAGCCGGCAGACCGAGTACCGCTCACTGCTGGTCGCCCCGCAGCACATGCGGGACGGAATCATCGAGCGCGTGGAGGCCGAGATCGCCGCCGCCCGCGAGGGCCGGGAGTGCGGCATCCGCATCAAGGTCAACAGCCTGGTCGACGAGCAGCTCATCGACGCGCTCTACCGGGCGTCGATCGCCGGGGTGCCGATCCAGTGCCTCGTCCGCGGCATCTGTGCCCTGCGACCGGGAGTTTCCGGGCTCTCCGAGACGGTGCACGTCCGTTCGATCCTCGGGCGGTTCCTGGAGCACAGCAGGGTGCTGGAGTTCGTGTCGGCGGGCGAGTACTGGATCGGCAGCGCCGACATGATGCACCGCAACCTCGACCGCCGGATCGAGGCGCTGGTGCGGGTTCCACACGCCGAACGCCAGGCCACCGTGCGCGGGATGCTCGACCATGCCTTCTCCGACCAGGTCTCCGCCTGGGTCCTCGCCCCGGACGGCCGCTGGGAGCGGCACACCACCAGTGCCGACGACGTGGCGCTGTCGGACTACCAGCACGACCTGATGGCTCGTGCGTTCGAGCGCGGGCGCCGCTGAGGCTGGCACATCACCGCCGCCCCGGCACCGCACCCCACCGAGCCGGACACGTCGCCGGGCCGGACGGATCGCCGGGCCGGCGGCGGCCGTGCCGCCGGTCACGGCCGCGCCGGAAGGCGGCCGTGGGCGGCGGCACGGCCGCCGTGCGCTTCAGTCGCTGCTGGCGGAAACGCTGGCCTTGAACTCGGAGCCGGGCCGAAACTTCGGCACCACGGACGCGGCGACGTGCACGGGCTCACCGGTCGCGGGGTTGCGGCCGGTGCGGGCGGCACGCTCCACCCGCTCGAACACACCGAAGCCGGTGATCGTGACCTTCTCGCCGCCGGCCACGGCCTCCTGGATCGCGTCGAACACGGCGTCGACCGCCTTGGTGGCGTTCGACCGCCCGCCCTCGATCTGCTGAGCGATGCGGTCAACCAACTGGGACTTGTTCACAACAACCTCCGGACGCCCCCGCGCTTGACGGGGTGGGGAGCAGATCGGGCATCACACTGCGCTGCACCGTAGGCATCTCCACTGTCGAGGGCAATTCCCATGAGCGTGTCGCGTCACACAAACCCGCACGTCAGCGGGTTCGCGCCGGGTGACTACCGCTTGTGCACTGTTCGACGAGGCCGCCGCATCCTGCAGTTTCGTCACCTTGAGTCACTTTTTGCCAGCGGCGATTCATGCCGAACGTCACGAATTGATAGCCCCCAGACGCAACGAGACGGGTGTGCTTACCGCAACGCACCGGCGCACTACCCCAAGCGGATGTGAGATCACACTCAGCACCACAACGAGCACGCGAGCGGGGATGCCCCCGAGGTGGCGCGACCGCCCTCCGACGCGGTGGCCCGATGGCTGTGGATGTGATCAAAGCAACATCCCCGCAGCGGCCCCGACAGGCCGCCCAATGGCCCGAAAAGCCCTGTGCCGGGCCGGGTCAGAGCGTCCGTGCAAGCCCCGGACCCGGCCGGCCCGGTGGCCGTGACGACCCGGACCGGCCCGGCGCAGGGCTTCGGGCTCAGGCCGTGGTCGGCAGCCAGGCCGGCCGGCCCGCCTCGAAGGCGGTGATCCGCTCCTCGTGACGCAGCGTCAACCCGACGTCGTCCAGGCCCTCCATGAGCCGCCACCGGGTGAAGTCGTCGAGCTCGAAGCCGACCGTCCGGCCGGCGCCGCGGACCTCGCGGGCCACCAGGTCGACGGTGATCTCCGTYGTCGGATCGGCCTCCACGGCGGCCGTCAGCGTCTCGACGACGTCGACCGGTACCACCACCGGGAGCAGGCCGTTGCCCAGCGCGTTGCCCCGGAAGATGTCGGCGAAGCGAGGCGAGAGCACGGCGCGGAACCCGTAGTCCTGCAGGGCCCAGACCGCGTGCTCCCGCGACGAGCCGGTGCCGAAGTCGGGCCCGGCGAGCAGGATCGACGCCCCGGCGTACGCCGGGTTGTTCAGGACGAACGACGGGTCCTCCCGCCACTCGGAGAACAGGCCGGCGCCGAAGCCCGTGCGCTCGATGCGCTTGAGCCACTCGCTCGGGATGATCTGGTCGGTGTCGACGTCGCTGCGCCGCAGCGGCACCGCCCGACCGGTGTGGATGGTGAACGCCTCCATGACAGGCACGTCCCCTTCGAAATCGTTCGAACGGCTTCGTTCGAAAGTCGCTGTGTGCAGGCGGCTACAGGTCGGAGCGGACGGCTACAGGTCGGCGGGCGCGGTCAGGCGGCCGGTCACCGCGGTGGCGGCGGCGACCTCCGGCGACACCAGATGGGTGCGGCCCCCGGGGCCCTGGCGGCCTTCGAAGTTGCGGTTCGACGTCGACGCGCTGCGCTCCCCCGGCGACAGAGTGTCCGGGTTCATGCCCAGGCACATCGAGCAGCCCGCGCTGCGCCAGTCAGCGCCCGCCGCGCGGAACACCTCGTCCAGGCCCTCGGCCTCGGCCTGTGCCTTGACCTCCATCGAACCGGGGACGATCAGGACCCGCAGCCCGTCGGCCACCTGCCGCCCGCGCAGCACCTCGGCGGCGGCACGCAGGTCGGAGAGCCGGCCGTTGGTGCAGGAGCCGATGAAGACGGTGTCGACGGCGACGTCGCTCAGCGGCGCGCCGGGTGTGAGACCCATGTACGCCAGGGCCCGCTCCACCGAGGCCTTCGCCGCCGCGTCGCCGTAGTCGGCCGGGTCCGGAACGGCGGTGTTCAGCGGCGCCGCCTGGCCGGGGTTCGTTCCCCAGGTGACGTAGGGGCTCAGGCTCGGCGCGTCGATGACCACCTCGTGGTCGAAGGTCGCGTCGTCGTCGGTCGCCAGCGTCCGCCAGTAGGCGACGGCGGCATCCCAGTCGGCCCCCTGCGGCGCGTTCGGACGGCCCTTCAGGTACTCGAAGGTCGTCTCGTCCGGGGCGATCATGCCGGCCCGCGCGCCGGCCTCGATGGACATGTTGCAGACCGTCATCCGGCCTTCCATCGACAGCGCGCGCACGGCCTCGCCGCGGTACTCGATGACATAGCCGGCCCCGCCGCCCGTGCCGATCCTGGCGATCACCGCGAGGATCAGGTCCTTGGCGGTGACGCCGGCCGGCAGCTCGCCCCGCACGGTGACGGCCATCGTCTTCGGCCGGCGCTGCGGCAGGGTCTGGGTCGCCAGCACGTGCTCGACCTGGCTCGTGCCGATGCCGAACGCCAGCGCGCCGAAGGCGCCGTGGGTCGAGGTGTGGCTGTCACCACAGACGATCGTCATCCCGGGCTCGGACAGGCCCAGCTGCGGGCCGACCACGTGAACGATTCCCTGCCCCGGGTCGTTCATCGGGAACAGACGGACACCGAAGTCGGCGCAGTTCTTGCGCAGCGCCTCCACCTGGGCCCGCGACACCGGATCCGCGATCGGGAGCAGGGTGTCGGTCGTCGGGACGTTGTGGTCCTCGGTGGCGATCGTCAGATCGGGCCGCCGGACCGGCCGGCCGGCCAGCCTCAGTGCTTCGAACGCCTGCGGCGACGTGACCTCGTGGACGAGGTGCAGGTCGATGTAGAGCAGGTCCGGCTCTCCGTCGGCGCGGCGGACGACGTGTGCGTCCCAGACCTTCTCCGCGAGTGTGCGCCCCATTGGCCCCACTCCCTCTCTGGCGTGAGCCGGGCCCACGCTGCTCGAATCCCGGTGTCATGACTGCGCCGCGGGAGGAGGTCGCCTGGCTCCCGCTCGTCTGGTTTTCCGCTTCGTGGTCTCCCACTCGCCTCGCCTGCCCATCCCGCACTTGAGACGTCTCAGCCCCTGAGACATCTCAGCTCCCGAGACGTCTCAGCTCTTAGGGCATCTCAGCTCTTGGGATGGCAGTATCAGACTATGGAACATAGTAGCGGCGTCGGCGTCCTGGACAAGGCTGCCCTGGTTCTGACCGCTGTGGAGCATGGCCCGGCCGACCTGCGCGACCTCGTCGCCCAGACCGGGCTGAGCCGAGCCACCGCCCACCGGCTCGCCAGCGCTCTGGAGGTCCACCGGCTGCTGGCGCGCGACGCGGCCGGGCGCTTTGTTCCCGGCCCTCGGCTCGCCGCCGGCGGCCCCGCCGCACTGCCCTGGGAGATGCTGGACGCGGCCGGCAAGATCCTGACCGCCCTGCGCGACGAGACCGGCGAGAGCACCCAGCTCTACGTTCGGCGCGGCCCGGTCCGGGTGTGCGTCGCCGCGGCGGAACGCTCCGCCGGCCTTCGCGACACCGTGCCGGTCGGCGCGGCCCTGCCGATGACCGCCGGATCGGGCGCGCAGGTCCTCCTCGCCTTCGCCGACGCCACCGAGCCCGATCTGCTGGCCCGCGCCACGTTCGCCCCGGACATCCTGGCCCGGGTGCGCCGGCGCGGCTGGGCGGAGAGCATCGGCGAGCGCGAGCCCGGCCTGGCCTCGGTGTCAGCCCCGGTCTTCGACGGATCGGGCCTGGTCGCCGCGGTGTCGCTGTCCGGCCCGGTCGAACGGCTCACCCGGTCGCCGGGACGGCGCCACGGCCCGGTCGTCGTCGCCGCGGCCCGGCAGCTGTCAGCGCCGGGCCCGCCGGCTGCGCCGGTCGCGCCGCGCCCGCCGCATCCCGACGATCAGAACGCGACCCCCCGGGAAAGTACCCGAAGTCACGATGGATAGCCGGAGAATGCCGGTCCGCGAACACACAGGAAAATCACTGGATTCTCGCCGTGAACACCACCTGCGGGCATGGCGGGGCGCAATCCAGCCACAGCGGTAAGCGTCAGCGGGACCCCGACGCAACCGGGTGAGATGCGACGTCGTAGCCTTTGGTGGTCAACAGTCAGGATCGATGTTTCCGAGCGGTTGTCCACCCACGGACATGGATGTCGCACGGTTCGGCCTGACCGTGGCTCCGCGGTTTCCGGCCGGGGCTGCGAGTGCCCGGCCCGATGTGCYTCCAGGCCGATCGCTCCGGTCGGACGCGGCGCCAGTGGCCATGCGCAATCCCAGCGACGGCAGGCACGTCGACGCGCTGCGGTTGCYGGGTCCCCGTCACGACGGGGCGCAGGCTCACGCCGGTCAGGCTCCCCACGRCAGTCAAAGGGGGAAAGGCGCAGTGCGCAAACTGGGTTCGCGGTACGTCCTGCACGAGCTGATCGGGCAGGGCACTGCCGGCCAGGTCTGGCGCGGGGCCCACGTCCCCGACGGGGAGCCGGTGGCTATCAAGGTTCTCCGGCCGGAACTCGCGCATGATCCCGAGGTCGTCGACCGGTTCCTCCGCGAATGCGACCTCCTGGTGCGGCTTGACAGCCCCGAGCTGGTACGGGTGCGGGACCTGATCAAGGAGCCCGGCACGCTGGCGATCGTGATGGACCTCGTCGAGGGCATCGACCTGCGCGCGCACCTCGACCAGAGCGGCCCACGCCCGGTGACCGAGGCCGCCCGCCTCGTCATCGGCCTGCTGTGGGCGCTCGACAGCGTGCACGACGCGGGCATCATCCACCGCGACGTCAAGCCCGAGAACGTGCTCATCGACACCTCGGATCCGCGTCGTCCCTATGTGCGGCTCACCGACTTCGGCGTGGCCCGCATGATCCACACCCCGGGCCGGGCATCGCTGACCGGCCCGATCGGGACCCCGCTCTACATGGCACCCGAGCTGGCGGACGACGTCCCACCGACACCTTCGGTGGACATCTACGCCGCCGGAGTCGTGCTCTACGAGCTCATCGCCGGCAGTCCCCCGTTCGACCACGCGCATCCCGCCGACCTGATGCGGGCGCACCGCGAGGAGCAGCCGCTACCCATCCAGGGTGTGCCGACGGCGGTCTGGGACGTCCTGGCCTCAATGCTCGCGAAGTCGCCGAAGCAACGCCCGGCCACCGCGGCGGACGCGGCGGAGGACCTGCTCGACGCCCTCGAGGACGACGACCGGGACCACGACCACGACTTCGACCAGGACTCCGGCAACAACAACCACACCACCCGGATCGACCGGGCCGAGCGACCCGGCGCGGCCGGACGATCCGGCACCGCCAGCCGATCCGGCGCAGCCGGACGTCGGCACGGCGCCCCCGCGGGACGCGACGCCGCCTTCGACGCCGCACTCACCCAGGTCGGTGGGATCGCCCCCGTCGCCGCGACCAGCCTGCTCGCCGCCGGGACGGACGCGACCGGCGCCCACAGCGGCTGGAACGACGCCGCGAACACCCAGGTCGCCGGCATTCCACCAGCCCGCGCCGACTGGGATGCCGCGGCGCACACGCAGATCGCCGGGATGCCGCCCGTGCGGCCAGACCGGGCTGGTGCCGGGGCCGGCCCGGGCACCAGCACCGACTGGTCCGACGCCGCCACCGGGGCCCAGCCCGCGGTCCGGGTTCCCGCGCGTTCGGCGGGTTCGGCCTCCGACCGCAACACGGTGATCTCGAAGAGCAAGGATTCCGCACCCGCGGGCGCGCCAGGAGCGGGCGCGGGCGCACCGAGCGGCCGTTCGGCGGCCGACCGCCGCCGCCGCAGCCGCATCGCGGCCGGTGCCGGCCTGGTCGTGGCCCTCGTCGCCGGAGCCGGTGGCTGGGCGCTGGCCGCCGCCGGGGGCGGCGACACCACCCTGACCACGGACAGCAACCAGCAGATGTTCACCGACGATTCCGGCGTGGTCGCGACTCTTCCCGGGGGCAGCCCGATGCCGCCGGGCATGGCCCCGCCGGCCGCCGGCACGGACGGGCGCTCCACCGGCGCCGCACGCGGCACCGCATCCGGCCGTCCCGGCCAGAGCACCTCGCCCGGCGCCAGCGCCACCCAGTCCGGGACGGCCTCCCCGAGCGCGAGCACCAGCCCCAGCGCCTCGCCGACGGCCAAGGACGGAACCGTCCCCGACGTGACGAACCAGAGCAAGTCGGCCGCGACGAGCACGCTGAGCGGCAAGGGCTTCACGAACGTCGCGACCAGCGAGACCTGCCGGAAGGGCGAGAGCGGCGGGATCGTGCTCGGTCAGAGCCCCAACGCCGGCAGTGTCGTCCCGGTCTCCACGAAGATCACGCTGACCGTGCAGGCCACCGACTGCGTCGAGGTCCCGTCCGTCGCCGGCAGCTCGCTCAGCGCGGCACGGAGCAAGCTGACCAGCGCGGGGCTTGGCGTTCTGGACGGCGGGGGCGGCTGTCAGTGGGGAACCACCAGCACTGCGGCACGGACCAATCCCTCGGCCGGAACCATGATGCACAAGGGCGAGAACGTCTGGCTGGAGCCGAACTGCTCCGCGTCACCAGCCCCGGCCCCGACAACACCAGCCGCCACCCGGACCTGACAGGTCACCCGACCGCGCTCGACACCCACAGCCACCTCGACGCGACTCGGGGCGCGTGAAAGGGACGCGAGAGTCCGAAGGGTTGGGGGTTCTGGTCGTGCTTGCAACCAGAACCCCCAGCCCCTGCGCGGCAGTAACGCCAGCGGTGGTCGCCGCTCGAAGCCGCCGCTCGAAGATCTGAGGATCTTCGTCGTCCCGACGACCACAATCCTCAGATCCTGCCCGGCGGCAGCTCGAAGCCTGGATGCTGCTCAGTTCTTCGGACTCGCCCCATCCGGCTCAGAGGCCCAGCCGCGCTGGGATGGGCCGCGCGGTCAATCTCCGCCCACACCCGGCGCAGTTCCTCCCGGCCGTCGAGGGGCCCGAGGACTACCCAGGTCACCACCCCTCCCGGCACAGCAGACCCCTGCCACACAACTGCGCTGCCACACAACTGCGCTGCCGCGCAACGCGGGTGAGCGGAGTCAGCCAACCCAGTCCGCGGGCAGCGATGACGGCCACCCCTGCGCCGGCTCGGCTGCTGCCCGCCGGCCCGGAGCAGCCGGGGGTACGGCGGGCAGCCGGGCGGAGGACGGCTTGGGGAAGTTCGCCGGCGTCGGGGTCGGTACCTGAGAGCCCGCGCCGCTGCCGGAAGGGCCACCCCGGGGCCGGAGCAGGGCTCCGGAGCCCGCGGGCAGAGCCGGCGGATCGGGTAGGTCGGCCCGGGTGCGCAGACTGCGCGGGAGAGGCATCGGAACCGGCATGGGAGCTGGCTCCGCGGCACCCGTGGCGGCGGCCGGCGAGGCTGCCCACAGGTCGACCTCGACGATGATCTCGCCGTTCTCCGAGGACATCCGAAGACGGCCACCGTGCACCTCGACCAGGCGCCGCACCACGTAGAGCCCCATCCCGGCGCCGTCCGTCTGGCGGGTAGCCGTCCCGTCCCGCTGGGTGAACGGCTCGAAGAGCTGGCGGATTGTCGCCGGATCGAGGTCCGGACCGGGGTTACGCACCCGGAGCACCACCTCGTCGCCGACCCGGCCCGCGATCAGCCGCACCGGCGCGCCCGGCCAGGAGTGCACGAGCGCGTTGTCCACCAGGTTGGCGACGACCTGGTGCAGGGCCTGGCGGGCCATCCGCACGGAGAGCTGGGGCGGCAGGTCCACGGTGACGCTGTTGCCGGCATAGGTCAGGCCGGCGATGACGTCCCGGACCACCTCGGGTAGGTCGGCGACGGTGTTGTCGTCGGTTCCGGTGGCGGTCGCCGCCGTCAGCATGTTCTCCAGCAGCCTGGACAGGCGGTCGGAGTAGGTGACGGCGGAGTCGAGCATCCCGTCGAGCTGGGCGTCGGAGAGGCGGTCGCGGCGGCGCCTGATGGTCAGCAGGGTGCCGCGGATTCCCGTCAGCGGCGTCCGGAACTCGTGGGAGACCGTCGCGACCAGGTCGCTGCGGATGCGGTCGGTCTCCTCCAGCCGGGCCATGAGGCTCTGCTGGCCCTCGTAGAGCTGCTGGCGGTAGTCCTCCTCCCGCCGGCGGGACTGCTCGTTGTAGTGCCAGAAGACCATCTGGGCGCCGGCGAGGGCACAGATGAAGCCGGCGTGCAGGCCGGCCAGCACCAGGGCGTTGTCCTCCATCCGCCCCGCGGCCTCGGCGGTGACGATGTCGCCGATCTCCAGGCTGGCCAGGAACACGAACGCGATCGCCAGCAGGTAGACGGTCCAGTCCTCGTAGAGGGCGATCAGCGCCACCACGACGAAGAAGTGGAAGTACATCGMGGTCTGGCCGTCGGAGAGATGCACGAAGACGACGGAGCAGCACAGCAGCCCCAGGCTCGCCGCGAGGGCCCGCACCCGGCGCATGCCGGGCACCAGCGCCGCACCGAACAGCAGCGCGGGCGGGCTGGCGGCCAGGACACCGTGTGGCAGGCTGTGGTCACGCCACAGGCCGTACACGACGATCGCCGGCAGGTGGAGGGCGAGCACCCAGCACATCAGGGAGTGGCGGGCGGCCCAGTCCTCCGTGGGCAGGCCCCGGCCCCGGGGGAACCAGGAGACCGGCCCACGGGACGTGGTGTCGACACCCGACGCGGCCAGCCCGGAATCCGCCGCGTGGTTCCGGGACGGCCGAGGCTTCTCGGGTCGCCGGGCGGCGCGCCCTACATGGGCACTGCCGTGACGGCGGCGCGCCCGTGCGGGCATGGAGGGGCTGGCGGAGGACATCCGAGCAAGTTTCCCCCGTTCCGGTCCCGGAGCGCCATGGCTGGCACGGGTGGTGTCGTATGACGACTATGCCCAGCTTTGACTAGGCCATCCGCACCACCCGGTAAGGGGCTCAAAAGGGCATGGCGCAGATGCTGGCATTCCCGACAGGCTGTGGTCCGCGAGGTGGCCTCGCCGACGGCCGCCCGTGAAGGAGGACACGTGCCCCCAGTTGCCCTGACTACCGCGACCGCGACCGCCCTCATCACCCAGACAGCGCCGCAACCTGCGGTAAATGGCGCCCAGAGCGGTGTCCGCGGGGTGTTGGCGCCCCGGCCCCTGCTGCGCCTCGTCGGCTCGGAGCAGGTCGACGGGTCCGAAGGGCCCGCGGAGGTCGTCCACGGCTGGGGTGGGCCGGTCACGTGCAACTGCCGGCCGTGCGCGATGGCCCGTCACCCAGCGTCCATGCCTCGTCTCCGTGTCGTTGACTAGGGCCACGCCCAGGAACTAGTCCTCCACCGCCACCTTCCGGTAGGTCGCCCCTCGCGGCGACCTGCGCCCGACCGGGCCCGCCACCGACAACCAGACCACCCGGACCACCCGGGGGCGACCCGCGGCATGCGCCGCGGCCGGCGCAGGCCGGCAAGGCCACTGCGGCCAGCCTGCCCGCCGCCACCGCGCCACCGCGCTGCCACTCCGCCGGCCTGGGAACGGCCCCCGCCACGCTCAGCAGACCTCCGCGTCCGTCGGGCGCTCGTCGAGGGCTCCGAGGCCTACTCGGAGCCCTCGACGCGTTCCACGACAACGCGACAGGGAGACCGCGACAGGGAGACAAGGAGACGTACGTCACTCCCCCGCGGCCCGCGTCGGCAGCGGCGCCTGGCGTCGGCAGAAAAAGAAAGGCGCCAACCCGAAGGTTGGCGCCTGATGTTCTTCAAATGTAGCCCCGACCGGATTCGAACCGGCGCTACCGCCTTGAGAGGGCGGCGTCCTAGGCCGCTAGACGACGGGGCCAGAACCGTTCCTGCAATATACAGCATTTTCGTGCTTTTGGTGCAGCTGGGGTACCAGGACTCGAACCTAGACTAACGGAGCCAGAATCCGTTGGGCTGCCAATTACCCCATACCCCAAGGGGCCCTCGCGGGCGTTGCCTACTGTACCCCATGCACGGCCCAGATCCGCGAGTAGGGGCCGCGGAAAGGCCGGCCAGTTCCGGAGACCGGCGTCCGGGGGTCGGGCCGGTCCAGGACCGCCGACCCCGCGGCACCCGAGGAGCTACCTGGCGGTCACCGGGTTCGTCAGGGTTCCGATGCCATCCACGGTGACGGCGACGGTTTGCCCTGCTTCCATCGGCCCCACTCCGGCGGGAGTGCCGGTAAGCAGGACATCTCCCGGGAGCAACGTCATCGCGCGCGACATGAAGGCGACCAGGGCCGGCACGTCATGCAGCAGGTGACTGGTCCGGGAGTTCTGCCGGACCTCGCCGTCCAGCGTCGTCCGCAGGGCCACGTCGGACGGATCGAGCTCGGTCTCGATCCAGGGCCCGAGCGGGCAGAACGTGTCATGTCCCTTGGCCCGTGTCCACTGGCCGTCCGTCGCCTGCTCATCCCTGGCGGTCACGTCGTTGGCGCAGGTGAAGCCGAGCACGACGGACATCGCCCGCTCCACCGGGACGTCCCGGCAGAGCCGGCCGATCACGACGGCCAGCTCGCCCTCGTAGTCCACCCGCCGGCTTTCGGCCGGCAGCATGACCGGGTCCCCCGGGCCGGCCACGCTGGTCGACGGCTTCAGGAACAGCACCGGGCTCGCCGGCGGCTCACCGCCCATCTCCCGCGCGTGGTCGGCGTAGTTCTTGCCGATGCACAGGATCTTGCTCGGCAGCACCGGAGCCAGCAGCCGGACCTCCGCCAGCGGACGCCGCACCCCGGTGAACGTGAACGGAGCGAACGGATGCGGTGTGATCCCGGCTACAACCGCGGTTCCTTCCTCCGGTGACCCCTCAACCACTCCGAACGCCGGTTCCGATCCGTCTGTAAACCTCGCGATGCGCACTGGGCGACCGTACCGACCCAGCTACGCGTCGGGGGCGTGGTGCGGCGCGCCCAACCGCCGACGCTGCGCAGCCCCGACCCCGCCGGACCACGATCAGGCCACATCCGGCCACATCCGGCCCCGTCCGGCCGCCACTGACCACGTCTGACCATGACCGGCCCGCTCGGGCCGCGCCAGCCTCGTCGAGGCATCCGATTCGCCGGGGTGGCGAAAGGGCACCGAGAATCAGGCAGGATTGCCCCGTACGGGTCCGCGCCCCGGGTCGGGACAGCGGTGACCCATCACGGACCGGCCTCGATCTGGAAGGAGCACGATGACCGAGACTGACACCACTCCCGTCTACGACGTTGGCGCACCCGAGCCCAAGCCGATCGACGAGGAGCTCAGCGTCCAGCTTGGCCACCTCGCGGAGGACGCGATCCTTCGCGGCAAGCCCAACGGCGACGAGCGCTGCGACAACTGCCTGTACTACCTCGACACCGACAAGGACATCACCTACTGCTGGCACCCGAAGCTGCGGATCCTGGTCGGCGGCGACTGGTGGTGCCAGTGGTGGGAGGAGATCCCGGAAGAGGACTGACCTTCCGGGAGGCGACGCCCCGGGGGTGCCGGGCCGCCCCGACGCCCCCACTGGCGCCCCCGATGTTGTCGCTGTCGCCGGTTACAGGCCGGCGACCGGCCAGCCAGGGAGCAGGCAGGACGTCGACGGCGGCGACCGCGACCAGGCTGCTCGCCTCGGCGAGCAGCTCCGCGACCTCCGGTTCCTGCCAGCCACGGTCCGCCGCGTGCGCCAGCTCCTCGGACTCGTGGTAGGCCGCCTCGACCAGCCATCCGCTCGCCGTGCAGGCCGACAGCAGGCCCAGCAGGTCCGGGCGGGCGTCAGGCAGCCGGCGGGCAAGCCGCCGCCGCAGCTCCCACAGCGCCGCCCGGTCGGCGGTCCGCCCCCAGGTGATCCGCACGAACCGCGCCCGCCCCAGCTCGGGGCGGTCTTCCTCCCCTGCCAGGCTCGCCTCCCCGACGAGCTGCACGTGGGGGTGGTCGATCACGGCCACGGGGCACAGCAACCCTCCGAAGGCCTCCCAGGTCCCGCCTTGCCAGAACTCGGTGCGGTCCGCATCGCCGGGGTCATGGAGGTCGAACAGGCCGACGAAGACACCGTCTCGTGACGTCCCGGTGGTGCAGGCGGCCAGCCCGGCGCCAGCCGGGCCGCCGCTCGGTGCACCTGAACCGCTCGGTGCACCTGAACCGCTCGGACCACGCGAACCGCCGGCCCCTCGCTCCAGCACATCACGCAGTGCGCGTTTGTCCCGCACTCGGCCCCGGATCGCCCGCAGCACCATCGCCACCTCCCTGCGACGGTGAGGCTACGGCGCCCGGTTACCCGCAGCCACCTGGAAACAGCGGAACGTACGCCTGTCGTGGCTGGGGATTACGGGGCCAACGACACGACCGGGAAGGGCAGCGTGCTCCCGTCGCCGCCGGTTCCGGCAGCTTCCGGAGCGGCGGCCGAGCTCGTGGTGGCCGAACCCGTGGCGGCCGAGCCCGGGTCCACCTGGGCGCACAGGGCCGTGATCACCTCGCCGAGACCGAGCCGCGCATCGGCGGCGATCTCTCCCACCTGGATCGCGGCCGCGAGCCGGTCCAGGAAACGGGACAGCTCGACAGCGGCCTGCAGACCGCCATCGCCGTCCGGCAGGGTGGCGAGCAGGTCGTCCACCGCCGTCCGGGTGATGCGTCCGGTGTCGCGGTAGGTCTCCAGATGGCGCCGCAACCCGGCCAGCGTGGGCGGAGCACCGGAGAAGTCCGCGGGATCGAGGTCGGCGGCCCGGATCCGCGTCTCGGCGGCCGCGCAGTCAGCACCGCCGGGCAGGACCCGCACCACGACGTCGAAGGGGCCGCGACCCGTCGCGCGGCCGATCGCCAGCCCGTCCACCCGCCCCAGCGAGACGACCTCGTCGCCGCTCGACACGGTCCGGGCACTCGTCCCCGTGGCCACCGTCGCGCCCGTGCTGTCGAGCACCACGAGCTCGATGGTCACCGTCCGGCCGTCGGTGCCCCCGACCCGGCCGCGTACCTCCAACGACTCATGGTCCGAGCCGGTCAGCACATCGCCGCCGACCCCGTCGACGCTGATCGATCCCTGGTCGATCACCGGCGTCAGGCAGCCCTCCCCCTCCGCGCCGGCCAGCGGCGTCAGCGCCGTGACCTCGAACGGCTGGTCCATCGGCAGGCCCTGCGCCCCCTGATCATCCGAGGTGTCGCCACCGGCCGCGTCGGCCGGTTCGGCGCCCAGGCCGCTCACGACCGTCGCGCCGACGGCGTACCAGGCCGCCCAGCCGAGGACGGAGCGGGTGTACGCCTCCGACGGGTTGTACGAGCGCACCGCGGTGAGCACGTTCTTCGGGATCCGCAGGTCACCGGAGGCACAGAGCAGCTCCGCCGCGGCGAGCGTGGCGTCGTCGAGGTCGTTGGGGTCAGCACGTCCGTCCGCGTCGGCGTCCCGGCCGGCCCAGCGCCACATCGCCGGGGTGAACTGCATCGGGCCGACCGCCCGGTCGAGCTCGCGATCACCGTCGAGCCAGCCGTCGTCGGTGTCGCGGATGTAGAACATGCCGGCCGAGCCGTCGAGCCGTGGGCCGACCACCGTGGGTGTGACCCGGCCGGTGGCCGGGTCGATCGCCGCGCCCTTTCCGTGGCCCGACTCGATTGCGCCTATTCCTGCCAGCAGCGACCAGTGCAGGAAGCAGTCCGGCCGCTCGGCGTTCACCCGGTCGGCCGCGCTCGTGTAGGCGGCCAACGCCCGGGACGGGATCGTGGAGGCCTCGGCACTCGAACCGGGTGGCGTGGTCAGCGATTCGTTACGGACCGTCGAATCCGGCGCCGAACCGTCGTCCGCCTCGTCGTCGTCGGCGGCGGCGACGTCGGACCCGGAGCGGGTCGCGGTACCGGCGGACACCGTGAGCCCGTCACGCACCGGCAGCCGGATCTGCCCGGACGCACCGACCACACCGGCCAGGGCCTCCACGGTCGCTCCGCCGAAGGCGGCCCCGTTGTCGGGCAGCACCTCGACCTGGTCGATCCGGCCGTTGACCGGCCCGTGCAGGCTGATCGGTGCGGCGGCGGGCGCGGGCGTGGCCACCGCGGTCACCGCGAGAGTGAGCACTGCCACCGCCAGCGGGAGCTTCAGCAGCGCACCCCAGGAGACGCGTGCCACCTGGCCGGCGTCGCGTCGGCGTCGCCCACCGAGGGCGGCTGACGGCGTCGGGCGGCGGGCCGCCACCTGGCCGCGTGCTGTCGCCGGCCTGCGGCGCCTCGACGGAGGATCGACCCACACCGCCTCGGCCGCGGCCCGCGAGGACCGGTGTGCACCGGCCCGACGGCCCGCCGTGCCATGACCCGCCGGGCCATGACCCGCAACGCCGCTACCTGCCGCGCCACGGACGGCCCGGCGGCTCACAGCCGCCCCCACCGGCTGTTGCTGCTGGTCTGGCACTCCATGACCGGACACCGCGCCATGGCCGGACACCGCGACACCGCCGTCCCCTCTCCCCGGCTTGGTGACCGAGCTCGCGTCTCACCATCGCCTCGGACATCCAGGACACCGATATGCGGTGGATTAGCCGGATCGCCGGAAGCGTCGCGGTCAGCGTAACGGGCACCAAAGGATGGCCGCGCCGCGTTGGCACGAGCGGAGAAATCTTTGGCAGGACGGGCGGACGCCGCATAGGCGGCGTTGACGATGTTGATCTGGCGATGGGGGACCGCCAGGCGACCGGACTAGACCGCGTCGGGGTCGGGACGCTCGCCCTGGCGACGCAGCCCGTAGATGACGGCATCCTGCAACGCCACCCAGGAGGCCGCGATGATGTTCTCGTGGACGCCGATGGTGTCCCAACGGCCACGGCCGTCACTGGTCTCGACCAGCACCCGGGTGACCGCTCCGGAGCCCTGGCTCCCGTCGAGGATCCGGACCTTGAAGTCGACGAGGTCGAGGTCCACGAGGCCCGGGTAGGCCTTCTCCAGCGCGGCGCGCAGCGCGGTGTCGAGCGCGTTCACCGGGCCGTTGCCCTCGGCGGTCGAAACGTGCCGCTCACCGTGGGAGGTGAGCTTGACCGTCGCTTCGCTGACGACCTCGCCACCGGCCCGCTGCTCGACGATGACCCGCCAGGATTCCAGGGTGAAGTAGCGTTCCCGCCCGGACACCTCGTCGATCAGCAGAAGCTCGAAGGAGGCCTCCGCGGCCTCGTACGAGTAGCCCGCGGCCTCACGGTCCTTGACGATCTCCAGCACCCGGCCGAGGGCCTCACGCTCGCCGGACAGGTCCAGGCCCATCTCCCGGCCCTTGAGCTCGAGCGTCGCCCGGCCCGCCAGCTCCGAGACGAGCATCCGCATGTCGTTGCCGACCACGGCCGGGTCGATGTGCTGGTACATGTCCGGATCGACCTTGACCGCGCTCGCGTGCAGGCCGGCCTTGTGCGCGAAGGCGCTCGCCCCGACATACGGCCGGCTGTTGTCCGGTACCGAGTTGGTGACCTCGTCGATGGCGTGGGACACCCGGACGAGGTCGCGCAGCCGCCCGGCGGGCAGCACCTGGCGCCCCAGCTTGGTCTCCAGGCCGGCGATCACGCTGAACAGATTGGCGTTGCCGCAGCGCTCGCCGTAGCCGTTCGCGGTGCCCTGCACATGGGTCGCCCCGGCCTCGATCGCGACCAGGCTGTTCGCGACGGCGCAGGCCGCGTCGTCGTGGCAGTGGATGCCGAGCCGCGCACCCGTGAGCGCCAGCGTCTCGGCGACGACCTCGCCGATCCRGGTCGGCAGCATCCCGCCGTTGGTGTCGCACAGCACGATGACCTCGGCACCGGCCTCGGCCGCCGTGCGCACCATCTCCAGGGCGTAGTCGGCGTGGGCCCGGTGACCGTCGAAGAAGTGCTCCGCGTCGACGAACACCCGCTTGCCCTCGGCGGTCAGATGCCGGACGGTGTCGCGGATCATCGCCAGGTTCTCGGCAGGTGTCGTGCGCAGCGCGCGCTCGACGTGCCGACGGTCAGCCTTCGCCACCAGGCACACGACCGCGGTACCCGCGTCACGCAGCGCCGCGACCTGCGGATCGTCGGCCACGGCCTTGCTCGCCCGCCGGGTGGAACCGAAGGCGGTCAGCAGCGCACCGCGCAGGTTCAGCTCGGTGCGGGCACGGCGGAAGAACTCGGCGTCCTTGGGATTCGATCCGGGCCAGCCGCCCTCGATGAACCCGACGCCCAGCTCGTCGAGATGACGAGCGACGACAAGCTTGTCGGCGACCGACAGCGAGAGCCCTTCCTGCTGGGTTCCGTCCCGCAGGGTCGTGTCGTAGATGTGCAGCGACTCACGGTCGAACGCGGGTTCCGCCGGGGCACCCTCGGTGCGGGCGTCGACGGAAACGGTTCGGGTGGTGGTTGGGACGTCGTGGTGCACAGCTGGACCTCTCGCCGGAACCTTGTCTGGCCGTCACGCGCCCCGGTCTCCATGGTCAGTGACCGGTACGCGCGACGGGGACGGGTTCGCCGCCAGCGTCCCACCTTATGTCGTAACACGCTGGACACGTAGCAAGTGTGGCGAGCGCCATCGTGCCGGCCCACCTGATCTACCTGGGGTTCTCTCGCCCGGGGCCGGGCCGGCGGCCCAGAAGGCCGGCGCCGGCAGGCCCCTGCCGCAATCGATGCGACCCGTTCCTGCCCTCCACGCTACGCACCGCTCGCGGCGCGGCGGCCGGCGGGCCGGCTTCGCGGCTGCCGGGCGTGGCCCGCCGCCACCGAGCCACCGCGCCACCAGCCACGGAGCCACCGAGCTACAGAGCCATCGAGCTACGGAGCGGGAAGCGGGAAGCGGGAAGCGGGAAGGGAGCCCGGAAAAGCGAGCCGGCTCAGTCGCCGGCGAAGCGCCGAAGCCGGTCGACCTGCAGGATGGTGATCGTCTGCCCCTCGGACAGGATCCAGGCGCGCCGCTCGAACTCACGCAGCGCCTGGTTGACCGACTGGCGCGAACCACCCAGCAGCGAGGCGATCTCGGTCTGGGTGAGCCCGAGCTCGATGACCGGGCGGCCGGCCTCACGCATCCGCATCAGCAGCAGCTTGGCGACGCGGCGCGGCAGGTCGAGGAACACCAGGTCCGCGTTCGCGCCGGTCAGTCGGCGCACATGCGCGACCAGAGCCCGGATGAGCTGCTCGGCGACGGCGGGGCGCTCCCGGACGAGCTCCCACACGGCACTGCGGTCCAGCACCAGCGCGGTGCTCGGTTCCAGCGCCTCGACGCTCGCGGAGCGTGTCCCGGCCTCGACGATGTTGAGCTCGCCCAGGGTCTCCTTCGGGCCCGCGATGTTCAGCACATGGTCACGGCCGTCGTCCGCCTTGGTGAGCACCTTCAGCCGGCCCGAGGCGACCACGAGCAGTGTGTCCGCGGGCTCGCCCTCCGTGAAGACCACCTGCCCCCGGCGGAACCGCCGGGTCACCGACCTGCTGGCCAGCCGGAGCAGGTCCTCCTCGTCGAGTTCCTTTAGCAGCGTGGTCGCCCGCAGCAGGGTGACCGCCTCAGTGTCGTGCATTCCGTGAACGTAGCGTTGTCGGGGGATGTGATGCGCCACGGATGCCCGACTCGGTGAATTCATCGGCACAACGTCACTCGACGACCACAGTTGGCGATCCAGATCATGTCAGGCAGCGACCCGCTGGCGACTCCAGCACCGGACGACGTCTCGCATCGAGAGCACGCCCTCGACCTCGGCTCCCGAGGTCACGATCAGGTGCCGGAAGCCACCCCGCAGCATGGCCGCGGCGGCCTCGTCCAGGGACCAGTCAGGGCCGGCGACCACGACGTCCCTCGTCACGTGATCGCCGACAAGCTCGACGTCAGGATCCTGGCCGAGGGCGACCGAGCGAAGAACATCGCGCTCGGTCAGGATTCCGAACCCCTGGCTCTCGCTGTCGAGGACCACCGCCGCGCCGACGTGCCGGGCGGCCATCAGCCGGGCCGCCTGCCGCAGCGTGTGATTCGGCCCGATGACGAGGACCAGAACACTCATTCCGTCCGAAACTCGCATGGCACCCTCCTGAACCGGCTCGCTCCTGACGCTTGTGCGTTCGTGAAACGACTAAGGGAGACGGTAGGCGGCCAAGGTCGAGTTGGCCAGAGCACACGCCAGAACAGCTGTCGATGGTGTCAGAAAAGGGACAGCGCACAGCGGTCATCGCGCCATAAAACGTCCCGAAACGACAACGCCCCCGCCCGGGGAGTTACCCGGGCGGGGGCAGTCGGCATTACGCGGTCGCGGTGAACCTCAGCGGACGGACTCGTTCCAGTCCTTGTAGCGGTCGAGCTCGCCGCGGGTCGCCTGGTGGAAGATGTCGAGGATCTCCTTGGTGACCGGGCCGGGCCGGCCGGCACCGACCGGCCGGTCGTCCACCGACGCGATCGGAACGATCTCGGCCGCGGTGCCGGTGAAGAAGGCCTCGTCGGCGAGGTACAGGTCGGTCCGCACGATGTGCTGCTCCAGCACCTCGTAGCCCTGGTCCGCCGCGATCTGCATCACCGATGCCCGGGTGATGCCGCCGAGCGGACCATCGCTGAGCGGCGGGGTGATGACCTTCCGCCCGGAGACGATGAAGACGTTCTCGCCCGAGCCGTCCGCGATGTGGCCGTTCGGGCTCGTCATGATCGCCTCGTCGTAGCCGGCCTTGATGGCGGCCACCTTGGCCAGCGACGAGTTGATGTACTGCCCGGTGGCCTTCGCCGCCGGCGGGATGATGTTCGCGTCGTTGCGGCGCCAGGTCGAGATGGTGGCGCGCGCGCCGTTGCGCTCGGCGTCCTCTCCCAGGTAGGAGCCCCAGGGCCAGACCGCGATCATCACCTCGATCGAGGACGGCAGCGGGTTGAGGCCGATCTCGCCGTAGCCGAGGTAGATCAGCGGGCGGATGTAGCAGGCCTGGACGTCGTTCTCGACGATGAGGTCCTTCGTCGCCTGGATGAGCTCCTCCGGCGAGAAGGACGGCTCCATCATGTAGATCTTGGCGCTGCGGTAGAGACGCGCGATGTGGTCGGTCAGCCGGAAGACCGCACTGCCGCTCGAGGTGGCGTAGGCGCGGATGCCCTCGAACACACCCCAGCCGTAGTGGAGGCTCGGGTTGAGCACGTGGACCTGGGCGTCGTCCCAGTCGACGAGCTCGCCGTTCATCCAGATCTTTGAAGTGGGGGTAATGGGCATGGCAACTCCAGTACGAAAGACTTCAGGGCGCACGAGGGCGCAGGCGAACACTGTGACGAACAGTCAGAGATGACGAAACTGCCGATCGTCGCCGTGGTCAGGCCCTGTCGGCTGCCGTCGTACCGGATCTACGGCTCCCTTCCGAGAATAGCCCCCGGATGACCGAACGGAAAACGACCGCCGGCGCGGGCACCGCCTGCAACGATGCCGCCGCCACCGCCATAGCGCGGCGCCGGCGCCGATCAGCCGGCGGCGCGCGCCGCCAGGTCATCCCCGATCTCACGGGTGGACCGGCGCCCGCCGCCGTCAGCGGCGGCACGCGCCGCGAGCGACGCGGCGACCGCCGCCTCCACCCGTGCCGCCTCGCCGGTGTGCCCGAGGTGGTCCAGCAGCATGGCGACCGAGGCCACGGTCGCGGTCGGGTCGGCCAGGCCCTGGCCCGCGATGTCCGGCGCACTGCCGTGCACCGGCTCGAACATGCTCGGGTTCGCACCTGACGGGTCCAGGTTCCCGCTCGCGGCCAGCCCGATGCCACCCGTGATCGCGGCGCCGATGTCGGTCAGGATGTCGCCGAACATGTTGTCGGTGACCACGACGTCGAACCGCCCGGGGTTGGTCACGAAGAACATCGACGCCGCGTCGACATGCTGGTAGTCGACGGTGACGCCGGGGAACTCCGCGCCGACGTCGGCCACCGTGCGAGCCCAGAGATCACCGGCCTTGGTGAGGACGTTGGTCTTGTGCACCAGGGTCAGATGCGCGCGCGGCCGCCGGCTCGCCCGCGCGAAGGCGTCCCGGACGACCCGCTCGACGCCGAACCTCGTGTTCAGGCTCTCCTCGGTCGCCACCTCGTGCGGCGTGCCGCGACGCAGCGTGCCACCGGCACCGGCGTACGGCCCCTCCGTCCCCTCCCGGACCACGATCATGTCGATGGTGGGGTCACCGGCGAGCGGTGTGGTCACGCCCGGGTAGAGCCGCACCGGACGAAGGTTGACGTGGTGATCGAGCTCGAACCGCAGGCGCAGCAGCAGCCCACGCTCGAGAACACCACTCGGCACGCCCGGGTCCCCGACGGCCCCCAGCAGGATCGCGTCATGGCCACGCAGCTCGGCTAGCACGCTGTCGGGCAGGGTCTCGCCGGTCCGGTGCCACCGCTGGGCACCCAGCTCGTAGTCGGTCGTCTCGACCTTGGGGTAGACCGCCCGCAGTACACGCAGCCCCTCCGCCACCACTTCCGGACCAATCCCGTCGCCACCTATGACCGCAAGCCTCATGAGGCCTGACTGTAGTCGGCCCCTACGGACCCACTCGGCTGGACCGACCCCGCCGCCACCCTCCGTGAGAGGACCTGCATGCAGCGCTTCGGCGGGCCGCTCCACCGGCCGATCGTGCTCGCCGACCACAGCCCGTGGTGGCAGCCGGGCCAGCCCGACATTCCGTTCAACGAGTGCGCTGCATTCGCGTGCCGATCAGTCGGTCCAAACGAAGCACCGACCGACCCTGCGCATATCAACCGGAACACAATCGCGTTGACTTCGAAAAATGCACAACGGACAAAGTTCGGACCACACCCACGCACAGCACCACAACTCCACGGAGRCAGGATGCCGATGCCGCCGTAAAAGTGGTACGAAATAAACAACTTTGCTGATGCGACGTGCGGGGATACGAGGGGGTGCACGACGCATGGTTCCTCAGCGCCTGACCAGCGGGCGTTCGGCGGACACCGGCCGGCCGACGGGCCGCGGATCCGCGGGTCGAGGAGGCCACGGCGGGGTGGGAGAGGTCTCTGCGGCGGCGAAGCTCCAGCCAGCCGTGGGACCACCGACCCGTCCCGACATCGACCGGATCCTGGCCGACCCGGACGCACCAGACCTTGTCTTCCAGCCAATTGTGGACCTCCGACTGGGCCTGACAGCCGGCTACGAAGCACTGGCCCGCTTCGGCGACGACCCACGCAACGCCCCGGACCTCGTCTTCGCCGAAGCTGATCGTCTCGGTGTCGCCGCCGAGGTGGAGGCGCGGGTGCTGCGCAAGGCGATCGCCGCACGGGATCATCTTCCGGATCGTTGTTTTCTCGCCGTCAACGTCTTCCCGCATCTTCTTTCCAGCCCGGAGGTCGAGTCCGTCTGGCGGACAGCCGATCTTTCCCGGCTGGTTCTCGAGCTGAACGAGGCAGTGGCCATCGACTGCTCCTCGGCCCTGGCCGCAACATCACAGGAGCTCCGCGACAGAGGCGCCTTCATTGCGATGGACGATGTCGGCTCGGGTTACGCGGGGCTGCGCCAGCTCACCTACATCCGCCCGGATTTCGTAAAACTGGACAGATCGCTCGTAACCCACATAGACGACGACCAGGTGAAGATCGCGCTGACCGAGCTGGTCGGCGGGTTCGCCAGCCGCCTCAACGGCTGGGTGATCGCCGAAGGCATCGAACGGGTGGAGGAGCTCACCATGCTCGTCGCCCTGGGCGTCCCGCTGGCACAGGGCTTCCTCCTCGGACGTCCGTCAGCCCACTGGCAGTTCCTCGACCCCTCGGTGGCCAGACGGATCCAGACCATGGCCGCGCGTACCGACCGTTCCGCGCACATCGTCAGCCTGATGGAACCGGCCCGGGTGTCCACCGGCGATCACGGGCAGTGCGCCCGCGACGCGGCGTGCCCGCCCTGCATGCTCGACCTGGCGGACGTGCCGGAGTCCCCGGCTTCGGCTACGGAAACCGGCGCCGTGCGGCAGCCCTCCGGCGACAGCGACCGCGACGGCAACGGCGACCGCGACGGGGCCGGGGAGACGACCATCATCGTCAGCAACCGGTGCCGGCCCGTGGCGCTGCAGCTCGCCGGAGGCGCCGGTACCGCCGGAGGTGCTGGAGCCGCCGGAGGTGCTGCTGCTCAGGCGCCCCGCAGGATTCCCACCTCGCTGTTCGCCCGGCCGGACGAGCCCGTGACCGAGGTGGCGCGCCGAGCCATGACCCGCCCGAAGGGGCGTCGGTTCGACCCGGTGATAATCGTGACCGAAATGGGACGACCCCTCGGCCTGGTACGGATGGAGCGCCTGATGTTGCGTCTCGCGGAGCTGTCGGCGGTATGAGGCGGAACCGGTTCTGGACCGCGCAGGCCCTGATCGCCCCGCGCCCCGTGGGTGATCCCGGCGCCCGGGTCCGAGAGATCACACTGGGGCGCCCCCCGGTGATGAAGGAGTTCTACTGCGGGGCGATCATCCACGACTGTGAGACCCGCCTGGTCGCGCCCAGCGAGGACGAGATCATCGCCTCCGTCGACACGCACGCCCGGGTCGACCACGGGATGACCGACGTGCCGCTGCAGCTCACCGAGCTGGTCCGGCGCGGCATCCGCGACGTCGAGCCCACCGCGCTCAACGCGCACAACGACTGACGACACGCACTGACGGCACGCCCGGAGCGGGCGTGGGCCCGGTGGCAGCCGCGCCACCGGGCCCGCGCCACCTCACTGCGCCGGTGCCGGCGCCGGCGGCGCCACCCGGGCCCGGGCCGCTGCCCGGTTGACCGCGCTGACGACCGCGCGCATCGACGCCGTGACGATGTTCGGGTCGATCCCGACTCCCCAGAACACCGCGTCCCCGACCACGACCTCCAGGTAGGCCGCGGCACGGGCGTCCGCCCCGGAGCCCAGGGCATGCTCGGTGTAGTCGAGGACCCGGATCTGCACCCCACGGTCGGACAGCGCCGCGACGAACGCGTCAATCGGGCCGTTGCCGGTGCCCGTGATCACGTTCTCGACCCCGTGCAGGCGCACCGAGACGGTCACCTCGTCCCGCTCGCCGCTCGCCGCGGTCGTCCGCGATCCCAGCAGCTCCAGCGGCGCCTCCGGGTCGCCGCCCTGCGGGCGGTACTCCCGGGTGAAGATCTCCCAGAGCTGCTCGGCGGTGACCTCGCCGCCGGCGTCGTCGGTGTGCTTCTGCACCACGCCGGAGAACTCGATCTGCAGCCGCCGCGGCAGGTCCAGCGCGTACTCCGACTTCATCAGGTAGGCCACGCCGCCCTTGCCCGACTGGCTGTTCACCCTGATGACGGCCTCGTAGCTGCGGCCGACGTCCTTGGGGTCGATCGGCAGGTAGGGCACCTCCCACAGGGTCTGGCCGGTGCGCTCCATCGCCTCGAAGCCCTTCTTGATGGCGTCCTGGTGGGAGCCGGAGAAGGCCGTGTAGACGAGGTCGCCGCCGTAGGGGTGACGGGGGTGCACCGGCAGCTGGTTGCAGTACTCCACCGTGCGGCGGACACCGTCGATGTCGGAGAAGTCGATCTCCGGGTCGACGCCCTGCGAGAACAGGTTCAGCCCGAGGGTCACCAGGCACACGTTGCCGGTGCGCTCGCCGTTGCCGAACAGGCAGYCCTCCACCCGGTCCGCACCGGCCATGACGCCGAGCTCGGCCGCCGCGACCGCGCAGCCCCGGTCGTTGTGCGGGTGCAGCGACAGCACCACCGCGTCGCGCCTGGTCAGGTTCCGGCTGACCCACTCGATCTGGTCGGCGTAGATGTTCGGCGTCGACATCTCGACGGTTGCGGGCAGGTTGAGGACCACGGGGTTCTCCGCCGTGGGCTCCCAGACATCCATCACCGCCTCGCAGACCTCGACCGCGTAGTCGAGCTCCGTCCCGGTGAACGACTCGGGGCTGTACTGCCAGCGGACGTCCGTCCCGTCCAGCAGCTTCTCCGCGTACTGGACGCACCAGCGCGCGCCCTGCACGGCGATGTCGGTGATGCCGGCGCGGTCGAGACCGAACACGACCCGGCGCTGCAGGGTCGACGTGGAGTTGTACAGGTGGATCAGAGCACGGTCGGACCCGGCCACCGCCGCGGCGGTGCGCTCGWTCAGCTCCTCACGCGCCTGGGTGAGGACCTGGATCGTCACATCGTCGGGGATCCGATCGCCCTCGATCAGCTGACGGACGAAGTCGAAGTCGGTCTGGCTCGCCGCGGGAAAGCCGACCTCGATCTCCTTGTAGCCCATCGCCACCAGCAGCTCGAACAGCTGCATCTTGCGGGACGGGGTCATCGGGTCGATCAGCGCCTGGTTGCCGTCGCGCAGGTCCACGCTGCACCAGCGGGGTGCCCGGGTGATCGTGGCGCCCGGCCAGGTACGGTCCGGCAGCGTGACCGCCTGGAACGGGCGGTACTTCTCGATGGGCATGCCAGACGGTTGCTGAGGTGTGATCACTGTTCCTGCTTCCTCGGGTATGCGGGCCGGTTCCTCAGCGCCTGCCTGAAGCTCAGCGCCTGACTGAGATCAGTGGCAGGGGACCGGTGCTGACGCACGAGAACTCCGCGACGGGGAAGCCAGCCAATATTCCGGATCAGAAAGCCCGGATCAGGCCCCGCCGCGGCACCTAAGAAGAAGCAGCGCACGCATCGCCTCGTCAGCCTACCCGACTGCCGGCGAACCCGACCCGCCCCGCACCGTCGCCCATGYCACTACCCAGACCACCGGATGTCAGATCCGGACGGACGGCCGTCGGCTCCGGACGTCTTTCGGCCCCGGACGTCTGTCGGGCCTGGACGTCTGTCGGGCCTGGACGGGTGTCGGGCCTGGACGGGTGTCAGCCCTGGACGGGTGCCGGGACCACCAGGCGCCCGGACCGGGGAGTCAGGTCCTGCGAACGGATCGTGCAGGCGATCCCGTGCACGCCGCCTTCCCAGCTGGCCCGGTCCGGCCACACCGTCGCGACGGCCCCGCTCGAAGCCACGCCGAAGGCACCCGCGGACGCCAGCAGGGAACCTCCGCAGAGGTCCGTCGCGGTTGCGCTGAGCACGTCCGCGCCGGGCCAGGAGGCGTCGCCGCCGGCCCGGTCCACGACCTTCGTGATCTCGTCGATGTGAGGTTGGGAACAGTCCACCGGCACCGGGGCCAGCCTGGTCGCCGGCGCGGCCGGCCAGGCCAGGCAGTCCCCCGCCCGCAGCCCGGCGAACAGGGCCGGCGTGAGGTCGAAGCCCTGCGAAGCTGCGGCGGCCAGGCCCGCCGCCGCCCCGTTCCCGGCCGGCGATGACGGGCCGGTCGCGAACCTGGTCGCGGTGGTGGCGACCTCACCACCGGTCTCACGGGAGGCGAGCGTGCTGCTGGTGGTGCTGATCCCCGCAGCCGGCTGCGGCAAGGTCGCGACCGGAACGCTGCGCGCCGTCTGGCGCAGCGCTATGAAGGTGAGGCTGATCATCCCGAGCGCGAGGGTGAGCACGGCGAGTACCCAGGTCAGGCGCCTGGCCCGCGGCGCCGGACGCGGCGGGGCGACAAAGAGCCGGAAGACCAGCCCGTGCAGGCCGCGGGGCGCCGGCACGACCGTGCACCGCGCCCCGCCGGCGGGCGGAAACCGGCCCGCACGCTCCATCGCCGAGGGTTCCAGGAAGCGTGCGGACCGCACAAAGCGCTCGTCAAGCCGCACGTCCTCGAACGGATCCGGGTGCCGTGGCGCCATGTGTGTCACGGTAACGCCGGCAAGCGCCTCGGGCGTCACTTCTGCCTAACGATCACCCGGATCAGGTCGAGTCACACCGAGGCGCGACGAAAAGACCCATTCGGCGCTATCAGTCGGTCGAGATGCTGACCGCCCGTGCATAGGACGCACCGATGATCTTCGCGATCTCGGTCAGGATGTCGGGCGCCACCGCGTCGTCCAGGGACAGGGACATGAGCGCCTCGCCGCCGGCGCTCAGGCGGCTGACCTGCGCGTTGGCGATGTTGATGTGGGCCTCGCCGAGCAGTGCGCCGACGGCGCCGACAATGCCCGGGCGATCCTCGTAACGGAAGWAGGCCAGGTGGTTCTCGGGCCGTAGGTCCACCTCGAACCCGTCGATCGCGGTGATCTTCTCGACCTGCCGCGACCCGACCAGGGTGCCGCTGACCGAGACCGCGGTGCCGTCGGGCAGCGCTCCGCGCACCGTCACGAGGTTGCGGTAGTCCGGGCTCTCCTCGGAGGTCTCCAGCCCGACCTCGACACCGCGTTCCTTGGCGATCAGCGGCGCGTTCACATAGGTGACCTGCTCCTCGACGATGTCGGTGAAGACACCCTTGAGGACAGCCAGCTGCAGCACCGAGACGTCATGCACGGCGATCTCGCCCCGCACCTCGACCGTGATCGCCGCGGCGACTCCCCCGGCCAGGCCGGAGAAGAGCTGGCCCAGTTTCTCGGCGAGCGGCAGGCCGGGCCGCACGTCCTCCGCGACGACCCCGCCGGCCTGCACGTTGACCGCGTCGGGAACGAACTCGCCGCTCAGCGCCAGGCGCACCGACCTCGCCACCGCGAGGCCGGCCTTGTCCTGCGCCTCCTGGGTCGAGGCGCCCAGGTGCGGAGTGACGACCACGTTCTCCAGGCCGAACAGCGGCGAGGATGTGGTCGGCTCCTTGACGTACACGTCGAGCCCCGCGCCACCGACCCGGCCGGAGCTGACGGCCTCGGCCAGCGCAGCCTCGTCGACCAGGCCACCACGCGCGGCGTTCACGATGATCACACCGGGCTTGACCCGCGCGAGCTGCTCGGCGCCGATCAGCCCCAGCGTCTCGGGCGTCTTGGGGAGGTGAATGGTGATCACATCACTGACGGCGAGGAGCTCGTCCAGGTCGACCAGGCGGACGCCCAGCTGGGAGGCCCGGGCCACCGACACATAGGGGTCGTAGGCGACGATGTCCATCCCGAACGCGGCGAGGCGCTGCGCGACCAGGACGCCGATGCGGCCGAGCCCCACGACGCCGGCGGTCTTCTCGGTCAGCTCCACGCCGACGTACTTCGACCGCTTCCACTCGCCGCCGACGAGCGCGCCATGCGCGGCCGGCACCCGCCGAGCCACGGACAACAGCAGCGCGACCGCGTGCTCGGCGGCACTGACGATGTTCGACTGCGGCGCGTTCACCACCATGACGCCCCGGTTGGTGGCGGCCGGCACGTCGACGTTGTCGAGCCCGATCCCGGCCCGGGCCACGACCTTGAGCCGCGGCGCGGCGGCGAGTGCCTCCGCGTCGATCTTCGTTGCCGAACGGATGAGGACCGCGTCCACGTCCGCCAGCGCCGGCAACAGCGCGGATCGGTCGGCCCCGTCCACGTGGCGGATCTCGAAGTCCCCAGAGAGGACCTCCAGCCCGGCCGGTGAGAGCTCCTCGGCGACGAGTACGACGGGCACGGTCTGCTCCTAGTAGCGCAGCTCGTCGCCGGCCACCAGTGAGAAGGACGCAGCGGCAACGAGGCCGTGCTGCGCCGCTGCCCGGGCGGACGACGACGGTGTCGAATCAGGTGGGCTTTACGGTGCGCCTACAGCCTACAGAGGACGCTCAGCGCGATCGGTCGCCCACGGCGGTGTGCCCGCTCTCACCACCGAGGGATCACGGCCGGGCACAGCCGGGCACCGCCTGACACGCCGGGCACGGCCGGGCGGCAGTGCCACCCGGCCCGGCCCACCGCGTCAGTCCTTCGCGATCCAGGACATCATCGGCCGCAGCTTGCCACCGACCTGCTCGATCGGGTGCTGCTTGCCCTCCTCGACCAGCTTGGTGAAGGTCGGGCGACCCGCGTCGTCCTCCGCGACCCACTCGCGGGCGAACGTCCCATCCTGGATCTCGCCGAGGATCTTGCGCATCTCCGCCTTGACCGCCGGAGTGACCACACGCGGGCCACGGGTGACGTCGCCGTACTCGGCCGTGTCGGAGATCGAGTAGCGCATCTGGCTGATGCCGCCCTCGTACATGAGGTCGACGATCAGCTTGAGCTCGTGCAGGCACTCGAAGTACGCGACCTCGGGGGTGTACCCGGCCTCGACCAGCGTCTCGAAGCCGGCCTGCACCAGCGCGCTGGCACCGCCGCACAGCACCGCCTGCTCACCGAACAGGTCGGTCTCGGTCTCCTCGGTGAACGTCGTGCGCAGCGCGCCGGCCCGGGTGCCACCGATGCCCTTGGCGTAGGCGAGCGCGATGTCGAGGGCCTTGCCGGAGGCGTCCGACTCGACGGCGACGAGGCACGGCACGCCCTTGCCCTCGGTGAACACCCGACGGACCAGGTGGCCCGGGCCCTTCGGCGCGACCATGAAGACGTCCACGCCGGCCGGCGGCTCGATGAGGCCGTAACGGATGTTGAAGCCGTGCCCGAAGGCGAGCGCCTTGCCCGGGGCGAGGTTCGGCGCGATCGACTCGGCGTAGATCTTGCGGTGCGTCGTGTCCGGCGTCAGGATCATGATGATGTCGGCCTCGGCGGAGGCCTCCGCCGGGGTCACCACCCGCAGGCCCTGCTCCTCGGCCTTGGCCCGGCTGGCGCTCGTCTCGGGCAGGCCGACGCGGACGTCGATCCCGCTGTCGCGCAGGTTCAGCGCGTGCGCGTGCCCCTGGCTGCCGTAACCGATCACGGCGACCTTGCGGTCAGCGAGGTTCGCGAGGTTCGCGTCGTCGTCGTAGTAGATCTCGACCATCGTTGGTGAATCTCCTAGTGGGAATTACTGGTGGGCACTGCCGGGGCACTGCTGGTGGAAACAGACTGCTGGTGGAAACAGAGGGGATGCTCGTCAGGCCGAGCGCTCGACCGCACGCAGGCTGCGGTCGGTGATCGACCGCGAGCCGCGGCCGAGGGCGACCATGCCGGACTGGACCAGCTCGCGGATCCCGAAGGGCTCGAGCATGCGGATGAGCGCGTCCAGCTTGTCACGGGTGCCGGTGGCCTCGATCGTCACCGCGTCCTGGGCGACGTCCACGACCTTCGCCCGGAAGAGCTGGACGGTCTCCAGCACCTGGGAACGGACCGTGAGGTCAGCCCGCACCTTGACCAGCATCAGCTCGCGCTGGACCGAGACGCTCGTGTCCATCTCGACGATCTTCAGCACGTTGACCAGCTTGTTGAGCTGCTTGGTCACCTGCTCCAGCGGCAGGTCCTCGACCGCGACGACGATCRTCATCCGGGAGACGTCCGCGTGCTCGGTGGGCCCGACGGCGAGCGACTCGATGTTGAAGYCGCGCCGGGAGAACAGGCCCGACACCCGGGCGAGGACGCCCGGCTTGTTCTCGACGAGGACCGAGAGGGTGTGCCGGGTCACAGGTTGACCTCCGCGTCGCCGGAGTAGTCGAAGTCGGGAGCCAGGTCGCGGGCGACCTGGATCTCGTCGTTGCTGGCGCCCGCGGCCACCATCGGCCACACCATGGCGTCCGGATGGACCACGAAGTCGACCACAACAGGGGCGTCGTTGATGCTCATCGCCTTCTCGATGGTCGCGTCGATGTCCTCAGGGGACTCGCAGCGCAGACCGACGCATCCCAGTGCCTCGGCCAGCCGCACGAAGTCCGGCACCCGGGTCACCCCGGTCCGCGCCGAAGCCGGGTGGGTGCCCAGGTCGGTGTTGGAGTACCGCTGGTCGTAGAACAGCGTCTGCCACTGGCGCACCATGCCCAGCGAGCCGTTGTTGATGACCGCGACCTTGATCGGGATGCCCTCCAGGGCGCAGGTCGCCAGTTCCTGATTGGTCATCTGGAAGCAGCCGTCACCGTCGATCGCCCACACCGTCGCGTCCGGCCGGCCGACCTTCGCGCCCATCGCCGCCGGCACCGCGTACCCCATCGTCCCGGCGCCACCGGAGTTGAGCCAGGTGTACGGGTGCTCGTAGGAGATGAACTGCGCCGCCCACATCTGGTGCTGCCCGACACCGGCCGCGAAGACCGTCTCCGGCCCGGAGATCTGACCGATCCGCTCGATGACCTGCTGCGGGGCGACGGAGCCGTCCGCCGGCAGGTCGTAGCCCACCGGGTAGGTCCCCCGCCAGCGGTTCAGCGCGTGCCACCAGGCTTCCAGGTCGGGACGCGGCTCGGCCTGCAGGGCGACGGTGAGGTCGGCGATCACCTCCCGGCAGTCACCCACGATCGGCACGTCGGCCACCCGGTTCTTGCCGATCTCGGCCGGGTCGATGTCGGCGTGGATGATCGCGGCCTCCGGCGCGAAGGACGCCAGCCGCCCGGTCACCCGGTCATCGAAGCGGGCACCGAGAGTGATCAGCAGGTCCGACTTCTGCATCGCCGTGACCGCCGCGACCGACCCGTGCATGCCGGGCATGCCCAGATGCTGCGGATGCGAGTCGGGGAACGCGCCACGGGCCATCAGCGTCGTGACCACCGGGATGCCGGTGAGCTCGGCGAGCACGCGCAGCTCGGCGGCCGCCCGGGCCTTGAGGACGCCACCGCCGACATAGAGCACCGGACGACGGGCGGCACTGATCATCTTTGCCGCCTCGCGGACCTGCTTGGCGTGCGGGCGGGTGACCGGGCGGTACCCGGGCAGCTCCAGCGCCGGCGGCCAGACCTCGTGCGGCAGCACCGAGGTGAGGCCCTGCAGGATGTCCTTCGGCAGGTCGACCAGCACCGGACCCGGCCGGCCGGTCGAGGCGATGTGGAACGCCTCGGCGATCGTCCGCGGGATGTCATCGGCCGACTGGACCAGGAAGTTGTGCTTGGTGATCGGCAGCGTGATGCCGCAGATGTCGGCTTCCTGGAACGCGTCGGTGCCGATCGCCCGGCTCGCCACCTGGCCGGTGATCGCGACGATGGGCACCGAGTCCATGTAGGCGTCGGCGATGGGCGTCACCAGGTTCGTCGCGCCCGGCCCGGACGTCGCCATGCACACCCCGACCCGCCCGGTGGCCTGCGCGTAGCCCTCGGCGGCATGCCCGGCGCCCTGCTCGTGCCGGACCAGGATGTGTCGCACCCGGGTGGAGTCGAACAGCGGATCATAGGCGGGCAGGATCGCCCCGCCCGGAATACCGAAGACCACCTCGGCACCGACCGCCTCAAGCGAGTGGACGAGCGATTGCGCGCCGGTGATCTGTGGAGTCTCTCTGGTCATCTGGTCGTCTTCCTTGACGGGGCCGGCAGAGCTGGTCGAGACGGCGATGTACAGGCGGTCGTGGTGCACGCGCCGGGCCGGACATGAAAAAGCCCCTCGTGCCGGAGGCACTGAGGGGCGGCGCGGGCGGTCGGTGACCAGTCGGTCCGACTACACGCGCTCCGAGCGTACGAGGATGCCAAGCAGCACGCGATACACCATCCCCGACATCGGCCACCACGTCAAGCGGACGGCGGTAGCCGGCCCGTGCCACCCAATTCCCCTCAAAAGGAACGAAAAGGGACACAGGGTCGCCTGGCGACCCGCAGGAGTGAAAGATCTCGGTCGTTGGAACGACAAAAATCCTTCACTCCTGCGGCTGGCCAAAGCCGATCAGCCGGCGGCCGGCGGAGCCGACACCTGGCCACCGTCGAGAGCGGTGAAGAACCTGGAGACCACGGGCGCGGCGGACTCGGCACCGAAACCACCGTCCTCGATGACCGTCGCGACCGCGATGTCACCGCGGTATCCGACGAACCAGCCGTGCGTCGGCGGCGGATTCCCGTTCCCGTACTCGGCCGTGCCGGTCTTGCCGCCGACCTCACCCGGCATCGGCACCCCCGCCGCAGTCCCCTCGGTGACCACGGCCCGCATGAAGTCGCGCAGCGGCCCCAGGGCCTGCGCCGGCAGAGCGTTGCTGCGCGGCGACTCCCCCACGACGAACGGCTGGTGCCAGGTGCCGCTCGCCACGGCGGCGGCGACGCTCGCCATCTGCAACGGCGATGCGGCGACCCGGCCCTGCCCGATCGACGCGGCCGCCGCCTCGACGTCGTCGCGCGGGGTCGGGAAGGAGCCGCCGACGCTGGCGATGGGCAGCGGCTCGACACCGTCGAAGCCGTACAGCTTGGCGGCCTGCTCGAGTGCGCCGTCGGGCAGCGACTGCTCCAGCCGGATGAACGCCGTGTTGCAGCTCTTGGCGAAGGCCGTGCGGAACGGGATCATGCCGAACTGCTCCGCCTCGGCGTTCTGGAACTCCCGCCCGCCGATGCTCACCTTCTCGGTGCAGTCGAGCGGGGTGTCCGCCGTCCTGCCGTTCATCAGCGCCGCCGTCGCCGTCACGATCTTGAAGGTCGAACCGGGCGGATACGACCCGCGCACCGCCCGCCCGTAGCCGTTGGTCGGGCGGTTCGCCACCGCGAGCACCCCGCCGGTCCGGGTGTCGATGGCTACCAGCGCCCCGTTCGGCTGCGCGGCGGTGCCGAGGGCCGCCTCGGCCGCACGCTGGACGTCCAGGTTGATGGTGGTGCGGATCGCCTCGCCGTCGCTGCTCGGGTAGGCCTTGAGGGTCTTCACTGTCTCGTTGCCGTCGGTGCGGACCACCACCGAGCCGCCCTGGGGCCGCAGCCGCGAGTCGTAGACCCGCTGCAGGCCGGAGGCCGGATCGATCCGGCCGATGAGGTTCCCGGCGAGCTCGGGGTTGGTGTCCATGGGACGCCCGTTCACGTCCAGCAGCGCGCCCCGCCTACCGGTGGAGTCGGTGCGGTCCAGGCGCAGGCCCGGCTTGAGCTCGGGGTGCACCGAGGACGGCGCCGCCCGCACCTTCCAGGCGTCGCCGCCGGCCCGGGTCAGGCCGAGCGAACCAGAGTACGTCAGCGGTTCGGTGAATCCGGCGAGCGTCAGGGTCGCGGTGTAGGGAACCGTGGCGCTCGCCCCCGAGCGCTCCGCCTTCCCCGCGACGAACTCCGCCCTGGTGACCGAGAGCCGATCGTGGACGTCGGACATCAGCCCGACCAGTGTCGCGACCGGGACGTCGCCGTCGACGCTGACCGCGCTGACCGCGGCACCGGCCCGAGCACGGGCCTGACCGGCCGCGGCATCGCCACCGCCGGTCCCGGCGGCAGCGGCTCCGGTCCCGGCGGCAGCGGTGCCGGTGGCACCGGTTCCGCTGGCAGCGGCACCGGTCCCGCCGGCAGCCGTGTCGGATTCCTCGGCCGCGGACGGCGCGATCGTCAGCGCCTGCCAGGCCTCCAGATAGGACGCGGCCACCGAGACCACCGCGCGGTCAGCCGCCCGTGCGTCCGACCGTTCCTTCAGCCAGTAGGTGAGACCGCCACCAACCGCCACGAGCACGAGCACCAGACCTGCGGCCAGCAGGCCCCGGCGCCCCCGCCCCCTGCGGCGCGACCGGGACGGACCGAACCCCGTAGGTGTGAGGGGCACGACGACTCGCCTCCCCCCATTGCCTCGCAGAACCATCCGGTGGGGCCCGCAAGGCCCGTCCACACACTACGAACGGCTCCGCGACTCCGCATCCGACGCGCCGCGCGACGTCGGCAAGCCGACACGCGGATGGACCGATGGTGGCAACACGGAGGACCACACCTTTGTTGGACCGGCCGACCGACCGGCCAGCCGGTCAGCCGGGCGGGACCACCGCGGACTCCGACTCGTCCCGCGTCGCGCCCCAGGGCGGGATGCGCTCACCGGTCGGCGCGGGCAGGATCTGGCGCAACACCGGTCGTCGGGTCCGCCAGCTGCGCCACTCACGCGGGTAGCCCACCGAGACCTCCTCGAACCGGACGCCGTCATGCCAGGTCGTCCGAGGAATGTGCAGGTGACCGTAGACCACCGCGGCGACGTTGTAGCGGGTGTGCCAGTCCGCGGTGAGCTCGGTTCCACACCACTGCGCGAACACCGGGTAGCGCAGGATCCTGGTGGGCTCGCGCACCAGCGGGAAATGGTTGACGAGCACGAGGGGGACGTCCCGGGGGCATTCGTCCAGCCGGACGCGCGTCTGCGCGACCCGAGCCCGGCACCAGTCGTCCCTGCTCGGATAGGGGTCGGAGTGCAGCACCGACTCGTCGGAGCACACCACGCCCGCCGCGTACGCCGCGGCGAGCGCCTCCTCCTTGTTCGAGGTGCCCTCGGGACGGAACGTGTAGTCGTAGAGCAGGAACATCGGCACGATGCGCACGGGACCACCCAGCCCGGTCCAGATCGGGTAGGGGTCCTCGGGGGTGAGAACTCCCAGGCCCGCGCACAGGTCGACCAGATGGCGGTAACGGGCCTCTCCGCGCAGGGGCACGGCGTCCCGGCTCAACGTCCACAGCTCATGGTTGCCGGGCACCCACACGACCTGGGCGAACCGGCCCGCGAGCAACCGCAGCGCCCATTCGACGTCGTCGAGACGCTCGCCGACGTCGCCGACCACGAGCAGCCAGTCATCGTCATGGCCCGGCCGCATCGCCTCGACGATCGCCCGGTTCTCCGGATGGCGAACATGGATATCGCTGGTGGCGAGCAGACGCCCCCGCGTGGTCCCAGACATCACCGACGATCGTCGCACATTGCCGGGACCACCGTCGGTCAGGAGACTTCCAGCCGCTCCAGCAACAGCCTGCGGACGGCCGCGGCGTCGGCCTGGCCCCGCATCGTCTTCATCACCGTGCCGACGAGCGGCCCCACCGCGTTCAGCTTGCCGCCCCGGACCTTGTCCGCGATGTCGGGCGCGCCGGCGATGGCGGCGTCGACCGCGTCGCGCAGCGCCGAGTCGTCGGAGACCACGGCCAGCCCCCGCGCGGCGACGACCTCGTCGGGCGAGCCGTCACCCGCGAGCACACCGTCGACGACCTTTCGCCCGAGCGCGTCGGTCAGCTTCCCCTCGGCGACGAGCTCGCAGACCCGGGCCACCTGGGCCGGGCTGATCGCCAGCTCACGCGGCTCGACACCGGCGTCCGAGGCGCGCCTCGCCAGCTCGTTGAGCCACCACTTGCGCGCCCCGGCCGGGCTCGCGCCCGCGGCCACCGTCGCCTCGACCAGCTCCAGCACCCCGGCGTTGCGCATCTCCTGCAGCTCACGGGCGGAGTAGCCGAGCTCCGCGACGAGCCGGGCCCGCCGCTGCGCCGGCAGCTCCGGCAGGACCGCGCGCAGCGCCTCGACGTACTCCGAGGTGAGCGCGAGCGGCGTCAGGTCCGGCTCCGGGAAGTAGCGGTAGTCGGTCGCCTCCTCCTTCGACCGGCCAGAGGAGGTGCGGCCCGACGCCTCGTCGAAGTGCCGGGTCTCCTGGATGACCCGCTCGCCGGCGTCCAGCAGCGCCGCCTGGCGCACGACCTCGAAGCGGACAGCCCGCTCGACCGAACGCAGCGAGTTGAGGTTCTTCGTCTCCGAACGGGTGCCGAACGGCGCGTCCGGCTGCCCTGCCGCGGGCCGGGGCCGCAGCGACACGTTCGCGTCGCAGCGCAGCGAGCCCTGGTCCATCCGCACGTCCGAGACCGCCAGCGCCCGGCACAGCTCCCGCAGCTCGTCGACGTAGGCCCGAGCGACCTCGGGGTGCCGGATGTCGGGCTCGGTGACGATCTCCACCAGGGGGATGCCGGCCCGGTTGTAGTCGACCAGGGAGTGGGTGGCTCCGTGGATCCGCCCGGTCGCCCCGCCGACGTGCAGCGACTTGCCGGTGTCCTCCTCCAGGTGGACCCGGGTGATCCCGACCCGGTGGATCTCCCCCTCGACCTCGACGTCCAGCCAGCCGTTCGAGCACAGCGGCTCGTCGTACTGACTGATCTGGAAGTTCTTCGGCATGTCCGGATAGAAGTAGTTCTTCCGGGCGAACCGGCACCAGGTCGCGATCGTGCAGTTCAGCGCGAGCCCGATGAGCGTCGCGAACCGCACCGCGGCCTCGTTCACCACCGGCAGCGCCCCGGGCAGGCCCAGGCAGACCGGGCATACCTGGGTGTTCGGCTCCGCGCCGAACGTCGTCGCGCACCCGCAGAACATCTTGGAGGCGGTGCCGAGCTCGACATGGGTCTCCAGCCCGATCACCGCCTCGTAGCGCGCGATGGCGTCCTCATAGGAGGGGGTGGCGATGACGGGAGCCGATGTGCTCACCGGGATGACTCCTCTTCGATGCCGTCTTCAAGGCCGTCTTCGTGACCGCCGGCCGCCGGCCGCCCAGGTGTTGTCCCCTGGCTGCCGGCCTGACGCCGCGTGTCACGGACATGGACGTAGCCCAGCGCGAGCGCCGCGGGCAGGCCGATGATCCCCCAGACGAGCAGGATCGGGCTCAACGTCAGGACGCCGAGGACGAGCACCACGAGCGTGAGCCCCCAGACAATCAGCAGAAGTGCGCGGTCCTGGCGACCGCTGCGCAGCTCGACCATCTCTTTCTCGTCCCTCCTCTCCTGGTGTGCTGGCCTGTTGTCCACAGCGTCGGATTGTCCACAGCGTCGGTTTGTCTACAGCGTCGGGGCTTCGTCGAGCAGGGCGTGCCCCCGCCGGGCGTCCAGCGCGGCCTCCAGTGCGCCGCCGACCAGGTAGAGCCGGTCATCGGCGAACGCCGGCGCCATGATCTGGATGCCCACGGGCAGCCCGTCCACCAGCCCGGACGGCAGGCTCATCGCCGGCCCACCGGCGAGGTTGGACGGAATCGTGCACAGGTCCGACAGGTACATCGCCACCGGGTCGTCGACCTTGTCCCCGATCGGGAAGGCCGGCGTCGGCGTGGTCGGTGAGACCAGCACGTCAGCCTGTTCGTAGGCGGCGGCGAAGTCCCGGCTGATCAGCGTCCGGACCTTCTGTGCCTGCCCGTAGTAGGCGTCGTAGTACCCCGAGGACAGCGCGTACGTGCCGAGCATGACCCGCCGCTTCACCTCGGCACCGAACCCGACGTCCCGGGTACGGCTCATGACCTCCTCCGCGCCGGCACGACCGTCGTCCCCGGCCCGCAGGCCGAACCGCATCGCGTCGAAGCGGGCCAGGTTGGACGAGCACTCGCTCGGTGCGATCAGGTAGTACGCCGCCATCGCGTAGGTGAAGTGCGGGCAGCTCACCTCGACCACCTCGGCACCGAGCCCGGCCAGCTCCGCGACGGCCGCGTCGAACGCGGCCTGCACTCCCGGGTCGTAGCCCTCGCCGGCGAGCTCACGCACCACGCCCACCCGCATTCCGCGGATGTCCCGGCGGCCGGCGGCCTCCACCACCGGAGGCACCGGCAGCTCGACGCTGGTGCTGTCCATCGGGTCGTGCCCGGCGATGGCCGCGTGCAGCAGGGCGGCGTCGGCGACGGTACGGGTGATCGGGCCCGCCTGGTCCAGAGAGCTGGAGAAGGCGACGAGGCCGTACCGGCTGACCCCGCCGTAGGTCGGCTTGACCCCGACCAGACCGCAGACGGCGGCCGGCTGACGGATCGAGCCACCCGTGTCGGTGCCGATGGACAGCGGCGCTTCGAAAGCGGCCACCGCGGCCGCGCTGCCACCGCTGCTGCCACCCGGAATCCGGGTGAGATCCCATGGGTTACGGGTCGGGCCGTACGCCGAGTTCTCGGTGGAGGAGCCCATCGCGAACTCGTCCATGTTGACCTTGCCGAGAATGACGACGTCGGCAGCACGCAACCGGGAGACCACAGTCGCGTCGTAGGGCGGCCGCCAGCCTTCGAGAATCCTGCTGCCGCAGGTGGTCGGCATGCCGCGGGCGGTGAACACGTCCTTGAGTGCGAGCGGCACACCGGCCAGTGGACCCAGCCGCTCCCCCGCGGCACGCCGGGCGTCCACCGCGCGGGCGGCGGCAAGCGCGCCTTCCGCGTCGACGTGCAGGAACGCGTGCACCGCGTCGTCGACCTTCGCGATGCGGTCCAGGGCGGCGAGGGTGGCCTCCTCCGCGGAAAGCTCACCTGCGGCGATCGCGGCAGCCGTCGCGGCGGCCGTCAGCCGGACGACGTCGTCCGTCCGGGCGGACTCCACGGGCGTCGAGATGCCTGAAACGTCGGTCATGTGCAGCCTGGTGCCCTTCACTCTTCCGGATCGAGAATGCGCGGCACCCGGAACCGGCCCTCCTCGGCGGCGGGCGCGCCGGCGAGGACGTCGGCGACCGGCAGCGACGGGCGAGTCACGTCCGCGCGGAAGACATTGGTGAGCGGTACGGCGTGCGAGGTCGGCGGAATGTCCGCCGCCGCCACCTCGGCGACCCTGGCCACGGCGCCGAGAATCGCCTCCAGCTGCGGTGCGAGCGCGTCGAGCTCAGCGGAGGACAGGGACATCCGCGACAGGCGGGCAAGGTTCGCGACCTCGTCCCGGGTGATCGCCATTCCGGTGGACCCCTCGTGAGCGGTGGGCACAGGCCCTACATCGGCTAGGTCGTGGCGCGCGCCGCGCGGGCAGCGGCGTACCTGGCGAAGCGCGGCGTCAGCGTGCACTCATCGTACGGGTCCGCGTCGCGGAGCCGGCGCGCCGCGCGACGCACGCAGCCACCCACGATCACCCGTTCCCGAAAACCGTTTCCTTACAGGCAGGTGACCTGCATCGACATCTGCCCGTGACGTGATCGCCATGACAGCGTCACACATCTTGCGCATGCTCAGCCGCATGTCGTACCTGCTCCGGCTCCTTCTGCCCGACCATCCTGGCGCGCTGGGCGCGGTGGCGACGGCCCTCGGCGCGGCGGGGATCGACATCGTGAGCCTCTCGGTCGTGGAGCACACACCCGCCGGCGCGGTCGACGACATGATCGTGCTGCTGCCGCCCGGCGGTCTGGCCGACCGCGTGTTCACCGCCGCCCAGTCCGTTCCCGGGGTGACCGTCGAGGCCCTGCGCCCCTTCCTCGCCGACGGTGCCGGTATCGGCGACGACCTGGAGCTCGTCGACGCGCTGACGGAACGTCCCGCCGAAGCCGCGGCCGTGTTGACCGAGCTGGTCTCGGGTGTCTTCAACGCCGACTGGGCCCTGTTGCTCGAGCACCTGGCGCCGGGTGACGTCCGCGTCCGCGAGGCGTCGGTGGGCGCTCCCAACCTCGGCAGCGACGACCTGGGCGTGCCGGAACGGGTCCGCATCTCCCTGCCGTGGCTGCCGTTGGAGAAGGCCAGGCGAATCGCACCCAGCGATGGGGAGTTCCCGGCTCGCTGGGAGGCGGTCAGCATGGAGCTCGCCGCCGCGCCTGTCGGCCACGACCAGCTGGTCCTGCTCGTCGGCAGACCAGGCGGCCCGGCGTTCCGCGGCTCGGAGATCGCGCGTCTGGCGCATCTGGCCGGCATCGCCGCCAGCCTCGCCCGTACCAACGGCCCCCGGCGCTAGCGAGCGACCGTCCGCCGGCCCGTCAACGACGCCCGGCCCGCCAGCGACACCCGACCCGCCAACGGCGCCTTCGGCGGACAGCCTGACCTGGAGCATCGCAGCGTCTCGGCAGGCGATCGTCCGGTTCGGCGCGCAGCGCACTGGAAGCTGACGGAACCCGATGCAGTCCCGTCAGCCGTCGTGACTCAGGCTCACCACGGCGTCCTGTGACTGGCCGTGCCTGGAGCCCACCTGGCGGGCCTCACCGGGACGATGTCCGGTGAGAAGCTCGCCGGCCTGGCCGGGCTCGACCAGCCACCGGGTGACCAACGCCGCGGGCAGTGCCGGCGCCACATGCCAGCCCTGCGCGGCGTCCGCGCCGAAACCGGCGAGCTGGCACCACTCCGTCGATGTCTCGACGCCTTCCGCCACGACGCGCATCCCGAGGTCGGACGCCATCCGCACCACGGCGCGAATGAAGGCGACCTCCCTGGTGGCTGCCTCCCAGGCCGCGGTTTCCCCATCGGCCAGACCCATCGTGACGGCGTCTCGGGGGTCGGCGCCCAGCCGGCCGATCACCGTCCGATCGATCTTGATCTCGCCGATCGGCAACCGACGCAGGGCGTCCAGAGAGATCAGTCCGGTGCCGAAGTCATCCAGGCTCACGGTCACGCCGAGGTCGACCAGATCCCGGAGCGCGCGGGCGGCCCCGTCGCCGTCGGCGGTCAGCGCCCGTTCGGTCACCTCGAAGGTGAGTGCGCCCGGTGGCAGGTTGTTGGCGGCAAGCGCGCTCGCGACGGACCCGACGAAACCGGGGTCGCGCAGATCACGCGGGGAAACGTTCAGCGCGACCGCGGCCGGGATGCCGGCCGCGTGCCACCGGGCGGTCTGGGCCAGCGCCGTGTCCATCGCCCAGGAGGTGATCGGACGGATCAGACCAGCGGACTCGGCGAGCGGGACGAAGACTCCCGGCAGCAGCAGACCGCGGCTGGGGTGCCGCCAACGCAGCAGCGCCTCGGTTCGGCGCACCCTTCCGTCGACGATCTCCGCCTGAGGCTGGTAGTGCAGTTCGAGCTGCCCGTGGTCGAGGGCGTAGCCCAGCTCCGCCGTGGTCCGCGTACGCAGCCGGGCCCGGCGGGCGTCACGCGGGCCGTAGGCCTGGACCCCCAGCCGGTGCTCCTTCGCCGCGTACATCGCGATATCAGCGGACTGCGACAGCGCTGGCAGATCAGCGCCGTGATCGGGGTAGAGCGCCACGCCGACACTCACATCGATGTCGCAGAACTGACCGTCGATCTCGTACGGCGCGCGCACGACACCGCGAACCCGCCCGGCGACCTCGGTGGCGACAGCCCGACCGTCGGCGCCGGGTGGAAGCCAGGGAAGCAGCACCGCGAACTCGTCACCACCGAGCCTCGCGACGACATCCCCGGGGCGCAGGGCAGCGGCGAGACGAGCCGCGGCGACAACCAGCAGACGGTCGCCGACATCGTGCCCGAGCCGGTCGTTGACCTCCTTGAACCGGTCGAGGTCGAGCAGCAGCAGCCCGACACGAGTACCGGTCCGTTCCGCCGCCGCGATGCTTAGCGCCGCACGCTCGGCGAGGGCGGTCCGGTTCGGCAGGCCGGTCAGCCCGTCATGACGGGCCTCATGCTCCTTCTGCCGCGCGCCCTCACCGACCCTCGTCACCACCCGCAGCGCGGGCAGGAGCAGCAGCGCCATCCAAGGTCCACGCCCGGCGGCGATCACGATCAACGGCGCCAGGGACAGCAGGGCCGCGGCGACCGCCAGCCGCCGATGCAGCTCGTTGTACAGCAGACGGAACGATGCATCGCCACGGCTGCCGCTCCCACGGCTACCGCCCCCGCGGACGTCGTTCCGCCAGCCGCGGGCAGCTCCGCCGACACGCGCGCCCGGCCGGTTCGGCCGGGCAGGCCGGGCCGGCCGAACCGGCCCGCGCGACCGAAGCGGCCCGACTGGAGCGCCGGCCAGGTCATCGATCACGAACAGCACCAGCGCGGCGAGGGCGACAGCCGGCAGCTCGGCGGTACCGAGGGTGCGGTCGAGACCGAACGCCGCGACGACGGCCCCGGCTGCGGCGAGCCCAAGCGCGCGACGCCCCACCCGGGCGACCACACGCCCCAGCGAACTCCGTCGCGGCAGCTCCAGCAGAACGCCCACGACGAGGTGAACCGCCAGTGCCGGCGCGGCACCCCAGCCGAGCAGAATCGCGAACAGGAAGGTGCCCGTGAGGTCCGTGCCGCCGCCGCCCACCACCTGGCCCGCAGCGGACCCGGGCCCCAGCCCCGACAGCAGCCCAGACCCCGCCCCAGACCCTGGCAGTGGCCCGGTGATCTGCGCCGATGCGGACGGCATCAGCGATGGGTGCGGCTGCGGGCCGACGGCGACGGTGAGCCCGGCGAGCAGCGCGAAGGCCACCCCGAGATCGTCGAATCCGCCGCGGCTGGCCGCGACGGCGATGATCGCGAGTGCGGACAGGCATCCCAGCGCCCCGCCCACGGTCACCCAGACGGCGGACAACGATGCGGGTGGCCTGGACAGCCCAGACGCCTCGGACAGCCCCGACGGCCCGCCGCTCGGCCGAGGGCCCCCCATCAGCAAAGCCCAGGTCCGCCCGGAGCCCATCCGTCGACGTGTTGCAGATGCTCGTAAGCGCGGCCCGTCACGCGGCCAGGTACATGACAGAACATATGAGTGCTCACCGTGATGAACCTTTCGCTGCCAGGATTCGAAGGCTACCCCTCCCCCTCTTCGTGCACGGCAAGCGCCCTGGCCGCATCCGCTCCGTCACCGAGCAGCGCCGCGAAGCCCGTCTCGTCGAGCAACGGAATCCGCAGACTCAGCGCCTTCTGGTACTTCGAGGCGCCTGGATCCACTCCGGCGACCACGAAAGTGGTCTTCTTGCTCACCGAGCCGGTGACCTTTCCGCCACGCGCCTGCACCGCCTCGGTAGCGGTGTCCCGGCTCCACCCCTGCAGCGTTCCGGTGATGACGACGACGACACCGTCCAGCAGCCCGGGGCCCTCTCCCGCGCCCTCATCCGCCAGACGGGCCCCACCGGCTGCGATACGGGCGACGACATCGCGATGGCGGGGATCGGCGAACCAGTCGACCACCGCTTCGGCGATCTTCGGCCCGACCCCGTCGACGGCGGCGAGCCGCTCGGCCGGCGCGGCGGCGATCGCGTCGAGGGAGCGCAGCTCCCGGGCCAACGCGCGGGCGGCGGTCGGCCCCACATGCCGGATCGACAACCCGACGAGCAACCGCCACAGCGGCCGGTCCCGAGCCGCCTCGATCCCGCGCAGAATCTGGTCGACCTTCTTGCTCGCAAAGCCACGCAGGCCCTCGAAGGACTCCGGCGCGAGCTGAAAAATGTCGCCTATGTCACGGATGCGACCCTCGGCGAGTAGCACCGTCGCGGTCTCATAGCCCAGCCCGTCGATATCGAGCGCGCCGCGCGACGCCAGGTGGAAAACCGACTCCCGCAGCTGCGCCGGACACGACACCGTGTTCGGGCAGCGGATGTCCACCTCGCCTTCGGGACGGACCAGCTCGGTACCGCACTCCGGGCAGTGCGTGGGCATGACGAACGCACGCTCCGAACCATCCCGCAGGTCGACGACCGGGCTGACGATCTCCGGAATGACGTCGCCGGCCTTGCGGAGCACGACCATGTCCCCGATGAGCACTCCCTTGCGGCCCACCTCGTCGATGTTGTGCAGGGTGGCCATACCCACCGTCGACCCCGCCACCTTCACCGGCTCGAGGACCCCGAACGGTGTCACCCGGCCCGTTCGGCCGACGTTGACCTGGATGTCCCGCAGCCGGGTCGTGACCTCCTCGGGCGGGTACTTGAACGCGACCGCCCAGCGGGGTGCCTTCGAGGTGGCGCCGAGCCGGCGCTGCTGGGCGAAACCGTCGACCTTGATGACGACGCCGTCGATCTCGTGCTCGACGTCGTGCCGCTGCTCACCCCACGCCCGCACGAAGGCGAGCACCTCATCGACCCCCGCGCACACCTGATAGCGCGTGGAGACCGGCAGGCCCAGCTCAGCCAGCCGCTCGTAGGCAGCCGACTGTGACTCCACCTCGAACCCCCGGTTCGCGCCGAGCCCGTGCACGATCATGGCCAGCGGGCGGCTGGCCGTGACCCGGGGGTCCTTCTGCCGCAGCGACCCGGCAGCCGCGTTTCGCGGGTTGGCGAACGGCGCCTTTCCCGCCTCGACCAGTGACGCGTTGAGCTCGGCGAACCCCGCGGTCGGGAAGTACACCTCCCCACGGACCTCCAGCAGCTCCGGCACGCCCCGGCCACGCAGCCGTGCCGGCACACTGCGCAGGCTGCGCACGTTCAGCGTGATGTCCTCACCGGTACGGCCGTCGCCGCGGGTGGCCGCGCTCACCAGAGCGCCGGCCTCGTAGACGAGGTCGACCGCGAGCCCGTCGATCTTCAGCTCGCACAGCCAGGCCTCCACCGGCTGCTCCCGCGCGGCACGTGCGGCCCAGGCGTGGAACCCGTCCTCGTCGAAGACGTTGTCCAGCGACAGCAGCCGTTCCAGGTGGGTGACCGGCGTGAAAAGCGTCGAGTAGGAGCCGGCTACCTTCTGTGTCGGCGAGTCCGCGGTTCGCAGCTCCGGGTACCGCTGCTCGATCTGGTCAAGCTCACGCAGAAGCGCGTCGTACTCGGCGTCGGCGATGGTCGGCGCGTCGAGCACGTAGTAGCGGTGGGCATGTTCCTCCAGATCACGGGCCAGCTCCGCGGCACGCGCGCGCACAGCCGTGTCAGGCGCCTCGGCCTCGGGCACCCCCGCGTCAGGCACCGGCACCGCCGCGTCGGGCACCGGCGCCGCCGCGGGCACCGCCACCACCTGGTTGTCGGCCATCGGCTCGACGCCTTCCTCCGCCATGCTCACCGAACTCCCCACGCCACAGCTGCAGCGGAACTCACCGGCCGGATGTCACTGAGCCTTTTCCACCGCCGGCTCCGACCTGCCGCGACACGCCCGACGAGCGTGCGATGGAAAAGGCTCACTGTGTGGAAATCACTGCGGTGATTCCACCAGGACCCGCGCCGCCAGGCGGCAGTGCCGCAGCACGGCACGCGCATCGGCCACCGTGGCATGAGCCAGACCACACGTTGGTGTCACCGCGACCACCTCTCCCAGCAGCTCCGGACGGAAACCCAGCCGACGCCACAGGTCGACCGCCACCGCGACGGTACGACGAGGGTCCGACAGATCCTGGCCGACTCCGGCGGAGGTCGGTACCAGGCCGAGCATCAGCCCCATCCCCGCCTCGACCGCCTCGCCGACGGCGTCGTCCTGGTCCCGGGTGAGCAGCGTCGCGTCCAGGCCGACGAAGCGGGCCCCGGCCTGGCGCAGCAGTCCGATCGGGACGTCGGGCGCACAGCAGTGCACGCCGGCCGCGATCACCGCCCCGACCGCGGTCGCCGTGGCCAGGACGGCCGCCAGCCGCTCCGTCGCCGGCCCTTCCTCGACCGCGCGCAGCACCGAGAAGCCACTGGGTGTGCGGATGCGTCCGGCGAGCGCCGCCGGCAGCGCCGGCTCGTCCAGCTGGACCACCAGGCGGGCTCCCGGTATCCGGCGAGCGAGGTCGGCCAGCAGGCCGCTGAGTCCCTCCGCGAGTCCCTCCGCGAGGTCACGGGTGGCGCCCGCATCCGCGAGCGCCTTGTGCCCGCGTGGCAGCTCCACCGTGCTCGCCAACGTCCAGGGACCACCGACGGCCACCTTGAGCGGGCCGGTGTAGCCGGCGGCCGCCTCGGTGAACGCGTCGAGGTCCCGTTCAAGCAGGTCGCGGGCCCGGCGGAGGTCGAGCCCCGGGCGGGGCACCAGCCGCCAACCGGATGGCTGCAGATCGACCGGCAGATCCGCCAGCACCGCGCAGGTCCGGCCGATCATGTCGGCACCCACTCCGCGGGCGGGCAGCTCCGGCAGGAAGGGCAGGTCCGGGACCTCCCCCAGCACGTAGCGCGCCGCTTCGACCGGGTCGAGGTCGGGCAGTGACCCGGCACCCGACGCGCACCCCGCCGACCACGGCAGGCCTTCGGGCGCGGCAGGGGTCTGGCCAGCCGGCGACGCGCTGTCCCCCTCCTCCGGCGGCCCCGGCTCGCGCTCCGTCGCGGACCACATCATCGCCACATCGACTCCTCAATCTCCGGAACAGTCTCCGGACGCATCCCGGGTCTCAGGCGCATCACACGCCCGCGGCCGGCCGGGTGCCGTCGCCGGGTGCCCTCGTGCCTGGTGCCCTGGTGCCGATGCCATCGGGCCGGTCCCGGGGCTGGCCCACGCCGCGGGCCCCAACGTGGCTTCCGCCGTCAGGGACCGGATCCGGAAAAGGATGTCAGGCGGCCAGCGAGCGGATGCGGCCGCCGCCGAGCACACGGTCGCCGTCGTAGAACACCACGGCCTGACCGGCCGCCGTCCCGCGCACCGGCTCGACCAGCTGCACGTCAAGCTCCTCGCCACGGGCACGGACCACCGCGGGGACCACACCACCGTGTGCCCGCACCTGCGCCACACACGACACCGGGCCCTCGTGCGGCCAGACGATCCGCTCCGCGACCAGGCTGCGCATGTCCAGCGCCCGCGCCGGCCCGACGGTCACCGTGGACGTCACCGGGGACACCTCGAGCACGTAGCGTGGACGGCCGTCCGGCGCGGGGTGACCCAGCCGCAGGCCCCGGCGCTGCCCCACCGTGAAGGCGTAGGCGCCGTCGTGCTCACCGAGGGTCTCGCCGGTCTCGGAGTCGACGATGGGGCCGGGCCGCGGCCCCAGCCGGTCACGGAGCCAGGCCCCAGTGTCCCCGGCGGCGACGAAGCAGATGTCGTGGCTGTCCGGCTTGTCGGCGACGCCCAGCCCACGGCGCGCCGCCTCCTCACGCACCTGGGCCTTCGTCGAGTCGCCGAGCGGGAATCGAGCCGCGGCGAGCTGGTCGGGGCGCAACGTGCCGAGTACGTAGGACTGGTCCTTGGCCAGGTCCACCGAGCGGCGCAGGGTGCCATCCGGGTCGAGTCTCGCGTGATGCCCGGTGACCACGGCGTCAAATCCGAGCGCGAGCGCCTTGTCCAGGACGGCGGAGAACTTGATGCGCTCATTGCACTGAACACATGGGTTAGGGGTTCGTCCGGCGGCGTAGTCGGCGACGAACTGGTCGATGACCTCCGCCTCGAAGCGGTCCGCGAGATCCCACACGTAGAAGGGGATACCGAGCACGTCGGCGGCACGGCGGGCGTCCCGCGCGTCCTCCAGAGTGCAGCAGCCTCGAGAACCGACCCGGTCGGAGGCCGGCGACCGGGACAGGGCGAGATGGACGCCGGTCACATCATGACCGGCGTCCACGGCCCTGGCCGCGGCGACCGCCGAATCGACGCCACCCGACATTGCCGCGAGCACCTTCATCCCGCTCACGATCCCATCTCCCGCTCTCCCGCTCTCCCGTCCGGCCAGACGGCCCTCCGACCAGCTGTCAGGATCCGCGAGTCCAGACCCGCACGACCAGACCCGCCCGAGATCAGATCCGCGAGGTCAGGCCCGCGAGCTCACCAGCCCGGCCCGCCCGTTCGACCACCTGCCCGATCACCGCGACCAGCGCGTCGACGTCCGCGGCGACCGAACCGTGCCCGAGCGAGAAACGCAGCGAACCGCGAGCGTGCGCCTCCTCGACACCCATAGCCAACAGCACATGAGAGGGCCGCGCGATTCCCGCCGAGCAGGCGGAACCGGTCGAGCATTCCACTCCGTGCGCGTCGAGCAGCATGAGCAGCGAGTCGCCCTCACAGCCGGGAAAGGTCAGATGGGCGTTGCCGGGCAGCCGGCCGGCGCCGGAGGGCGCACCGTTGAGGACGGCCCCGGGAACCTCCGCGAGGACCCGACGCACCAGGTCATCGCGCAGGTCGGTAAGCCGGAGCCGCTCCGCGGGCAGCTCCGCCGTGGCGACGCGCGCGGCCGCCGCGAAGGCGGCGACACCGGGCGTGTTGAGCGTGCCGGAACGGACGTCGCGCTCCTGGCCACCGCCGTGCAGGTGCGGCTCAAGCTCGAGGCCTCGCCGCAGGAGCAGCGCCCCGACTCCGACCGGGCCGCCGATCTTGTGCGCGCTGATCGTGAGTGCGTCCGCCGCGCTCGCGGCGAAGGACGTCTCCACCTGGCCGAATGCCTGCACCGCGTCGGTATGGAAAGGAATGCCGTAGTGGTGCGCGATACTCGCCAGCTCGGCGACCGGCTGGATCGTGCCCACCTCGCTGTTCGCCCACATGACCGAGATCAGCGCGACGGACGACGGATCGGCCTGCACGGCCGCACGCAGTGCCTCGGGGTGCACCAGGCCGGTGCCGTCCACCGGGATCTTCTCCAGCACCGCGCCCTGCTGCCTGGCCAGCCACGACGCCGTGTCCARCACGGCGGGATGCTCGATCGCGCTGACCAGCACACGCCGCCGCTGCGGGTCGGCCGCCCGGCGGGACCAGAACAGGCCCTTCACCGCGAGATTGTCACTTTCCGTGCCGCCACCCGTGAAGATGACGTCGGACGGCCGCGCGCCCAGCACCTCGGCCAGCGACTCCCGCGACTCCTCGACGAGCCGGCGTGCGCGCCGACCGCCGGCATGCAGTGAAGAGGCGTTGCCCGCGCCGGTCAGGGCTGCGGTGAACGCCTCGACGGCCTCGGGACGCATAGGCGTGGTCGCCGCGTGGTCGAGGTAGGTCACGTCTGTAGAGGGTAGCCGCAGCCTGGACGCCTCAGCTGGGCTCACCGGGGCCGAGCGGCCCCACCAGGGATGACCGGGAGGATCGGCACAGCGTGGCCCTCAGAAGTCGCCGGCCCGGCTGCGAAGGTCGGTGAGCAGGTCCACGAGCTCGCGGACCCCGTTCTCGGGCAGACCGGGATCGGCGAACACGCTCTCGTTGAGCTTCTCGGTGGCCGCGAGCGCCGTCGCGCGACCGTCGTCGGTGATTTCGGCGAGGATGGCCCGCCGGTCGGTCGGATGCGGCTGGCGGCGAACCTGGCCACGGGCCTCCAGCCGGTCGACGGCACTGGTGACGCTGGTCGGGTGGACCTGGAGCAGGCTGCCGATGCGGCTGAGCGGCAACGAGCCCCGGCGGCTGAAGAGCAGCAGCATCAACAGCTCGTAACGGGCGAACGTCAGATCAAGCGGACGCAGGATCTCGTCGACGCGGGCGAGCAGGATCTGCTGCGCACGCATCAACGAGGTGACCGCGGCCATGCCGTCCGCCACCCCGCCCCACCCGTGCGCCGTCCACTGCCGGTGTGCCTCCGCGATCGGGTCGGTCGGAAGCGGCTTCGGCGGCGACACGAGGGCGGTACTCCAAAAGATCGCGRGGCGGACGAGCGGATGAATGGCGCTGTCCACTATGCCATTCCCACGTGCCATTCGCGGACCTTGGCAACAGGCGGGGCCCGCCGGCGCAGTGTGCCGGTGGCTCGGCTCGTCCACAACCACGTGCCGAGCCACCGGCGCCGGGCGTACAACATCTTCACGCGATGATGACGATGTAGCCGATGACCGATGTGGCGGATGATGGTCACGGCTGCGCGACCGCGCTGCCGCAGCACGTCAACGCCGCCGGAGGTGGCTAGATGTTTCGGCGATACTGCCCGCCGACTTCGAAGAACGCCGCGCTGATCTGACCGAGCGAACACACCCGCACCGCGTCCATCAAGGCGGCAAAGGTATTGCCACCCGCTGTCGCGACCTTCCGCAGACGGTCGAGCGCCAGGGCGGCCTCGGCCGCGTTGCCTGAGGTGAACTCCTCGAGCCGGCGCAGCTGTGACTGCTTCTCCTCCTCGGTGGCCCGGGCCAGCTCGAGCTGGTGTGCGACCTCCTCGTCGTCGTCCGGGCCGAGGAAGGTGTTGACCCCGATGATCGGCAGCGAACCGTCGTGCTTGCGCCGTTCGTAGAGCATCGACTCGTCCTGGATGCGGCCACGCTGGTATCCGGTCTCCATCGCCCCGAGAACGCCACCACGCTCCGAGATCCGCTCGAACTCGGCGAGGACGGCCTCCTCGACGAGGTCGGTGAGCTCATCGATCACGAACGAGCCCTGCAGGGGGTTCTCGTTCCCGGCAAGCCCCCATTCCTGATCAATGATCATCTGGATCGCCAGCGCACGCCGGACCGACTGCTCGGTGGGCGTGGTGACCGCCTCGTCGTAGGCATTGGTGTGCAGGCTGTTGCAGTTGTCATAGATCGCACACAGAGCCTGCAGAGTCGTCCGGATGTCGTTGAAGTTCATCTCGCGCGCGTGCAGCGAACGGCCCGAGGTCTGCACGTGGTACTTGAGCTTCTGCGAGCGCTCCGACGCACCGTAGCGCTCGCGCATGGCCACCGCCCAGATGCGCCTGGCGACCCGGCCGATCACGCTGTACTCGGCGTCCATGCCGTTGGAGAAGAAGAACGAAAGATTCGGGGCGAAGTCGTCGATGTTCATGCCGCGCGCCAGGTACGCCTCGACGTAGGTGAAACCGTTCGCGAGCGTGAACGCCAGCTGGCTGATCGGGTTCGCCCCGGCCTCCGCGATGTGGTAGCCGGAGATCGACACCGAGTAGAAGTTGCGCACCTGGTTGGCGATGAACCATTCCTGCATGTCGGCCATGCACCGCAGCGCGAACTCGGTCGAGAAGATGCAGGTGTTCTGGCCCTGGTCCTCCTTGAGGATGTCCGCCTGGACCGTGCCACGCACGTTCGCCAGCGCCCAGGCGGCGGCCTCGGCGGCCTCGGCCGCCCGGGGCTCACGGCCATGCTCCACCCGGAAGAGGTCGAGCCGCTGGTCGACCGCCGTGGTCAGGAACATCGCCAGAACGGCCGGCGCCGGCCCGTTGATCGTCATCGAGACACTGGTCGTCGGCGCGCACAGATCGAAGCCGGCGAACAGCGTCTTCATGTCATCCAGCGTGGCGACGGACACACCTGAGGTACCGATCTTCCCGTAGACGTCGGGCCGGGCACCCGGATCACGTCCGTAAAGGGTCACCGAGTCAAAGGCTGTGCTGAGCCGAGTGGCCGGCGAATCCGCCGAGAGGAGGTGGAAGCGCCGGTTGGTCCGAAACGGGTCGCCCTCCCCGGCGAACATGCGCGCCGGAGCCTCACCAACCCGTTTGAAGGGAAAGACCCCGGCGGTGAACGGAAACAGCCCCGGCAGGTTCTCCCRCCGGCGGAACCGCACAAGCCGGGCGTCGTCGTCTATCTCCGGAACGGCCACCCGTGGCAGTGAGGTTCCGGAGAGAGTGGTGCGTACCAGCGGAGTGCGGATCTCCCGGCCGCGCACGGTGTAGACCATCTCGTCGCCGGAACGCTCCGCGCGCAGCGCGGGCCAGGACTCGATCAGGTCCCGCGTCTCGGCATCGAGGCGCGACTCGGCGGCATCCCGCAGGCTTCGCAGCAACCGCAGGTCCGGCTGCTCGGCCTGCCCGGCCAGCTCCTGCCCGGCCAGCTCCTGCCCGGCCCGGTCCGGCCCGGTGCCCTGCTGATGCGCCTCGAGCTCGGCGATCGCGGTGGCCAGGTGCTCGCGACGACGTGCCAGCACCGCCTGTGCCTCCGTGTGGGCGTGGTAGCCACGGACAGCATCCGCGATCTCCGCGAGATAGCGGACCCGGGCCGGCGGAACGACCGTGGTCAGACCACTGGATACCCGTACCTCCACGGGTTCCAGCGCGCCCTGCTTCAGCTCCAGACCACGCTCACCGAGGAGGTCGCGCAGGTAGAAGTACAGCGCCGTGACGCCATCGTCGTTGAAGCGGGCCGCGGAGGTGCCGAAGACCGGCATCTCCTCCCACTCCGCGCCGAACTCCTCCCGATTGCGGACCATCTGACGCGCGACATCGCGCCGCGCGTCCTCGGCACCACGGCGCTCGAACTTGTTGACGGCCACCGCGTCCGCGAAGTCGAGCATGTCGATCTTTTCAAGCTGGGACGACGCCCCGTACTCGGGCGTCATGACATACAGGGAGACGTCGCAGAAAGGCACAATGGCCGCGTCGCCCTGGCCGATTCCGGGGGTCTCGACGATCACCAGGTCATAGCCCGCCACCTTGCAGGCCGACACGATGTCGGCGAACTGCTCCGGCAGCTCCCGCCCGGCCTTTCGCGTTGCCAGCGACCGGAAGAAGGTCAGCGACACGTCACCGCCCGGCCTCGGCCCCGCCGGCTCGAGGCCGGCATCCGGCCGCATCGCCAGCGCGTTCATCCTGATCCGGTCGCCGAGCAGCGCTCCGCCGCCGCGTCGCCGCGTCGGGTCGACGGCCAGTACCGCGATCCGCAGCGAATCGCTCTGATCGAGCCGGAAGCGTCGCAGCACCTCGTCGGTGAGCGAGGACTTGCCTGATCCACCCGTGCCCGTGATGCCGAGGACCGGCACCGGCGGCCGGTCGGCGGCCGCCGCCGCATCCCGGACGGCAGCGGCAAAGGCGCCATCCCGAGAACTCTCGAGCACGGTGATCGCCCGGGCCAGCGCGGCATCGCCGCCGGACCGCAGATCTCCCAGTGCCGGCGTGACCGCCGCCAGGTCCACATCGCTTTCCCGGACGATCCTGTTGACCATGAGGGCCAGCCCGAGCCGCCGGCCGTCCTCCGGGGAGAAGATCCGTGCCACGCCACGCGAGTGCAGAAGATCGATCTCCTCCGGAACGATGACACCGCCACCGCCGCCGTAGACCCGCACGTGCCCGGCGCCGCGCTCGCGCAGCCGCTCGACGAGATAGCTGAAGTACTCGACGTGGCCGCCCTGGTAGGAGGAGATCGCGACCGCCTGCGCGTCCTCCTGGATGGCGGCCGTCACGATCTCATCGACCCCGCGGTCATGCCCGAGGTGAATCACCTCCGCACCCTGCGCCTGGAGGATGCGCCGCATGATGTTGATCGCGGCGTCATGACCGTCGAACAGAGCTGCCGCGGTGACGACCCGCACCGGCCCGGTGGGCACGTGCAACGACGGGATCTCCTGCTCCGCCTCCGCCGCGGTAACTGCGCTCATGGCCACGCTCCCTGGACGACGCTCGGCTGCCACCGATGCCACCGACTCCCGCTGGCACGTCCGATAGTAGGACGTCCATGGAGTTGGGGCCAACCGTGCCGCTGTCGACCGCGTCTCAGGGGCTGCGGACCTCGGGGTGGTCTGAAGCGCGCCACGCGTGGGGCAACGGTTCACCGGGCCTCGGCTGCGTGCCCCGCGTGGAACGTGACAGAACGCGAAAATGCCGATGGGGTTGCCCCCGGCCACAAGACCAGAAACAACCCCATCGGAAAGAAGTCCGGCGGCGTCCTACTCTCCCACGCGGTCCCCCACG
>NZ_MOWP01000049.1:0-60916 GCF_001983215.1 Frankia sp. CcI49
TCGGCCATCATCTCGACGGCGTCGACGAAGACAAGCTGCCGGTTCTTCGCGAGCTCGGCGAGGCCGGGCGTGTCGGGCGGGACGGCGAAGCCGGTCTCCAGCCAGGTCTGCGGCGAGGCATAAGCAGTGCAGTCGACGGACTCCAGGACGGACACCCGGTCCACCCGGCGGCACACCGCGGTGGCCATCAGGCCGAGGGCGTTGGCGTAGCCGGGGTTGATGCCGGTGCCGTACAGCGACACCCCGCCGCGTTTCGCGGCGTCGTCGAGGCGGCGCATGGCCTCGTCGCCGTAGGAACGGCCGGTGATGAAGTTCGCGGTCGAGACGACGTTGATACCGGCCTCCAGCAGCCGGACCATCTCGTCCACCTGCCAGTGCAGCGGCATGTAGAGGACGACGTCCGGCCGCAGGCCGAGGATCTCCTCGACGCTGTCGGTGGCCACCACCCCGACGGGGTCGATACCGCAGAGCTCACCGACGTCCGTTCCTGCCTTGTCGGCGCTCCAGGAGAAGCACCCGACGAGATCGAGGTCCGGGTGGGCCAGGACCGTGCGCACCGCGCTGCGACCGACGATGCCCGTGGTCCACTGAACGACTCGTATCGGCAACATCGCACCTTTCATCGGAGGGTTGTTCTCAGAGGTTCTGCCCTGCTGGTTGAGCCGCCTCACCGGGCGAGAGCGGGCATGACCTGCTCGTCGACGACCTTCAGGTACCGCCACGCGATCTCCGGCGGAAGTCCGCCGATGAGCGGGTGCAGCCCGAGCGGCGCGCCGGTCCGGACATGCTCGATGGCCTCGGGCACCGACAGGATCCGGTGGCTGCGGTTCTCCCTACGGAGCTCCTCGGCCGTTTCGACGAACGACAGGCTGGCGGTGTCGGTGTTGCCCTCGTTCCACGCGGCGTAGCTGCGCACGTCGTGCATGAGGTATGGGCCGAGCTCCTCCCAGGCGGCGTCGACGTCCTCGGCGACGAACATCGTCGTCGTGGCGTCGTCCGGCGTCAGCACGCACATGCCGGGCTCGTGACCGGCGGCGCGGGCGGCCTCCTCGTAGGCGACCCGAAGCTCGGGGTCGCCCTTCTGCGCGAAGAACCCGATGCCGTTGCGGCCGGCCCGCCGGGCCGCGGCGATGCTGCCGCCGCCCCAGGAAACCATCGGCCCGCCTGGCGTCACCGGCGCGGGAGTGACCTGGATCCGGCGGCCCTGGTATTCGAAGGCCTCGCCGGTCTTGGCCCGCAGAAGCACTTCGATCTTCTCATCGGCGATCTTGCCGCGGCGATGGTAGTCGACGCCGTACATCTCGTATTCGGCAGGGCGGTACCCGATGGCCATGACGTGCATGACACGGCCCTTGCTGATGATGTCGAGGACCGCCAGCTCCTCGGCGAGCTGAACCGGGTCGTGCAACGGGAGGATGACGATCGCGATCATGATCGTCAGTGTGCTGGTGCGGGCGGCCATCGCGCTGGCCAGTGTCAGGGGAGCGGGCAGATAGCCGTCACTGGCCATGTGGTGCTCACAGAGGAGCGCTGACAGGCAGCCACGGGACTCCGCCCAGGAAGCCATCTCCAGGGCAGCGGCGTATAACTCGGTGGCAGGGGCGCCGGTCTCCGGGGCCCGCATGTCGAAGCGCAGGGTGAACACGCCAGAAACCTCCAGAAGCAGTTGATACCGAGGTGTCGAACTCAGGCACTGGGATGCACAGCGATCCGGAGGGCGCCTGACCCCGGCGCACGAGTTCCAGGGCATGCAGGTCGCCAGGGGGGCCGAGCCGTCCGCGCCGGAATGTGCCAGACGGCCCCGGTGAGGCGGCGGACGAACACTGCGCTGGCCACGAACGCCGCCATCCATGGCTTCTCCCCCAGCGCGTCGGGTTTCGCCGCCGCATGGCGCGGAGTAAGCCGGTGGCGTACCTTCCAACGGTTAACCGGGACCGCGCCACTACGGCCTTCAGAAGCAGGCCATGGGCGATGCAGACTGCCTCAGAAATCCGTTCAGGTACTTGGGGACCACGATCTCAAGCTGTCCGCTGCCGAGCCTGCGGAAAGGAGTTTGCCGTGTCGACTCGACGCGGCTCGACGCTCAGGCGCCGGCGGTGGCAGCGAGCCAACGGTCCTGATTGGCGACCGCGGCCGCGATGATAGGCTTCCAGCGTTCAGCGGTCTGGTCAAGGATTCTGTTGTCGAAGCTCGTTGACGTACGGAATTCCAGTACCTCAACACCCTCGTCACCTGCGGTGTACGCGTACGGGGCGTCAGCCTTGATGAAGAACCCGTCTCCGGCCTTCAGCACCCTGCTGCCCATCAGGATCTCGCCGGAGAGGACGTAGTAGAGGCAGTCCGCGGAGTGGCTGTGCCGGGGTAGCCGGAAGCCGGCGCCGAACCACGAGTAGACGAGACTGAAGCCATCTGGCCCCTCTCCCTTGAAGAGAACCCTGACGCGCTGGCCGTGCACGATGGGGGTGAGATCGAGCTGCTCATACACGGCCTCGTCGATCGTGGGAGGCGACATAATGCCGTCATCGTCGATCGGCGTGGCGTCCTCGGATCGAAAGAACACCATCTTGGCGGACCTGGCGTCCTGAGTCATCGGATGTCTCCTTTGTGTCGGGGCGCAAATCCCACGCATGCCGGCCAGATATCGTGAAGGGGTCCTTGCACCGCCGGCAAGCGTAAGCGTCGCTCGGTGAATCAGCGGCGCCAGCGCGCGGAATTCGTAGGCCGCGGGACTCTGGGGCTGGTAGGCACATCGGCGCCGGCAAATGTGCGCGAGATCGGCTTTGCGGTCGACACAGGCTTCTCCTCGGGCGGCACCGGCAGCTCAGCAAGCTTCCTGCGGTCATGGGCCGAAGCTGGCGCGCCTAGTCTTACAGGGATGCAATCGCCAAATCAACGGTCGCATTATGCAGACGATGGGGACTGGGTCGGCTGAAGTCCGGGACATCGTGCGCCCACCCGCCGCCAGGGGCGCTCGGCGCAGCCAGGCTCCCGGGCGGGCGACCAGGAGCCTGACAAGGTCGAAGGTCCTCCGCCGCTCGCGCACGTCCGGTTCGGGTCAGGGTGTCGAGACCGACGGGTTGTCTGGCGGGAGGCGGCAGCCCCAGCGCTGGCCACCTCGCCACCGTGATCAGATAATGGATACATTATGCACTCAATGATCCTTGCGTGCAAGCCGCCACGGCCATGATCGCGCACGGCCGGACGCGACAGGCCTGGCTACTCCCTCACGCCGACATGTTCCGGCGGTCAGTCATGCCGCTTTGACCCGGCCTTGACCGGCTCCCTCGGCAGCTGCGTCCGCGGCTGCCGCCCCGGCCGCCCGTTACCGTGCCTGCGCGGTCAACGCCCCGGTGTTCGACGCCGAGGGCAAGGTTGTTCTCGTGCTCTGCCTACTCCCGACACCCGGCCACAGCGGAGTGCCGGCCCGTACCGGAGCCGAGCTGCTCACACTGGGAGACCGAATACAGGCCGCCTGCTCACCGACACGATCGCCACGGGCAGGACGACGCTCTGAGGCCGGACCCCCGGTCAGGATGCCTTGGCGATGGCGCCGCACTGCAGTCCGGGCGCGCTCCAGGTTCCATTGGTGAGATGTGCCAGTGTCCCGCAGGGCGAGGGTGCGACGTGGTTGAGGGGCCAGCGGGTCTCCGGGACCGCGCCAGGGACGTAGTTGGTGTAGTTGGTGTTGAGGGTCTTCAGGAAGCTGTCGACAGTGAGGTTCTCGCCGGTCTTCTGGAGGGCCTTGACCAGCATGTCCGCAGCCCAGTAGCCGGCTGTCGCCGTGAGGCTCAGGGCGGTGCCGGGAGAGTACTTCCTGAAGTCCGCGACCATCTGCGCGACGGCCGGAACGTCGGTGGCGAAGCCGCCCTGCCACCCCAGCAGGGCATATGTGCCTTCGAGTTCGGGCACGGTCGAGACCCGGGGGTCGTAGAGCGGTGAGACGATCATGCCCTTGTAGCCGGCTGCTTTCAGAGAACCGGAGAGCTTCACCGCGTCACCGAACTGGGCGACGAAGAAGACGACGGCCGGGGGCTTGCCCGAGTCGGCCCGCATGATGTCGTTGACGATCGAGGTGGCGTCCTTCAGCCCGGAGATCGGGATGGGCGACTCCTCGTAGACGATCTTGAAGCCGCCCGCCTGCATGCCCTGGCCGACGGTGATGATGCCCTGTCGGGCCGAGTCGTTGTCGAGACCGATCAGCGCCGCCGTCCTGGCGGTGCCCGCGGGCAGCGCGTTGGCCATGGTCAGCGCGCCGCCCGTGTCGTAGGCGCGTGGGTCGCCGGTCTTCGGGGTCGCGCATCCGGTGATCCCGAAGCCGATGGCGTTGCCGCAGAACCCCGAGTTGCCGCCCCAGCCGAAGAACGGCATCTCCGCAGAGCAGAACGCGTCGATGTAGTTGGCGTCGATTGTCTGGACGAATGCGGCGAAGGGCTGGTCCTTCTCGACGAGGGCCTCGGCCTGGCCGCCGTTCCGGCCGGCGTCGCCTGTGTCATCGCGGGTACCGAGCAGGTCGATCGTCCGGCCGTTGACACCGCCCGCGGTGTTCGCCGCGTCGATGCGGACCTTCGCACCGGTGGGGAAGTCGCCGAAGGCGACGCCTCCCGGGCTGGTCGCCGTCGCGAGCAACCCGATCCTGACCGAGGTCGCGGTGACACCACGGTTCGGGTTCGACGCTGGCGCGCTGCACGCCAGGCTGTTCGCACCAACGGTGACGTTCGTCTGGCTCCACCCGTGGTCCGGGCCGAGCTTGCTGAGCGCCGGGTTCACGGTGACCGTCCCGGCACTACTCCCCTTCGAGCCGGCCGAGCAGCCGGCGACGCCGACGGCGCAGGCCACGGATAAGACCAGGGCGACCCGACCATAATGTCGCATTGCGAGTGCTCCTTCTCTGAAAGATCGCGAGGGCAGACGGATCCGACCTACCAGAAGGCGAATAACTGGAAAGGGATCCGCCGGGTGAACGTCGTGGAGATTCTCGCCGCCGCGGGTTGCGGCCTCTCCTACGGGCCTGCATCAACAACGCACACCCCTGCATATAAAACGAGCAATATTATTCATGGCCGACCGACGAGGTGACCACAATGGCCGAGATCACCGACGTCGGCGGGGGCGCGTCGCATGTGACGACACGGGTGCCGGGAAGGCACCGCATGGTCATGTCCTATTTGCGAGGGCCGATCGAGGCGGTGAAACTCCGCCAGAAATCGACCGGCTCCGCAACCGCCGCGACGGACGCGGAACCGGGGTCACACAGTCTACGGGGCCCTGTCGACCGGATTCTGGTGAGCCGGACCGGTGTCAGCCCATCCGGCGGTGGCGGTCGAGAAACCTACGCATCTCGGCGTACATCTCGAGATCCTCCGGGCTGGTGCCGCCGAATCCGCCATGGGGCATCGCCTCGAAGACGTGTAGTTCCGCCTCGACGCCGGCGGACCGTAGTCGGCGATGCATGCGGACCGTGTTGGACAGGAACAGATCCCGGGTGCCGGACTGCAGGAAGGTCGGCGGGAATCCGACGAGGTCGGCGAACAGCGGGGACAGGTGCGGATCGGACAGGTCATGGCCGTCGGCGTAGAGCAGGTTCACGTCGTGGAGGCTTCCGAGGACGTTGTCGAACAGCCTGTTGGTGAAGAAGGTGTCGCCTGACTCGGTGAGATCGGCCTCGGGGCTGAGCAGCACCAGAGCGGCGGGCATCGGCAGACCTTCCTCCTTCGCCCGCACGAGCAGTGCCGCCGCGAGGTTCCCACCCGCGGAGCCTCCGCCGACGAAGATGTCCGAAGGTTCGCGTTTCTCAAGAAGTGCCCGGTAGACGGCGACACAGTCATCGAGCGCGGCCGGATAGGGATGGGACGGCGGCATCCGGTAGTCCACACCCCACGTGATCATTCCGTTGATCATCGCGGTGGCCGAACTGATCAGACGGCACACCTCTCCACCGCCCGTGATCAGTGCCCCTCCGTGGACGTCGAGGTAGATCGGAGTCTCCTCGGTTGACATACCTTGCAAATTCAGGACAAAGGTGCGCACCCCCCCGATCTTCGTGTCCTGCACGTCCACCGGGAAATCGAAGCCGGAAAATCGCTCCCGGAGGGCTGAATCGGCGATGTCGATGAGTCGCGACCACGCCGGGGCGTCGGCCAGAGCCGGATAGGTGGCCCGGTCAGGCGCGGGAGCTGCCAGGAACTGGCGTGCGACCTCACTGACACTCGTCGGAACGTGCACGCCGGTCTGGTCGCTCATGCTGCTCCGTCTCTTCCTCAGGCAGCCGAGGTGGCGGAGTGCCTCGGCATGACGAGTCCCCGCGATTCTGGCCGCTCGCCGGGGCCGCCGATAGCCGCCAACCGACGGGCGCGGCCCGCCGAATGGCGTGTGGATCACCGTCACCGGCTCGGCCAGGTGCGTGAGTCCCGCGGCAGGTCGCACGTCCGAGATCTACGGCCACTGGCCGGCGTGCGCGGCAGGGGGCGATTATGAGCCGATGAGGGAGCTCGCGGTGCGGCTGGCGGACCTGGACGAGGAGGCGGCCGTCGCGATTCGTGTGATCGCCCATTTCGATCTGCTGGTGGCGAGCCGGGCCAATCTGCCGGCGATCGTGGCAAGTGCCGCGGAGCTTGCCGCCTGCCCGGTGCGGCTGGCTGACCCGATCGGGCGGCACGCCGTGCGCGTGCTGCCCGACGGCACCCCGCAGTCGCCGTCATCCGCCCCTGATCCGACCTGGCCTACGGCCGCGGTCAACGCGGTCGGCGCGGCGCTGTGGTTGGAAGCGCGCCGGCCGGTTCCAACCCTCCAGGCCGTCGTGCTCGAACGTGCGGCGGCCGCGGTCCGGGCGGCCTTGGAGAGGACCGCCGGCCAGGCTCACCTCGACGAGTCCGCCTCGCTCGAACTGGTCCTCGATGCCCGGGTCTCCAAGAGCGACCGGCTCGCGGCGGTACGTCGGCTGCGGCTGCCCGCACGCGTCCGGGCCATCGCGTTGGAGGACGGAACCGCGCTCGTGCTGGCCCATGACGCCAGGCGGATCCAGAAGCAGCGCGCCGGGATCGGCCCGGCGGTCGAGCCCGCCGACCTTCCGGCCTCGTGGGACGCGGCCCGACTGGCACTGCGGCTCACCGCTGACGGCACCGAGGCCGACCCGGGCCCTCGGGTCGTGCACGCCGATGAGCTCGGCGTCCTCGCCCTTCTGATCCCGGCGGTCGACTCGTGCCCGCGGGCGGTGCCTGACATCCAGGCGCTCCACCGGACCGCGGCGACAGCTCCCTGGATGCTCGCCACGCTCGACGCGGTCGCGAGTACTGGCAGCCTTCGTGACGCGGCGAGAACGCTGAACGTGCACCACTCCACGCTTCAGGGCCGGCTCGCGCACGCCGAGGTTGTCCTTGGATGGCCGCTGAAGGAACCGGCGGGCCGGTTAAGGCTGCAGCTCGCCCTCGCGTCACGGCGGATCCTGCGCTCAGCGACGGCCTGATGAGGCGGGGTGGCCATTCCATCCAGACGGCCATCTCAAGATTATGTTCCGCGCGGGTCACCTCGCGGGTCGTCGACCGGCCGCAGTAGAGGTCGACGTAGGACTCACGGCCAACCTCCGCCAGTCCGTCGGCGCCTCGACGGGCGGCGTCCCGGGCCCCGGGCCGCCTGCTTACCGCGCCAGAGCAGCCGGCGCTTCCGCGAAGGCAACGGCGTCCTCCAGGCCGTTCGCCAACCTGACGCACCCCGTGATCTTCCGCTGCCGCTCCCACGCCTCGACCGGCGCCCACTGCGTCGATCCGGCTAAGACCGACCTTTCGACTTTACGCCCAATGTTACAGGTGTTACAGTGCCCTGGTCGGCAGCAGCCATTATTGCTCTGGAGGGTACATGGAGGCCGAATCCGCGACGGCCGAAGAGCCGGTGGTCATAGTGTCGGCAGACTGCCACGCCGGTGCGCCTTTACTCGGCTATCGCGACTATCTTCCGCGGACATGGCACGACGATTTCGACAGCTGGTCGCGCGATTTTGTGAATCCCTGGAGCGATCTCGACGAGGTGCGTGCGGACCGCAACTGGAACAGCACGAAACGCCTGGGTCACCTCGACGAGGACGGCATCGTCGCCGAGGTGATCTTCCCGAACACGAATCCGCCGTTCTGCCCGCAGACCGCGCTCGTCGCCGGTCCCCCGACTGCGGCTGACTACCCGCGCCGCTGGGCCGGGTTGAAAGCACACAACCGCTGGCTCGCCGACTTCTGCCGCGAAGTGCCCGGCCGGCGGGCCGGGATCGCGCAGGTGCTGTTCAACGAGCCGGACGAGGCGGTCAGAGAGCTCACCTGGGCCCGCGACAACGGGCTGACCGGAGGCATCCTGCTGCCGCCGATCCCGCCGGGCGCGCCGATCCCGCCGATCTGGGACGAGAGCTACGAACCGATCTGGGCGGCGTGCGCCGACCTCGACATCCCGATCAACCACCACGGCGGCAGCGGGTCGCCGGACTACGGCGGCAAGCCGGGCATGGCCCGGCTCGTGTACCTCCAGGAGTTCACCTTCTACTCGCACCGCAACCTGTGGCTGCTGATCTGGTCCGGCCTTTTCGAGCGGCATCCGACTCTGCGCTACGTGGTCACCGAGCAGAGCTTCGACGGCGTACTCAACGACGCACTGACGCACGACGGCCTGCACTCCGTCCTCGCCGGCAAGGTGGAGTACGACACCGGCGACGCCATGCGCGAGCTGGTGGGTCCGAAGTTCATCGAAGGCCTGGGGCAGGCGCCGAGCGAGTTCCTGCGGGAGAACATCTGGTTCGGAGTGAGCTTCATGCGGGCCGCTGATGCCGGCCGCCGGCACGAGGCCGGCGTCGAACGCATGATGTGGGGCAGCGACTACCCGCACACCGAGGGCACCTGGCCCGACAGCCGAGGTTCCATCGCAGCCGCCGTCGCCGGAGTGCCGCCGGCGGAGGCGCGGCGCATCCTCGGCCTCAACGCGATCGACTTCTACCGTTTCGACGCCGAGCTGCTGACCTCGGCAGCCGCCGAGCTCGGACCGACGCCTGCCCAGCTCGGTCTCGCTCCCGATGGGGCCGCCTGACGGACGCCCAGGTATCCGCCGAATCGACGGGCGGAGCCTGGCGCCACCGCCAGAATCGCGCCCGGCCTCGTTGGACAGAGGCGGCAGAGGCCATACCGCTGTGCGCATTTTGATCGGGAGACGAGGAGCGGAAGCCGGCGATGGCGCTGAAGCTGGATGTGATGTTGTCGAATTCGGTCGTGGACGCGGCCGAGCGGGCCCGGGCGCTGGAGCGTGCCGGGGTGGACGGGGTGTTCAGCTTCGAGAACTCGCATGATTTGTTCTTTCCACTGGTCGCGGCAGCGCCGGTGTGTTCGCTGGATCTGATGACGAACGTCGCGATCGCGTTTCCGCGCAGCCCGCTGCATCTGGCGCACGCGGCTTATGATCTGCAGTTGCTGTCGCAGGGCCGGTTCCGGCTCGGGCTCGGCTCGCAGGTGCGGGCGCACGTGGAGAAGCGGTACGGCGCCCGGTGGGGTCGGCCGGTGGCGCAGATGCGCGAGTGGGTTCAGGCGACGAAGGCGATCCTGGGCAGCTGGCAGGACGGCGCCCGGCTGGACTTCCGCGGCGAATACACCACCCACACCTTGATGACCCCGGCGTTCAATCCGGGGCCGAACCCGTACGGTGTGCCGAAGGTGCTGGTGGGCGCGCTTGGGCCGAAGATGAACCAGATGGCGGCCGAGGTCGCCGACGGGATCCTGGTGATGCCGTTCAACAGCGACCGGCATATGCGGGAACGCACGATGCCGGCGATCGAGGCCGGCCTCGCCGCCGCCGGCCGTAGCCGCGCCGACCTGGAGATCACCGCCGAGGTGATCGTCGCGGTCGGGCGTTCGGAGCAGGAGCTGGCCGCGGCGCGGGCGGCGCGCAGCCTGATCGGGTTCTACGGCTCGACTCCGTCCTACCGGCCGGTGCTGGAGGTGGAGGGCTGGGGCGACCTGCAGCCCGAGCTCAACGCGCGCTCCAAGCGCGGGGACTGGGCCGGGATGACCGAGCTGGTCACGGACGAGATGTTCGAGACCATCGCCGTCTGCGGCACCCCTGACCAGGTGGCCGAGGAGATCGTCCGCCGCTACGGCGACTGTGACCGGGTCTGTGCCTATTTCCCCGGCTACCCGGTCGGTGACGACCTTTTCGGTGACGTGGCACGGTCGTTGCACGCCGCGTCCGCGAAGGCCGACGGCCAGGCCTCCGCCGCCGCCCCCGCCGCCGCCTCCGCCTCCGCCTCCGGGACGGTGCAACGGTGACGGTCCTGTTCGACCTCACCGACGGCGTCGCAACGCTCACCCTGCACCGGCCCGAGGTGCGTAACGCGTTCGGCGGCTCGATGGCCCGCGACCTCGTGGCGGCGTACGAGCGGTGCGACACCGACGACGCGGTCCGGGCGGTCGTGCTGACGGGAACGCCGCCGGCGTTCTGCGCCGGCGCGGACATGACGTCCGGCGGGGACACGTTCGCCCGTCCCGGCAGCGCGGCGTTCAGCGCGGCGGGGCTGAGCATGCCGGCGTGGCGGGTGCGTAAGCCCGTCATCGCGGCGGTCAACGGCCACGCGATCGGCATCGGCTTCACCCTGACCCTGCAGTGCGACATCCGGATCTTCGCGGCCGACGCGAAGTACGGCATCGTCCAGGCCCGTCGTGGCGTGCTCGGGGATGCCTACTCGCACTGGACGCTGCCCCGGATCGCGGGCATGTCCGGCGCGGCGGAGATCCTGCTGACCGGGCGCACGTTCGACGGCCAGGAGGCCCGAGAGCTGGGCGTCTGCAGCCGGGTGCTGCCGAACGAGGAGGTCCTGCCCGCAGCCCTGGAGATCGCCCGGGACATCGCGGTCAACACCGCCCCGCTGTCCGTCGCGTACAGCAAGCGGCTGCTCTGGGACACCTGGGGACTGGACCCCGCCGGCGTGGAGGCCCGGGAGACGGCTGCCCACCACCACACCATGGGCGCACCGGACGCCAAGGAAGGCGTCCTGGCCTTCCTGGAACGGCGGTCGCCGCGCTGGCGGGGCAGCGTCGCCGCCGAGTGGTCCGACGACTGACCGTGCCTACGCGCCACGCCACAACAGAAGGAACTCGACTATGAACAACGGCGTCACCCAGCCGGTCGCGATCGTCACGGGTGCGAACACCGGCATCGGCCTCGAAACGGCCCTCGGCCTGGCGGAGCGGGGCCTGCGGGTCGTCGCCACCGCGAGAGACCCGCGCCGCGGCTCCGCGGCGGTGGCCGAGATCGAGCGCCGGACCGGCAAGGCCGTCGACCTCGTGCCGCTCGATCTGGCGTCGTTCGCCTCGATCCGCGAGTTCGCCGCGACCGTACTGGACCGCTACCCGCGCATCGACGTCCTCGTCCACAACGCGGGGCTCGCGCCGGGCGGGCACCGCTGGGAGACGGCGGAGGGGTTCGAGGCGGCGTTCGGCGTCAACCACCTAGGCCCGTTCCTGCTGACCAGCCTGCTGCGGGAACGGATCATCGCGAGCGCACCGGCCCGGATCGTGATCGTCTCGTCCGGTGCCTACCGCGCGGCACCGGACGGCCTCTGCTTCGACGACCTACAGCACCGCGAGCGCTTCCACTCGCTCCAGGTCTACGCGGAGTCCAAGCTCGCCAACCTCTACTTCATGCAGATCCTGGCCCGCCAGCTCGCCGGCTCCGGCGTGACCGTCAACGCCCTCAACCCGGGCTACGTCGCCACCCAGCTGGGCCAGCCCCGCGAAGCCGACCTCGCGCACGCGGTCACCGTGCCACGCGACAACGTGGCGTCAAACGCCGCGCTGGCGAATCTCCCGGAGCCGCTGACCGCCGTGCGAGGCGCCGTCCCCTCGATCACCCTGGCCACGTCCCCGGAGCTCGCCACGACCACCGGCGTCTACTTCGACCGGCGCAAGCCGGCGACGCTGAGCACCGTCGCCGCCGACCTGGGCCTCGCCCAGCGGCTCTGGGACGAGAGCGAACAACTCGTCGCCCTGCACCCCGCCCACTGACCCGCACGGCTCTGGCCTGGCTGCCCACGATCGCGGGCACGGGCACGGGCACGGGCAGCCGGGCACGGGCAGCCGGGCCCACCGCGCCGGACCTGGGCGGGCCGTCACGCTCGCGCAGTTTTTGCTCAATGCCCTGAGAGTCCCAGATGGGCCGACGGCTTGCTCGTCGGCCGCGAGGAGTGATGCACCGTGTCCATTGGTCTTGACGAGGACCACGCCGCCCTCGCGGACGCCGTGCGCGGCTTCGTCGCTCGGCACGCCGGGTCCGAGCGGGTCCGAGCGGGGTCGGAAGAGTGGGTCGCGGGCACCGCTCCCGACTACTGGCAGGCGCTCGTCGATCAGGGACTGACCTCGCTGCACCTGCCGGAGGATCTCGGCGGCGCCGAGGCGGGGGCGCTGGCACTGGCGGTCGTCGTCGAGGAGAGCGCACGCGGGCTGCTGCCCGGCCCGCTGCTGCCCAGCGTGCTGACCAGCAGCGTGCTGGCCCGGTATGGCGACGACAGCCTGCGCAAGCGGCTGCTGCCAGCGCTCGCGGCCGGCACGACCGGGGCCACGGCGCTCGCGGCCGACGGCGTCACAGCCACGCCCGGCCCCGACGGCAACTACCGGGTCACCGGCACCACCCTGCCGGTGCTCGGCGCCCCCGGGGCGGCGATCCTGATTCTCGGCGCGACCACTCCGGACGGCGACGAGGTCTGGTTCACCGCCGAACCCGGCGGCGGCATCGAGGCGACCGCAGGCGCACCGGTCGACCACACCCGCGCCGTCGGGACGGTGACCCTGACCGACGTCACCGTCGGCCCGGAACAGGTCCTCGACGTGTACTCCGCACAGGTCCGAGCGGTCGCGGCGGTGCTGTTCGCCGCCGAGGCGGTCGGGCTCGCACGGTGGTGCGTCACGACCGGCATCGACTACGCGAAGATCCGCGAGCAGTTCGGCCGGCCCATCGGCTCGTTCCAGGCGATCAAGCACAAGTGCGCCCGGCTGTTCATCGACGTCGAGACGATGTCGGCGTCGGCCTGGGACGCAGCCCGCGCGATGGAGCAGGGCGACGAGCAACTCGCCCTCGCCGCCGCCGGCGCCGCGGTCGCCTGCCTGCCGCGAGCCACCGAGATCGGCCTGCAGACGATCACACTGCTGGGTGGGATCGGCTACACCTGGGAGCACGACGCCCACTTCTACTGGCGCCGAGCGATGGTCCTGGAGAACCTGCTGGGCCCGATCGCCGACTGGGAACATCTGACGGGCGAACTCGTCCAGCACACCGCCCGCGATTTCAGCATCGACCTGTCACACGCGGACGAGGCGTTCCGGGCCCGCGTCGCGGGAGTGCTCGCCGAGGTCGCGGCGCTGCCCGCCGAGGGGCCGGCCCGCCGGCAGCGGCTCGCGGACGAGGGGCTCGTCCTGCCGCACTACCCGAAGCCCTACGGCCTCGCCGCGAGCCCGGTCGAGCAGCTGGTGATCCAGCAGGAGTACGAACGGTCCGGGGTCACCCAGCCACGACTGATCATCGGTGACTGGGCGCTGCCGACGATCCTCGCGCACGGCACCCAGGAGCAGAAGGACTTCTTCGTGCCACCGACACTGCGCGGCGGCCTGCGCTGGTGCCAGCTGTTCAGCGAGCCGGGCGCCGGCTCCGACCTCGCGTCCCTGTCGACCCGGGCCGAGAAGACCGAAGGCGGCTGGCTGCTGACCGGTCAGAAGGTCTGGAACACCGGCACCCGGGAAGCGGACTACGGCATCTGCCTGGCCAGAACCGACCCTGCGGCCCCCAAGCACAAGGGCATCTCCTACTTCGTCGTCGACATGTTGGCCGCCGGCCTGGACATCCGGCCGCTGCGCGAGGCGAACGGCGGCTACCTGTTCAACGAGGTCTTCCTCGACGACGTCTTCGTACCCGATAACCGCCTGGTCGGGGAGGTCAACCAGGGCTGGCCGCTGGCCCGCACTACGCTCGGCAACGAGCGGGTCAGTATCAGCGGGATGCAGCACATCCCGACCCAACTACTCGACCTCGTCGCCTCGGGTGAGCTCGCCAGCGCGCCGCGGGACACGACACGCGAGGTCGGCGCCATGTTCGCCACCGCCCACGCGCTGGCTGCGATGGCCCTGCGCACCACCCAGCGCACCCTGTCCGGGCTGCGCCCCGGCGCGGAATCCAGCGTCTCCAAGGTCGCCTCCGGCTTCCTCGTCGCCGAGATCGGCCAGCGGTCGATGCGCTGGTTCGGTGCCAAGGCCGCGCTGGCCGACGGCCCCGCGGGTGCGCGCGTGGACCGCTACCTCAGCGTGCCGACACAGCTGATCGGCGGCGGCACCATGGAGATCCAGCTCAACGTCATCGCCGAGCGGATCCTGGGCCTGCCCCGCGGCTGACCGGGGCTGTCGTCTGTCGCACCCCGCCGCACACAGAGACAAGACACATGATCCCCGTGATCGGGCCGACGGCCGGTTGTGTGTCTCGGACCATGCCACCGACAGCGTCCGCACGGTGACCGAGAACGGGCCAACCGATTATGTCGCCGTCGTTCCCTATGACGCGTCCGATCTGGGCTGGCTGCCCGGAGGAGACTCACGGCCAAGTGAATCCGCCGCGCCGCCGACGAGCCATTACGAATGTCAAACCCGAGATCAGGACGTGATCGGTACGACGAATACCGCGCGGCGCTGGCGAATTTTCGCGGTACGTGTGGCAAATTGATGAGGGTGGCAGGTAGGTAACATCCGGACTGTGCGAGATGCCCTCACCCCGGACCAGGTGATCGCCGCTGCCCGATCGCTGCTGGAGCGGGACGGCTACCAGCAGTTCTCGATGCGCAGGCTCGCGGCCGAGCTGGGCGTGGCGCCGACCGCGATCTACTGGCACGTCGGCAACCGGGACGAGCTTCTCGACACCGTCCTCGGCCAGATGGGCGACACGATCGGCGCGGTAGGCGTCGTCGGCGCGTCGCCCGCGGAACGCATCGTGTCGGCCGCCACCTCCTTGCTGGGGAACATCAACGAACACCGCGGGCTGGTGGAGCTGGCCCATCAGCGGGGAATCCTGCTGGCGCTGCTGGGGCCGGCCCGGCTGGCACTGGCAGGCGAATTCGCCCGGGCGGGCCTGCACGGGGCTCAGGTCGCCGACGCGACCAATGCCGTCGTCCAGCTCGTCGGCGATCATGTGACGGTCGGCCATGTCGCCCGCGACTGGCCGGAACAGGCCGTCGGCGACGTTGTCGCCGACGCCATCGTTCCATCGCTCGACCCGACCGTGACCGCCACACTCAGCCGTCCGCCGAACCGCAGCCGCACCTTCGCCGTCATGCTGAACGCGCTGGTCGACGGACTGCTGAGGCAGCCGGCAGCGGAGTCGACCCAGTCCGCTCACGCGTCCGGGCGGACCTCGGCGCCAGAAGGCCCGGCCCGTGCGGCCGGCGGGGCCAGCGGCGCCCCGTCGAACCCGTAGAACTCAGGCCCGGTCAAGTCCGAGAACTCACCACGCCCTGGCCGCGGAACATCCACGACCGCCGCAGCGATGGATTTCCGGCTCGCACGACCATCACGGCGTACAGCCAAGTTGATCATGTACCCAGGTCAGCAGGTTACGGGGCGGTGGCGGACAGAACCGGCCGCTCGCTGTGCCGCCGTACGTCAGCGTCAGCTGCTGCTGCCGGGAGCACGATCATCGTGAGTGCGCCAGCCGTCCGGCGGGTGGGCCCTGGCCAGCCGTGCCCTCAGCCGGGTGCGACGATCAGGCCATTCCGACGCGATGATCGAATACATCGCGGAATCTCGCAGGAGGCCGTCCTCGCCAGGCGCCCAGGATTTCGACCAGTTCCGGAGCACACCTTCGAAGGTGCAACCAACGCCCTCGATCGCTGCGCGGGAGCGGCGGTTACGGGCGTCGGTCTTGAGATCGACACGGGCGGCGCCGCAACGCTCGAACGCGTTGCCGAACAGCAACAGCTTGGCTTCGGTGTTGATGCCGGTGCCCTGTGCGGATGAGGCCAGCCAGGTGAACCCGACCTCGACCGCGCACACTCCGATCCCCTGGGGCCAGGGCCGGAACTCCAGATAGGCAGTCGCCCCTACGGCGCGGCCGGTCGCCACCGCCACCTGTGCGTAGGGCACCACCGATCCGGCCGCGGCACGGGCGAGCTGGGCATCGATGTAGCCGCTCACCTCCGCAGCGGTGGGTACCCAGGTGAAGGCGTAGGAGCTGCGGTCCTCCTCGGCCGAGACCATCAGGTCGCGGGCATGGCCATGGCTGAGCAGTTCGAGCCGAACCAGGTCTCCCACCAGCGCCGAGGTGGCGAGTGCTCCGATCCCCCGACCCTGCGGGGGATCAACCCGCTCCTCTGGTGGACTGTCCGAGCACGGTGTGGTCGACACATAGGCCTCCATGTCGCGGCTCGCCCGACGCGCCTGGTATCCAGGCAGACCACCGACCCGATCGGACAACGATTCGGCCGGGCGCACCAGTCGACGACGAGATAGCCCGAGCGCGCGGCATGGTCGATCACCCCGACGGGGTCCGCGATCGAGGCCATCATGAGCATGAGGACGTCAAACGGCCCGGACAGCATCCGACACGTCACCTCCGCGCCGCTTTCACCGCCCCACAGCTCAGGGGCGGACGTTTTACCCGTAGGGGCGGCCAGGTAGGGCGGGTTGGCGATCGCGACCCGCTCCGGGCCGTCGAGGCCCCGGTCGAAGAAGTCACCTGGCTCGACGGAGTAGCCGGGCGGCGCCTTCAGCGCCGCCAGCCGGCTGGCGATCCGGAACGATTCCGGATCGCGCTCGAAGCCGCGGGCCTGAACCGGCATCTCGCAGCGCCGCAGCGCCTCGACGATCGGCAGGCCCGACCCGGCCCCGAGTTCGACAACACCATCACGCAGGTACGGGGCTACCGATGCTGAGCTGAGCAGCCGTTCGACGCACCAGGCATAGAAGGTGTACTCGACCGGGTCGTAGAACATGCCTGCCCCCTTATCGGCCGCACCGCACCGGCGCACACCCCGCGCCCTCGCTCCGGGGGCCTGCCCGAGAACCGGGCGGTGACACCCGGCGTGGCATGCCTCTGCCAGACGTGTCAGGCATGGACGGGCTTCTCGGCACCGGCCGGCTTGTCGGTTCCCGAGTTCTGGTCTCTGGATTCCGCGGCCTGCGCAGTTTCGGCGCTCAGTTTCTGCTCGCCGTTCTCGCCGGAGTCGTCCTCGTCCGGGGGGCGCACGACTTCACCGTCACGGATCTCGCCTCGCCAGGAACMGGTGGCCTCGCCGCGGAGCGTGATGAAGCGGCGGAAGTGCTTCAGATCCAGCCGGGCTCGCCGCCCGCCGGCCCGCCACAGGTTTCCGGTCTTCTCCATGAACCCGCTGGGGTGGTACTCCATGGCCAGCAGCACACGGGTCAGGTCGTCGGCGAGCGGGTGGAAGGTGACTGCGCCCTTGACGGAGCCTTTCGCTCCTTCGGAGGTCCAGGCGATCCGGCGGTCCGGGACCTGCTCGGTGACCTTTGCCTGCCAGCTGCGCCGGGACTTGAAAACCTTGACCCGCCAGTTCTGCTCGGTCTCGCTCTTGGTTTCGACCGCCTCGACCCCCTTCATGAACTTGGCGAACTCGGGATACTGGGTCCACTGGTCGAAGGCCACGGATACCGGGACGCCGATGTCCACCGCCTCCTCGATGTTCGTCGCCTTGGGTGGGCCCCCTTTCCCGCCAGCCCGGCCCTTGGCAGCGCCGAGAGCCCCCGTCACCTTGTCCTTGACGTTGGACAGGACCGACCCGGCAGCCGCCCTGAGCGGAGACTGGCCCTCGGCCAGGCGTTTCGCGCCGTCGACGAGCGACGAGGTCTGCCCGTTGGAGTCGCCCAGGTGATTGAGTCTGTCCGTGCTGGACGCGAGGCGTTCGCCGATACTGCCGGCCAGCCGGCTGCCGCCCGCCTTCGCAAGGCCCTGCACCTGGTCGGCGAGCCTTCTGGTGGCCGGATTGCTCAGGAGAGCTCCGGTCAGCCCGTTCGGATGCTCCGTCGGCCGCGTCATCGCGAACCTCCACCGGTCGATGCCTGCGCCATCCGCTCGCGCGGGCCACGGAGGGCATCCCTGCGCCGCCCGCCAGATCTGTCGGGAACGCTACGGTCGGCGGCGTCGTGGCCGTCCACGGCGCTGCGGTCCTGGCCTGCTCCGTTCTGGCCTGTGTCGTGCTGGCCGGTCGTGCTCGTGTCGTCGCCGCGGCCCGGCGAACCGCTGTCACCCGAACCGCTGTCACCGTTGTGGCTGGTGCCAGGCACCACCGAGGTGGCGACATCCTCCACGGCGCCGCGCACTGCCTCGCCCTCGTCGCGGGCGAGCTGCTCCGAGCCGCCCAGTGCGGCTGTCAGCCGCTCGGTTCGCTGCGCCAGCGTGTCGGAAAGCCGGTTGATCTGGGCCTCGTACATCGCGACCGCGGCGCGGCGACCAGCTTCGGTCGCCGGCCCCCTGAGCTGATTGATCAACTGCTCGCCGTCGGTGGAGCGCGCGAGTCGGCCTGCCTGGTCGCGCAGGATGTCCTTCGGGTGGTACTTGCGGCCAGAGAGCCACAAGCCCAGACTGATGGCCGCCTTGGCCTTCTTCGTCCGGCCAAGGACATACCCTCCCATCAGGGCCAAGGCGCATTTGACGTTGCTCATCAGGGCTCCTTTCGCTTCCGGTCGTCGCGCGTGCCGCCGTTGCCCGCGCGCCTGTCGCCCGCAGGGCTGCCGCTCACAGGGCTGGCGCCCGCGCGGATAGCGGCCTCGCTGGTGTTCCGCTGTTCGCCGTCTCCGCCCCAGCCCCATCGGCCCGAACCGCCGAAGGTGTCGCCGGTGGTGTTCGCGGCGGGCTCTGCGGTGAGGACGCGGGCCGGGAAGTCGACGAAGTCGACCGCCGGCAGCGGTCCGACGTAGTCGACCTTCAGGGACGGGCGGGCCGCCCGGACGCGCTCCACGGCCGCGTCGAAGTCGGGCAGCCTGTCAGCGGGTACGAGAAACGCCCAGCTGAGGGCCGGGTCCTCCGGGCCGCCGTGATGCCTGCGCGGCCGGTCCGCGCGTGCCAGCGGGCGCAGGTCGTCAAGGATCTCCTCCGCCTGTGCGGTCCGGCGCGCGACGACGAGGTCCGCGATCCGCTGGCCGAGCTGGATCCGGGCGTCGAGATCATCCGGAGGCGGAGCGTATGCCAGCGGGGTCGCGGCGACCGCTTCCGCGAGTTCGGTCTGCTCTTCCTCTTCTATGTCGAGATACAGCTCGACCAGCCCGTCGATCGCGTCCAGCTGCTCGGGGAGGCTGTCCTGGACGGGTTCGAGGACCTCGGTGCGGACCGCGTCGTCGTCCGGGGCGACCGTTCCCAGTCGCACCGGGAGCACCGGGCCGTCGGCGAGCAGCCGCTGGAGGATCTCCAGGTGCCTGACGGCTTCTTTTTCGCCCAGCTCGCCGACGTCCGTCGTCGGGCTGACGGCCGCGGCGAGCGGCCCCGAGCGCACCAGGCGCAGCGGTGCCGCCGGGTGTCCGATGCCAATCTCCGAGCCGGAGCCAGCGCCCGGCTCCTGGCTTGGGAGAGGGTGGTCTGCCCGGACTATTCCGTAGAGCACGACAGGCATGGCTCAGCCTCCCCGGCCGCCTCGGCGCTCCGCCGGAGCGGATCGCCCGACAGGCAGGCCCCGCGCGTCGTCGGCGGAGTGGGACGGCGAGCCGCGCAGTACCTCGGCGACATCCTCGGCGGTGTCCTTGAGCCCGCCCAGGGCCCCCTTGACCTTGTTGCGGGACGTGCCGTCGGTCACCTCGCGCATGAGCCCCGGCAGCCCCGCCACCTGCTCCTTCGGTTGGATGTCCAGCCGGTTCACGGCTTCGGCGAACCGGAGGTAGGTGTCGACGCTGGCGATCACGATGCGCGCGTCGATCGTGAGGATCTCGATGCCGACCAGCGCGACGCGTACGTAGGCGTCGATGACGATGCCCTTGTCGAGCACCACGTCGAGGACGTCTGCCAAGCCGCTGGGCCTGGGGGCCCGTCCCATGGGATAGCTGGCGACGGTCATGACACAGTCCTCGCCTTCTCCCGGGGACCGGATCCTCGGGGGTTTGCGCTGGGATCGGCCGCGGCCCGCGGGCCGGGCCAGGCGTCGTCCGCGGCGAGCAGTCGGCCGGCTCTCGCGACGGCGGTCTCAGCCTCCTCGGCCGACAGCCCCAGTGACTCGCGTACCTGCACCAGACTGGCGCGGATCTCCAACAGCGCACGGCCGAGATCGTCGATCTGTGTGGCGGTCAGCCCACCGCCCTCCACCCGGCGGATGGCCTGCCGCTCCAGGACCTCCCGGAGCAGCTCGAGGACGACCACGACGAGCTGACCGAGCCCGCGCCCGACGTCCTGTGGGTCCGCGTCGAGTCGCAGGCGCCGGCCGTCACTCTGCCCCCTGGTCGTCATGGCCGGACCTCGCCGGCTCCTTCGAGCGCGGTCTGGACGCCGACCAGGAGCAGGCGGAGATCGACCCGAAGGAGGTCCACCCCGGCTAGTGCGACGACCACGTCGCCGCTGACGACCGCGCCGGTGTCGACAAGCCTGTCCAACAGGTCCGCGAGCGGCTGTGCCGAGGTCCGCGCGGTGCGCCCCGGGCGGCCCGAGGGCGCCGCGGCGGTTCCGGGCGCCGAGCGGCGTGCCGGTCCCAGGGAGCGCTGCGGCAGCCCTTCCAGCCCTGGCACTCCCCTTCCCGGCAGCCGTTCCGTCCGGCCCCGTGGCCGTCGCGGGGTACCGGCGTCACCACCGCGGTACCGCGGTGTCGGGACGAATCGCTGATCAGTCACGCTCCTCACCTGGTTCGTACAGCGCACCGTCATCCGGCCGACCGCCGTGCGGGAGGGCGAACCGGTCGGATCGTCTGACTCCCGCCGCCGCACCGGCAGCCGCCTCCGAGGAGCCCGGCGCGGCTCCCGGCCCGCGACCGGCTCCGGGGCCGGTCGCACCGTTCCCGCCGAGAGTCAGATGGACGAAGGAGTAGGGCGGCCACGGCCCGGTCACCACGGCGGCGTAACCGACCTCCGCCAGCGGCGGGGCCAGCCGCTCGGCCGCGTCGAGGAACTCCTCCTCCTCGTCGCGGTCGACAAGGTACGCGCAGTCGAGGATCCGGTCCGGCCGGCTCGGGCGGCGGGCGACGTCCCGCGCGTGCGCGAGCAGCTCCCGACGCGTCCGGTCCACGAGGCGGGAGATCTCCTCGCGCTGTCGTTCCTCCTCGCGCAGCTCGTCTCGGCGGGCCGTCAGATACGCGGTACCCGCGCCCGGGCTGGTGGTGGTGTCGCTGCCCTCGGTCGATCCCGCACCGGCCGGTTCCGCGGCGTCGACATAGCCGGCCGGGGGCGGCTCGTCCGCGGCGACGCCAGCCGCGTCGGGTGCGGTCGGGTGCTCGGCGTCGATCCGAAAACCCCACTCGCGGGCGCCGCGCAGCGCGTCGAGCGCGCCGGTCAGCTCGGACTCGGGATCGTCGAGAACGCCCACGGCCTCACGTTCGCCGGCGAGGACGGTGCCGAACCGCAGGGGCAGCACCGCGGCACGGTCCTGCAGCTCCCGCAGCACCTGGTCATGGCCGCGTGCCAGGGCGGCGAGACGTCCCGTCTCGGAAAGGTCCTCGTCGATGTCGCGCAGCAGCGCCGGGTCGATGGCCGAGACCACCAGTGAGACCCCGCCCCGCGTGACGGCACGGGCAGCGGTGTCCGCGGCGAGGCCCGGCAGGTCATCGACATCGGTACCGGCAGGGACGATTCCATAGGCGTAGAGCGCCTGATTCCGCTCGCTTTCCACTGGCCGCCCATCGCGACCGCTGGCCCAGGGTTCGTCGCGACCGCCAGGCTGAGGGATGTCCCGGTCACCGGGCTCAGGGCCCTTACGGAAAGCCGGCACCGGGCCATCGTGAGGTGTGGCGGGGCGCTCGGCTGCGACCCGGCGGTCGCCGCGGGACTCCGGCCGGGCCGGGCCGGATACCGATGCGCGGGCTGCCCCGGACGAGGGCAGGCCCGCTGCGGACGAGGGCGCGCCTGCTGCCGTTCGCTCACAGGCGGCTCTGGTGATCTCCTGGGCCAGGAGCTGCGCCAGCCGCGCACGCGCGACCTCGCGGGCCTCGGCCACGGCGTCGGCCAGCACGCCGGGCGCGAGCCGGGCCGCCAGCTCTTCGACAACGCCGAGATCAGCGTCGGCCGCGTCCACGGTCCGACCTCCTTCCGGCATCCTCCTCCCAGAACGGCCGCGACTCGTCCCGGCGGGCCGCCGCCCGGCGCCCGGCGGGCGACCGCATAGAGGACTCGACCGCATCCGGTTCCCGGTAGGGAAGAGCCTGGCCGGACGAGCTCTCCAACAGGGCGAGCCTGGAGCGCAGTTCATCGTTCTCAGCGTGCAGCGCCCGCACCGTCTCCTCGCGCAGTTCCCGTTCCTGCTCCTGTTGCAACGACCGTGCCTCGCTGCTGTAGAAGGGGTCGGTGGTCCACCAGTCCAGGCCCATCTCGCGGGCGGTATCGGCCGATGCGATGAAAAGGCGCAGCTTGAGCGTGAGGAGCTCCACGTCGAGAACACTGATGACCACGTCACCGACGATGACGACTCCCTTGTCGAGCACCCGCTCCAGCACGTCAGCGAGAGAGTCCGAATGCGGCCCGCTCAGCGTTCGCAGCCGCGGGGCGGCGAGGGGAGCACGGTCTATCGCCATGACCCACGATCTTCCGAAAATCGATCTTCCGAAAATCACAGTGCCCCCAGGTCCACGGAGCATGGCCCCCGGCCTGGACCGCATACCGGCGGCTAGTCGGCGGTTAGTCGGTGGCGCCGCGCACGAACCTGCGCAGCCGCTCGTACCCCAGCAGGCAGCCTGTGTCGTCAACATCGAGTCGGTAGGTGGCGATCACGCTGGTAGTCGACGGAATGCGTTCCAGCTCGGTCAGATCGACCAGGAACGACCACCCGGACTCTGTCCTGCGTGCCCCGGTGACCCGCTCGGGAGCCTGGCCCACCAGCGTTCCGAACTCCTCAAGGCAACGACTCGCGACAGTGGCGAGCCCGCTGCCCGCGGCCATCTGGGATGCCCGTCGCCCGTCCGCCGGATCGTCGGCTGGCATGTCTCCTACATCAGGTCTGTCGGCCACTCCCGGGTCCGTGGAGGGCGAGCCGACCCGAAACACTCCTGTGTGCGTCCCCGTGCCCACTCGATGTCGGCGCAAACGTGTGGTTCGCGGCGCGGTGTCCCTGCGACCGCGAGACGGAGGGGGACCTCCTCACGGCACGTACGCCTCCCTCATGGCACGTACAGGGCGCTCAGCGCAACCAGCGGCGGTGGCGCCGGCGAGCGAGTTCGGGCCAGCGCGCGGTGAAGGTGTCCCTGGTCAGGTGGGCCTGTTCCCGTTCGGCGCCGAGAAGGAGGCCGTAGGTGAACGAGGATTCGCCGGCCTGGTTGGCGGCGATCGCGAACTCGCGCAGGACGCCCTGGGCGATCACGCAGTCCTGGTGCTCGCCCAGGCTGTTCTGGATCTTCTTGGCTCGCCGGGCATGCTTCCCGGCGTCCTCCCCGTAGACCGGTGTGGCGGTCTCGGCGGCGTAGCGCAGCTGTTTCGCGGCCTTCCGCGCGGCGTGCAGGGCGGCGTCCTGGCCGGCGCCGGCGGGGGTGTGCAGGGCCCGGTCGACCCGGCGGCGCAGCTTGCGGTCGGCTTTGCGGATCGGTATGCGCAGTGCCGCGCCGGCCGGGCGGTAACCCCGCGCCGAGTACGGTGGCTCCGCGACGAAGGCGATCAGGTCATCGAGAAACGTCAGGTACCGGGCGTCACGCATCCAGGCAAGGGCCTGTTCACGGCCGCGCAGGTGTTGCGAGCGCAGGTGGCCCTGAACCCGGGCGGCGACCGGGCCGAGCAGGTCGCGGTCGTCGAGCGCGTCGATCGCGGCGGTGAACCGCTCGAGCTGGACCTCGCCGTCCCGGGCCGGGTTGAGCAGCAGGTTGAGCTTTCGCAGCCGGTCCTGCAGCGCGCCGGCGGGGATCGGGTCGAACAGCTGCCGGAACGTGCGCAAGGAGCTCCGCAGCCGACGGGCGGCGACTCGCAGGTCGTGTACGGACTCGGGGTCGCCGAGGCGCACGCGGGCGTCGGCGGCCAGCAGGGCCCGGGTGTGGGTCGCCAGGTAGCCGCGGACGATCTCACCCGCGGTCTCCTCAGCCCCGGCGACCCGGCTGGGTGGTTCACGGAGCTCGGGGAGTTCCGTGGGCACCTGCGATCCGAGTGCCCGGACGAGTTTGGATGGCCAGGCGGCTGGCCGTGCCCCGGCACCGCACAGGACCGCGCCGGCCGCCGGCAGGACGCGGGGATCGTCGCCGAGGGCCTCGACCTCGATCTCACGCCAGCAGGACACTGTTGTCGCCGAGCCGAGCGCCTGGGCGTGGACCTCGTCGTCGGCGAGTTCAGCCAGGTCATGTCCGTCGGGGGCGCGCAGCGTCGTCGCGCGACGGACGGTTCGTACCCGCGCGACGGGGGCCAGCGGCCGGCCCCGCGTGGTGGCGGCGACGACGTCGGCGAACTCGCCCGGGACGGTGCCCTCGCGGGACGGATCTCGTTCGATGACGTTCAGGGGGCGGCGGATCTCGTCCCGGGTGGCGCCGGAAAGCGGCAGCTTGAGATGCCATCCCGCGTCACCTCCGCCCTGCCTGCGGCGCAGCGTGATGCGGTGGCGAGCCAGCCGAAGATCGTCGGTGTCGTAGTAGACGGCGTCGAGACGCTTCTCGGTCGGCCCTGCGGCAGAAGCGATCCCCGCCAGGCCCGTCAGCGGTGGAACGACGAACGTCAGGTCGACGTCGAACTTGGCCTCTACCTCCTGACGAGCAGATGTCGGTGTACGCATAACACCCTCCGTATCGGCCGGCCCCGTTCTTTTCGGGCGTACCCGCTCCGATCGCAGTAACCGCCGAGTACCCCCTCCGAAGTACACGGAGCGTGTGCCGGGCCTGGGCACGGGTAAGCGTCCCGTACGTCGTCTACCGGCGGCGCCCAGCGGCCCGCCGGCAAGCTGCTCGATCGGCTCGAGCGAGAGCACCGACGATCGACGGTGCCGGCCGGACGCTACCGTGCCGGCCTGGCTTCAGCTCTCCGCCCGGATCGACGAGTCGGGCGAGAGGAGATCGGTACGCCATGATCAGCAAGAAGCAGCAGGCACAGCGGGCCCGCTCCGAGGTCCCGTCGACAGTGGCCCGTTCGGACGACAAGGCCGTGCGCACCTGGAAGAAGACACACGATTCGGCCGTGGAGACCTACGGGGAAGGAGAGCGGGCGCACCGAGCGGCCTTCGCCTCCCTCAAGCACACCCATGAGAAGACCGGCGACCACTGGCAGCCGAAAGCAGCTCCCGGTCCCTCGGACGAGCAGGCGGCGAAGCCGACCCGGCAGGCGCTCCGCCATCCGTCTCCGACGGCGGAAGGCGTCGACGCCAACGCCTCCGTCGCACACCTGCGCGGCATCGCGAGAGACCTCGGAATACCAGGTCGTTCGACAATGCGGAAGGCGGACCTCATAGCGGCCATCAGGAAGGAGAACCGGCGAGCCACCGCGGCGGCCCGCAACCGCAGCGACTCGTGAACACCCCCACGGCGACTCCCCCCGACCCCACACCCGGTCCGGAGCGGTGACAACACCATCCACAGTGCTGGAACCGGCGTGGCTACTTGATGACGGCGTCAACAGCCTTCTTGAGGGCGCTCGGATGGGCCGGGTTGTGCGGAGCCTTCTCCTTCGCCTCCAGCAGCCGTTCCCCGATCTCGGAAAGCTGCTTGCGGCCGAGTCCATCACGAACCCGGGGAAAAAACTCCCGTTCTTCCTCGTCGATGTGGTGCGTCACACTCTCGATCAGAACCGCCGCCTTGGCGCTGAAACGCTCCGCCTCCGGCGAGAGCGCGGCCAGCTCCACGGCAAGGAGATCGGCGACATGGTGCTCCTCGTACGATTCGAGGATGTCGTCCTCCAGCACCGGCAGCAGCCCACGCACCTCCGGATACATGACCTCGTTCTCGATGTAGGTATGCACCGTGAGTAGTTCGATGAACTTGTCGGCAAGCCTGCCCTTGGCAGCGTAGGCTTTCTCCCCCGCTTCCTGGAAACGCTTGAACGCAGCCTTGATCGCCTTGTGGTCTTCCTTCAGGAGCACGATGGCGTCCGTCGACATTTCATGTCCTCCGAATCTTGACGAGGTGAACTCCACGCAGCCGGGCTCCCGTCCCCGGGGCGGCGCAGAATCCTTTCGTCAGCACCCTCAGGCGGTGCCCGACCGATTCTGGAATCTCCACCGGCAATCAGGGCGACTCGCTCGCGAAGCAGGTTCCTTCTCACATAGGCAGAAATTTCGCCTTTGGGTGGCGGGACCATCGCCAATGACTCGCCAGGCCAGGTCTGCTCCTGTTTCGGGCGCTGCTGCTCGTTACCCAAAGCTGCCACTGCACCTCCAACATCGGGGCCTGCCGGAACCAGATCTGACCGAAGTCTGTTCAGAAGCCGGAGCGGTAAACGTGGCGTGTGCCCGGGCTTCATCCTCCGGGATGAAGACCGTTGCGCCAGGGACAGATCCAGACGTCCCGCCAGGCCGCGGGACCGAAGGTCGTGGTGATGTAGCCGCTCCCCTGCTCGCCGATTCGAGCCTGCACCGCGCCGAACGTGGCCAGGCTCGCGGACCGCAGGCCAAGCAGTCGCTCGGGCGGCAGGCCGGGCACATTGAAACGACAAATGCCGTCACGATCTCAGCGTGCCCGTCCACAGCGAGCCGACACACCGCCCCGTCAACGAGCGTGCCAGCCACCGGGTGGTCGACGCCGGCCGGGGTACCGGTCGTCATGCCGCGCTCGGCTCGCATGCGTAGGACCGGACGCTGCCCTGGAGGAGCGCCGCGCGTGAGACATCACGAGCCACGAGCACAGGTGATCATCGGACGTGGACGGCGATGAGGCAGGTGTCGTCGTCGGTGTCGGACGCAGCGCCTGCCAGGAGATGGTCGGCGTACGCCTCGACGTCGTCTACTGGACGTTCCGCGAGACGGAACAACGCTTCCAGGGATTCGTCCAGCGAGGTCCCCCGTCGTTCGACCAGTCCGTCGGTGAACATCAGGAGGATGTCGTCCCGTTCGAGGACGGTGGTGCGCTCCTCGTACTCGGCGTCGTCGACCACGCCGAGCAGGATGCCTTCGGGGACCGGGAGGTGGCGGGCGCGGCCGTCACGCAGGAGCACCGGCGGGAGGTGCCCGGCCTGGGACCACCGCAGCGTCCGGGTGAGGGGGTCGTAGCGCCCGCAGATCGCGGTCCCGGTGACCTGGTCGGTGAGGTGATGGGTGATCGTGTTGAGCCAGCCGAGGAGCTGAGCCGGCCCTGCTCCGGTGACGGCGAGGCCCCGGAGGCTGTAGCGCAGGTTGACCATGGCGGTGACGGCGTCGATGCCGTGGCCGGCGATGTCGCCGACGACAAGCAGGACGTCGCCGGTGGGCATGGTCACCGCGCTGTACCAGTCACCACCGACGAGATCGTCCTGTTCCGCCGGCCGGTAGCGGACCGCGATGTCCAGCCGCGCTGATCGCGGCAGCGGCGATGAGGTGGCGATGATCGCCTGTTGCAGGCGGAGCGCAAGCCGTTGTCTGTCCTCAGAAAGCCGTTCCGCTTCGGCGAGCCGGTCACGGGTGGCAGCGAGGGCCACGTGGGCGCCGTAGGCGGCGGTGATGTCCTGGTAGGCCCCGCGCACGGCGGTCCGGGTGCCGTCGGGCGCGGTGACCGGTTCGCCGAAGGCACGGATGCTGCGGGCCGAGCCGTCGGAGTGCATCAGGCGGAACGCACTCACCGCCGGTCGTCCCAGCCGGACGAGACTGTCCCGGAACAGGCGCACCCGCTCGGCGTCCTCGGGGTGGGCGTGACCGTCCAGCTCTTCGAGCCGGATCGGGAGCTGTGGCCGAGGGCGGCGGAACACGGCGTGCGCGTTGTCGGTCCACAGCACCTCACCTGTGGCGAGGTCCTGTTCCCAGCCGCCGAGCTGACCCAGCTTCTCCGCGTTCTCCAACAAGGCCCGAAGCTGAGCGCTGTGGTCGGCAGCCCGCCACCCGATCACGATCCCGTCGAACAGTCCGACCGCGCGGACCTCGAGGTCGACCACCTTCACAGCGCCCTCGACGAGCACCTGGACGGGGAACTGACGGGCGTAAAAGGGCTTCTCGACAGCCATGGCCTGACGCAGGTGTTCGAACAGTCCGCCGGGCATCGCGGTAAGCGGGTAGAGGGTGCGGAACCGGCGGTCGAGCAGTTCGGCGCGGCTGCGGCCGGCTGGGTCGACGAAGCCCTCGGTGACGTGGTCGACGTGGAGGTCGACGACGCCTCCAGCCGAGTCCCGGACCGCGCGCGCGAGCATCCCGGATTCGAACAGCCCGTCCAGGAGAGCCGGCAGCCATTGAGCTCGCTGGTCACGCGACGGGTCCCCGTGCAGAAAGAGTGCCTGCACCGCCACCTGAGCAGCCGCGAGCAACTGACGCCGAAGCACGACGTCGAACTCCGCGACGGATTCGGGCCAGCAGACCTCCATCACCCCGACCAGGGTGCCTGTGTCGGTCATGGGGAGCAGCGCCCGTGCTGCCGCTCGGCTCCCGGTCGTGGGGACGGGTTCGCCGGGTGGGACGCCGCGGGGCCACCACTGGGCGGCCGCGTCGTGGAGGACGCGCAGGGGGAGGCTGTCGAACTGCGGCGGCACACGTGACCAGCGGCTGGCGTCGAGTGAGCTGAGACCGGTGTGTCCTACCAGTCCGAGACTGCCGTCGGGCTCCAACGCCCACAGCGCCACCGACTGTGCTCCTGACCCCGCGAGCATCTGGTCGAACACCACGGTGGCGACGTCGTCGCCGGCCGCGGTGTGCGCCTCGACCTGCGCGAGCCGTGCCTCACGCCGCCGGCTGACAGGCAGATCCGAGTGGGCGATATCGTCGAGGGCAGTCTGGTCGACGAGGTCGAGCGCGAGTTCCCACACTGGCACGCCGGTCTGGCCGGCGAGCCGTGCCAGTTGGGCAGCGGCTTCCGCGGGGGAACAGCGCAGGCGTTCAATGAGGACGCCTTTGGCGAGCTCCACCACGGCCTGTGCGGTCCGCTGCTTCCGTTCGAGGTCGAGCTCGGACTGCAGGCGGGCGACCAGCGTGGCCCACGACGGCCAGCGCGGATCGTGGACAGCTTCGCCGCCGTCCACTCGACCTCCAGGATCCGCCTGCCCCCGCCGAGAGGCATGCACGTCCTACACCAAGAGCGAGCTTCTGATCACAGACGGGTGAGCGGCCGCTCACCCGCTCGCGCGTTCGGCTGTGTTTACCCTAGTCCACCGCTCTGAACCTAAAATTGACCGATGCCCGGTTGCATGGGCCGACATCTGGAGCTCGTGTGACTGAGGCTGAGGCGTTTGACCGAGCACTCGACGACGCCGCTCTTCGACGTCTGCTCGCCGGCCTGTCGGCGGTGCGTGGCGGTGACTTCGGCACCAGACTGCCACAGAGCGGCGACGCGCTGCTGGACGAGATYGCCACCGTGTTCAACGGTATGGCGGACCAGCTGGCGCTGGTCACCTCCGAGGTCACCCGGGTCGCCCGGGAGGTCGGTACCGAGGGCAAGCTCGGTGGCCAGGCCGTGGTTCCCGGCGTGTCGGGCACCTGGAAGGACCTCACCGACTCGGTCAACGCGATGGCGGGCAATCTCACCGGCCAGGTCCGCGACATCGCGCAGGTAGCCACGGCGGTGGCCCGCGGTGACCTGACCCAGAAGATCACCGTGCCGGCCCAGGGCGAGATTCTCGAGCTCAAGAGCACGATCAACACGATGGTCGGGCAGCTGTCGTCGTTCGCCGACGAGGTCACCCGGGTAGCACGCGAGGTCGGCACCGAGGGCCGGCTCGGTGGTCAGGCCGACATCAAGGGTGTCGCGGGTACGTGGAAGGGCCTCACCGAGTCGGTGAACGTGATGGCGGCGAACCTGACCGACCAGGTCCGTTCGATCGCGCAGGTGACGACGGCGGTGGCCAAGGGCGACCTGTCGCAGAAGATCAGGGTCGACGCCCGCGGCGAGATCCTGGAACTCAAGGAGACCATCAACACGATGGTCGACCAGCTGTCCGCGTTCGCCGACGAGGTGACCCGGGTAGCACGCGAGGTCGGCACCCAGGGCAACCTCGGCGGCCAGGCCAACGTCCGCGGCGTGTCGGGCACCTGGAAGGACCTGACGGACAACGTCAACGTGATGGCGTCCAACCTGACGGCCCAGGTCCGCTCGATCGCGCAGGTGGCCACGGCGGTCGCCCGCGGTGACCTGTCACAGAAGATCACGGTCGAGGCGAAGGGCGAGGTCGCGGCGCTCGCGCAGACCATCAACACGATGGTTGACCAGTTGTCGTCGTTCGCGGCCGAGGTCACCAGGGTGGCGCGTGAGGTCGGCACCGAGGGGATGCTCGGCGGCCAGGCCGACGTAATGGGCGTGTCGGGCACCTGGAAGGACCTCACCGACAACGTCAACTCGATGGCGAACAACCTGACCAGCCAGGTCCGCAACATCGCCCAGGTGACCACGGCCGTCGCTCAGGGCGACCTGTCGAAGAAGATCGACGTGGACGCCCGGGGCGAGATCCTCGAGCTCAAGACGACGATCAACACCATGGTCGACCAGCTCTCGTCGTTCGCCGCCGAGGTCACCCGGGTCGCCCGGGAGGTCGGCACCGACGGCGCCCTGGGCGGCCAGGCCGAGGTCGAGGGCGTGTCCGGAACATGGAAACGGCTCACCGAGAACGTCAACGAGCTCGCCGGCAACCTGACCCGCCAGGTGCGCGCGATCGCCGAGGTCACCAGCGCGGTGGCCACCGGCGACCTGACCCGATCCATCACGGTCGAGGCGAAGGGTGAGGTCGCCGAGCTCAAGGACAACATCAACGCGATGGTGAAGTCGCTGCGGGAGACCACCCGGGCCAACCAGGAACAGGACTGGCTCAAGACCAACCTGGCCCGGGTCTCCGGCCTGATGCAGGGACACCGCGACCTCGCCACGGTCGCCGAGCTGGTCATGGACGAACTCACGCCGTTGGTCGACGCCCAGCACGGCACGTTCTTCCTCACCGACGTCACCGACGGCGACGCGATGCTGCGGCTCATCGCCAGCTACGGCTACGCCGGGAGCGCGGCCGTGCCGGTGACCTTCAAGGTCGGCGAGTCGCTGGTAGGTCAGGCGGCGAGGACGAAGAAGCAGATCCTGGTCGCCGAGACGCCGGCCGACTACGTCCGGATCTCCTCCAGCCTGGGCCAGGCCAGACCGGTCAACCTGATCGTGTTCCCGATCCTGTTCGAGGACCGGGTGCTCGGCGTCATCGAACTCGCCTCGTTCGCACCGTTCACCGAGGTGCACCGCGACTTTCTGAACCAGCTGATGGAAACCATCGGCGTCATCGTCAACACGATCATCGCCAACTCGCGGACCGACGCGCTGCTCGTCGAGTCGCAGCGACTGGCCGGCGAGTTGCAGGCCCGGTCCAGCGAACTACAGGTCCGGCAGGAGGAGCTGCAGCGGTCCAACGCCGACCTCGAGGAGAAGGCGGCGCTGCTGGAACGTCAGAACCGGGACATCGAGCTCAAGAACATCGAGATCGAGCAGGCCCGGCAGGAGATCGAGGAGCGGGCCCAGCAGCTGGCGCTGGCCTCCAAGTACAAGTCCGAGTTCCTGGCCAACATGTCCCACGAACTGCGGACTCCGCTGAACAGCCTGCTGGTGCTCGCGCGGTTGCTGGCGCAGAACCCGACACGCAACCTGACACCCAAGCAGGTCGAGTTCGCCAACGTCATTCATTCGGCCGGCTCGGACCTGCTGCAGCTCATCAACGACATCCTGGATCTGTCCAAGGTCGAGGCCGGCAAGATGGACGTCCACCGGGAGTGGTCCGACCTCGGCAAGCTGGTCGACGACCTGCAGGCGACGTTCCGACCGCTGACCGCCGAGAAGGGCCTGGACTTCGCCGTCGAGGTCGCGCCGGACGTGCCAACCCGGCTGTTCACCGACGAGCAACGGCTCGAGCAGGTGCTGCGCAACCTCCTCTCGAACGCCGTCAAGTTCACCGAGGACGGCCAGGTGGCGCTACGCATCCACACCCGTCACCCGCTCGAACCTGACGGCGGCGGCACCTCGAAGATCGCGTTCGCCGTCGTCGACACCGGCGTGGGCATCTCCGACGAGAACCTCAAGCGGATCTTCGGCGCTTTCCAGCAGGGCGACGGAACCACCAGCCGCAAGTACGGCGGCACCGGGCTCGGCCTGTCCATCTCCCGTGAGGTCGCGGCGCTGCTCGGCGGCGACATCCGCGTGGAAAGCGAGTTCGGGCGCGGCAGCACCTTCACCCTCTACCTGCCATTGGACGACCTGCCGCTGCCTGGAACTGCATCCGAGCCGGTACCGTCCCTGCCGGCGCGGTCCGGGGCGCTGCAGTACGAGGTCGTCGCCCAGCCTGCTCACCCCGCTCGGATCAGCCAGCCGGCGCTGTCGTCGTCCGGCGAGGCGCCGCCGGACCGTCGCCTGCTGATCCTCGAACCCGAGTCCAACGGACTGCTAGGCCTGATCGCGCAGCGGGCATCGGCGGACCTCGCCGACACCCACGGCCCCATCCAGGTCGCCACGGTCACCACGCCGGACGACGCCATCCGAGTCCTGGAAGCAACGCCGTACCGCTGCGTGGTGCTCGACCTGACGCTGCCTGACGCCTCGGCATTCGCATTCCTGCAGCGAGTTCAGGAGAACGCGGACCTGCGGGACGTCCCCGTCCTCGCCCACCCCACCCAGAAGATGCACGACGCGCACGAGCGGCTGGCGCAGGCTCGGTACCGGACCCTGCGCCTGGAGCTGCTTCCATCGCTGGACGAGGTGCGGGAGCGCATCACTCTTCACCTGTCCGCCGACCGGCCTGATGACCTGCCGCCGCTGCTCGCCAACGACGCGGCGGCCGTCGAGCGCGACGGCGTGACCGAACCGCCCGCCCGCCCCCAGCTGCGCGAGCGGAAGATCCTCGTGGTCGACGACGACGTCCGGAACGTGTTCGCGATCTCGAGCGTGCTCGAGGTTTACGGACTCACCGTGCTGCACGCCTCGAACGGCCGGGAAGGCATCGAGATGTTGCTCGGCAACACCGACGTCGACCTGATCCTGATGGACGTGATGATGCCCGAGATGGATGGCTACGCGACCATGAGCGCCATCCGGGAGATGCCGCGCTTCGCGGATCTGCCGATCATCGCCGTCACCGCGAAAGCGATGCAAAGCGACCGGGAGAAATGTCTCGCCGCGGGTGCGACCGACTTCGTCGCCAAACCGGTGGACACCGAGATGCTGCTGGCTCGGATCGAGCTGCGGATGCCCGGTCGGTAACCGTCGAGACTGGAGCGTCGAAGCACGCCGTTCCTTCGCCATCCCACGAGCCTCTCCTCGAAGGGCATGTTTGTGGACGCTCGACTCCGGGGTATCCGGAGCGATGCGCACGGTGGCGGCCACCCGACGATCGCACATGTCTGGCCGACAACGAATGGGGGTGAGCCCATGTCGACATCCATCACCACTCACCATCCATCCGACTTCCGACCAGCGAGCTGACGCCGACTTCGTCCGATCCGACCGGCCTTGTCGCCAGCGGCCTTCTCGCGGCGATCAGGATCAGCCGGGCGGCCCGGAATCCAATCAGCACGTCCGCACGCCGGACTCCCTGCTCCGGGAAAAAGGAATGGGTGGTGCATCATGAGGAAGGCGCACGGGATTTCTGGTGCGATAGTCCCACTGGTCCTGGGCCTGCTGTTCATGGCGGTTCCGGCACGAGCCGGAGGGCCAACGGTAACTCCGGTCACACCGGCGTCTCCGGCCGCACCCGTCACGCCGGTCACGCCGGTCCTGACGGGCATCAGCGCGGCACAGGCGGCCAGTGCCCGCGCGGACCTCGTCCGGTTCCACTTCCAGCCGGCAGCCCCCTCCGAGGTCACCGCCCGGTACGTGCCGATCTCGGACCTGATACAGGACGGCTCCGGCCTTCCCGTCGCCGTGCGGGGCCGGTCCTTCGTCAAGGTGGTCTTCCATAATGCGGCGGCCCATGACGAGCAGGGCAGGGCTACGGCTCCGCGCAACCTGTTCCCGATCCGCGTGACCACCAATGTTGTCCAGGTGCGGTCGGGTGGCGACTTCGAGGGCGTTGTCACCTACTTCGTCGGCTTGCGCCAGTCCGCGCCCGGACCGCAGGTACAGCCGACGGTGCAGCACACCGGCACGAGCGTGATCGTGGCGATCCCGACCCGATAACCCGGAAGGACGAGGGGCGCAACGGGCAGGCCGCCGCGCGTGGCAGTTGCCCGGACACGAACGGGAGTGTCCGATGAACGTCGGACACTCCCGTTCGGACATCAACGCCCCCTGAAATCCCGCTATTTAATCACCAGGTCGCCGGAACCACCGTAAACATCGTCCAATGAGACAGCAGTGTTGCCGTCGTTCTGACCAGCGGCAGACTGGATAGATGAGCTGAACGTGGGTCGAGACAGAGCGTGAGGTGCGGGGGTGTGGATGGATCGGAGGGGACGGAACCGAGTCGACATCTGCCAACCGCGGTGCGGGTGGACGTGCTGCATGAGACAGAACGGACTCGGGTTACCCGCATTATGTCCGCGACCGGGAGCCTGATCCGGAAGGAACCGCTGGGACCTGGCGCGGAATGGCGGCTACGTCATGAGACCGAGATTCTGAAGCGGTTGTCCGGTGTTGATGGTGTGGCACAGCTGGCGGATGGCAGTCCGTCCTGCCCGGGATCGATCCTGCTGGCCGATGTCGGAGGTATCGCTCTGTGCGAGCTCGCCACGCCGTTGGCTCCGGTGGCACTGGTCGAGCTGGCTGAATCGCTTTCGCGGGCGGTAGCGGGGATGCACCGCCGGGGCGTGGCGCACCAGAACATCAATCCCGCGAACATCGTGGTGGGCGGGAACCGAAACATCCCGTATCTGGTCGATTTCGCGCTGGCCACCAGCATCGCCGATCTACGGCCGGGATTCCCCCATCACAGGGAGATCGTGGGAACGGTGCCGTATCTGGCACCGGAGCAGACTGGCCGGACCGCGCGCCTGGTCGACCAGCGGGCCGACCTGTACGCGCTCGGGGCCACCTTGTACGAGCTGGCAACCGGCGCACCGCCGTTCGGTTCGAGCGACCCGGCACGGATCATCCAGGACCACCTGATGAGGATTCCGGTGCCACCCGCCGCGGTGAACCCGCTACTGCCGGCAGAGCTCTCGTCGATCATCATGCATTTGTTGAAGAAGGAGCCGGACGATCGCTACCAGACCGCTGATGGACTGGTGCGTGATCTCGTCCTGCTCCGCCGCGGCGCGCGGGTGAGTGATCCCGGCGCACACGACTCGCCGCTGCGACCCCTTGCACCGTCCCGGCTGGCCGGGCGGGACGAGGAGATCCGGGACCTGGGCGCGGCGTTCGCGGAGGCGATGGCGGGCCGCTGCCGCGGCCTCCTCGTCAGCGGCGCGGCGGGAGTGGGCAAGACATCCCTGGTCAACGAGCTCCGGCCGATGGTGGCCGGTCGCAACGGCTGGTTCGTCGCCGGCAAGTTCGACCAGTTTCGCCGAGACGAGGAGTATGACGGGGTCCGGCAGGCGTTCCGTGCGCTGGGTCGGTTGTTGCTGGCCGAGCCAGAAGGCCGGCTGGCCAAGGTCAGGGACCAGCTTCTGGATGCGTTGGGGCCCAACGCCGAACTCGTCGCCGCCGCCCTTCCGGAGCTCGCCGCGCTGTTGAAGGTCGCTCCCGAGCCGGGCGACCCGATGACGGCCCGGGTACGACTACAGCACGCTTCAGTCGCACTACTTCGCACCATTACGTCCTGGCGAAGGCCGCTGGTATTCGTCGTCGACGACCTGCAGTGGGCTGGACGGACACCGCTGGGTTTCATCGATCTGATCCTCGGCAGTGAGGAGCAGACCGAGGGATTGCTCCTGGTCGGCGCCTACCGGGACAGCGATGTGGATATCGCTCACCCACTGACGCCGATGCTCGACCGCTGGAGTCGCCAGCCGACCGGACCTCACCACCAGCGGTTGGGTAACCTCGTGCCCGCGGGGCAGACCAGCCTGGTCGCTGACATCCTGCACATCGCCCCTCAGTCGGCCGGCGAGTTGGCACGGATGATCGAGTCCATCACCGAGGGCAGTCCGTACGACACCGTGGAACTGTTCAACGCGCTACGTCACGAGGGTCTGATCGCTCCCGGTGAGAGCCGTTGGCACGTGGATCGGGCCGCACTGCGTTGCCGGCTGGCCGGCCTGGACATCAAGAAGCTGCTGGCCGCGCGGGTGGCATCGTTGCCTTCGGACACGCGAGAAGTGCTGATGGCGATGGCCTGCCTGGCGGGGCGAGCGGAGCTGGATCTCCTGGCCACGGCGACCGGGCTCGCGGCACCGGAGGTCGAGCGACGGCTGGCGCCCGCCTACGCGGCCGCCTTGCTTGTGCGGGAGCACGACGACCGGTCGACGATCCGATTCCACCACGACCGGACGCAGAAGTCTCTCCTGGACAAAATCACAGCGACCGAACGGCGCGCTGTTCGGCTGCGCCTGGCCCGGTGTCTGTCCGAACGGGACGAGTACTTCGCTGTCGCCGCGGAGCAGTATCTACTGGTTGCCGACGCGGTTCACGCCACGCAGGAACGGCAGCTCATGGCGGCGCTCTTCCGGCGGGCCGCCGGCCAGGCCCGGATACTCAGCAACTACCCGCTGGAAGAGCGGTTCCTGACCGCGGCGATGCCGCTCATCGATCCGGCTGACACCGACCAGCTGATCGCGGTCGGCACCGAGCGGCACGCCGCCCTTCACCGGCTTGGCCTGCTGGAAGAGGCCGATGAGGCCTACGAAAGCGTCTGTCGGCTTTGTACGCACCCGACTCAACGGACCGCGGCTGTCGAGGCGCAGGTTGTCAGCCTGACCAACCGGGGCCTGGCTCGGGAGGCGATGCGGCTTGGCCTCGACCAGCTGAGGCACCTGGGTTTCGCCTTCCCGGACCGGGATCATCTGGACTCGGACATCGACCGTGGGCTGAAGGAGGTCCGCCAGTGGATCGATCGGACCGACGAGTCGGATGATCTTCGGTTGGCGGGCGGCATCGACCAATCCCGACTCGACGCCTGCAGGATCATCGACCGGCTCCTGCCCGCGGCCTACTTCTGCGATCAGCCGATGCTGGGCTGGCTGACCGTGAAGGTACTGGAGATGTGGGTGCAGAACGGCCCGCATGCCACCTTTCTCGGCCCGGCCGCCGGCGCCTCGTGGACTATCGGCAGCCGCGGCGACTATCGCACCGGGTACCGTGTGGTGCAGCGGCTCCTCTCGGTGAGCAGGTCACTCGGTTATGATCTTGAGATCGGTCGTGCTCAATACCTTTACGCGGCTGGTGTCGGGCACTGGTTCGATTCCCTCGAGGAGAATATTTCGGGGGCCCGTCGGGCGCTGGAGGTGCTTGTCCGCAGTGGTGACCTGCAGAATGCGTCGTATACACGCTACATGTTGGTGCACAATCTGCTGGACTGTGCACCAACTCTTGACGCCCTTGCCCCCGAGGTCGACGCAGCGCTCGCGGCCGGGGCAGGCACCGGTAATGCGCATCTTGTGGAGAACGTCCAGCCGTGCCGCCAGCTGATCAGGATTCTGCGTGGCGAGACCGTCGAATCGGAAGCCGACGAGGTGTCCGCCCTGAGCAGACTCGCGGCCAATCCGATCGCCCGCGCCCATCTGCACATCGCCTTGGCCCTCGCCGCGGCGATCTTCGATCATCCGGCCAGGCTGGCCCGGCACACCGCGGCGTCGATGCGGCTACTGCCGGTGATCGAGCCGATGTATGTGACGACGACGGCACGACTGCTGCGGGCCATGTCGCTCGCGGCGCAGGCACGAGCCACCGAAACGAGTCAGCGTGAAGCCTCACTGGCTGAGCTGGACGAGTTGGTCGCATGGTTGTCCGCGCGTGCGGCCGACGCGCCGGTCAACTTCCTCCATCTGCTGCGTCTGGTGGAGGCGGAACAGGCCTGGGCTGTCGGTGATTTCCACAAGGCGGCGTACATGTTCGACGTCGCGCAGCGCGAGGCGTCCACGCGGGATCGTCCATGGCACCGAGCGCTGATCCTCGAACGCACCGCCCGGTTCTACCTCTCCCACGGCATGCTGGAGGCTGGAAACGCTCCGCTCGCGGCTGCCCGCCGTCAGTATCTGGCCTGGGGCGCGACGGCGAAGGTCAGCCAGCTCGACTGGGTTCACCCGGTGCAGGGCATCGAGTTCACGGCCATGGAGCCAGATGCGCGCCGACTGGCGGAGCCCGCCGGGTGCAAGCCCGCCGCCACGACCCGGACCATTGACCTGTTCGGTATCGCGGCCGCGTCCCAGGCGCTCGGCTCCGAGACCACCATCGACGGTCTACGAGCAAGGGTCGCGGGAATCCTGTCGGAAATGACCGGCGCCACCAGCGTACACCTGTTGCTACATGAGCAAAATGAAGCTGGCTGGTCCGTGCCGGTAGGCGACGGCGACACCATCTCTCTCGACGAAGCCGGTCGGCGGCGCATGCTGCCGGCTTCGGTCATCTGGTATGTCGATCGCACCCACCAACCCCTTGCTATCGACGACGCGACCCACGACGAGCGGTTTCGCCGCGATCTGTACTTCGCCGACCTCGACCGTTGCTCCCTGCTTGCCCTGCCCATCACAATACGCGGCACGCAGGGCGCGATGCTTCTCCTCGAGAACCGAATGATCCGTAGCGCGTTTACTATTGAACGCCTGGAAGGAATCATGCTGGTCGCCGGACAGCTGGCTGTCTCACTCGACAACGCCCAGGTCTATGCGTCGCTGGAACGCAAGGTCGCCGAACGAACCCAGCAGCTCTCCGTCGTGAACCGCCGGCTGCTACAGCTGTCGACGACTGATCCGCTGACCGGGCTGGCCAACCGCCGGCGTCTCAGCGAGGTCCTCGATGTGGAATGGAACCGCGCGGGACGCCATTCTACGCCTATCGCGCTCACGATAGTCGACATCGACTATTTCAAGCTTTACAACGACCATTTTGGCCACAGCGCGGGCGACCAGTGTCTCAAAAAGGTCGCCGCATGCCTCGCCAAGAACATCCGTGACACTCATCTGGTCGCTCGCTACGGCGGCGAGGAGTTCGCCATAGTCATGCCAAGGACAGGCCTGGGAGCGGCCGCCCGGCTCGCTCATCGGAGCCGTTCGGCGGTCGAGGAGCTGGCCGAACCGCACCCGCTGGTCGACAGGGGAATCGTCACCGTGAGCATCGGCGTCGCGGCGGCCGTTCCCCCCGTGGACGGCGATCTCAATGCGTTCTTCGAGGTCGCCGACGCCGCGCTCTACAAGGCCAAGCACCGCGGCCGCAACCGGGTGGCGGTGGCACGTCGATAAGCACGCGGGATTCGACGATGGCGGGCCGGTCGTGGATCGAGCGAAGGTTGGTCAGCTGCCTGAGGGCTCCGCCGCGGGTCCGGCCGCGGCCTCGACGGTGACGATAGGCGCGGCGGGTGCGCAGGTTGTCCGGGTCGAGTGGGACGACCAGGCCGCGGTGGATGGCCTCGTAGACGTCGGGATTCGCGACGACCGTTGGAAACCTGGCCGGCCACCGTCCCGGGTACCGACCCGCGACACCGCCGCGACCACACCTGAGGTGCCGAGCGAGAGCAGGCATTCACCGAGCCGCAGGCCCAGGCCCAGGGCGGCGCCCGCATTGTCGCCGCAGCCGGGGCCCAGCAGCAGCTGCCCGAGCCCGGCGCCGGGGTCGCCGCGGCCCACCGCCTCGCCGGGCGCCGCGACCTCGGGAAGGCGAATCCGTGCGGTCTCGCCGGGGGTGCGCCGCAGCGCGAGCGCCAGCAGATCGCGACGGCAGCCGCCCGTGGCAGCGCCGGAGGCGTCGTAGTAGCCGGTGCCGACACGCTCAGCCTCGACAGAACGACATAATCCTTGTCTCGACCATCTACGCACAGATAATCTGTGCGTAGTCAATCGACGAGGGGACAGCCATGTGGACCACCGAGTACAGCGCCGTTGCGGATGCCGCCCCCGAGGCGGTCTGGGCCGCGCTGCGTGACCTGCATTCGGGCGTGAAACTGAGCGAGCGCAGTGACACCTTCGAGCTCCACGGCCCGTTCGTCGTCGGCACGGAGCTCTCGGTGACCCCTGCCGGCCAGGACACGTTCCGGTCGAAGATCGTCGAGCTTGACGAGCCGAAGGTCTATGCCGACCAGACCCAGTTCGGCGAGCTGACCCTGTTGTTCCGGCACGTGCTCATCCCGCTGGAGCCGGGCCGGACGAAGGTCACGCACCACCTGGAGATCAGCGGCCCGGGATCCGACGACGTCGGGCCGGAGCTGGGCCCGCAGATCAGCGAGGACTTCCCGGAGGCCATGGCCGACCTCTTCACCGCCGCGTCATCCGGGAGCGTCCCCCAGGGCACACCCACACCGTGACCCGGTTCGCTGGCGGCCCCGCCGACAGCCCGGGTTTTCTCCTCTGGCGGACCACTCTGCGCTGGCAGCGCTCCGTGGCCGACGCACTCGGGCCGCTGGGGCTCACCCACGTTCAGTTCGTGCTGCTGGCGTGCGCCTGGTGGCTCAACCGGCAGGGCCAGCAGCCCAACCAGGTCACGATCGCCGCGCAGGCCGCCACGGACGTGAAGATGACCTCCGAGGTGCTTCGCCGCCTCGAAAGCCGCGGGCTCGTCGAACGGCGTCCCGACACCCGGGACACCCGGGCGAAGGTCATCGTGGTGACCGATGCGGGAGCCGCCCTGGCGCTGCGTGCGTTCAAGGTCGTCGAGGACGCCGACGAGGCCTTCTTCGGCGACGCCCCCGGTCCGCTCATGGAGGAGCTGCGCCGGCTGGCCCAGTTCGGTGTCGAAGCCACGTCGGATGCCGCGGGCCGCGCCGGCGACATCCAGCCTGCCGGCACCGACCGCGAAGCCGGGTAGTCCGACCTGACGGAAGGTGTCGTGGGGCGTGGAGCTCACCGGGAACGTGGCCGTCGTCACCGGAGGCACACACGGTGTTGGCGCGGCCATCTGCCAGCGGCTCGCCGCCGATGGTCATCATGTGGTCGTCGCCCACCACGCCCCCGCCGCGGCGGCGGCCCGCGATCTCGTGGCGGAGCTGACGGCCGCCGGCTGCTCGGCGAGCACGCGCCAGGTCGACCTGACGAGGGCCGACCAGGTCGCTGACCTGTTCGACGAGGTGCTCGCCGACTACGGGCGGGTCGACCTTCTCGTCAGCAATCCCACCGGCGGCACGGCACGTCTGGTGGCCGAGCTGGAGACCGACGTCCTCGACCAGACCCTGGCCGCGAACGTACGGGGCGCGGTGCACCTGCTGAGAGAGGCAAGTAGCCGCCTCGCCGAGTGGGGAAGAATCGTCATCCTCACCTCCACCGTGGTGGCGGCTCCGACAGTGGGTTCGGCGGCCTTCGCGGCGAGTATGGCCGCAAGGGAGACATTGGGGAAGGTCGCCGCGAAGGAGTTCGGCACCCGCGGCATCACCGTCAACTCGCTGCGCATCGGTCCGGCGGACCCGGCTGGCCCGACGTCGGCTGGCCTGCCGACGTCGGGCCCCGTGCCGGCCGGCGGCGGGGCAGCCGGCGGCGGGGCAGCGCCGGCCCATCCGTCGCCGCTCGGGCGCCCGGGCCAGCCTCAGGACGTCGCCGATGTCGTGTCGTTCCTGGTGAGTGACGCCGCCAGATGGATCACCGGCCAGGTGATCAGCGTCGACGGCGGGGCAACCGCCTGATTCTTCGCGGTTGCCCGTAACGCCCGTCACGCCTGCCTCGACGGGAACATTTCGGGCTCATCGTGTTCGCCCCAGGACTTCGACCGCCCGGCTCGCGGCTGGCGGCTGGTGCGCGCGAGGACGCCGCCGGCTCCGCCCCCTCGGGTGACCCGGTGCCGAGGACAACGAAGCCGGCGGCGGTCCGCCGGATCACCTCCGTCTGATCAACGTCCGATCACCGCCGGCCCGGTCGCCCCGCGGATGCCACCAGCCAGCTCGCCGAGGCGACGAACAGCCCCGACAGCGCGCACAGGCACCAGAACGGCGCGTGGAAGGTCGCGCTCCCCGTGCTGCCTGCCGCCGTGACGTCGGCGCCCGCGGCCCAGCTGAGCACCGTGACCAGCAGGGCCGCACCAACCGCGCCACCAAGCCGGAGAAAGACGTTGATCATCGTGACGGCATCCGGGAGCTGCGCCGGTTCCACCGCGACGTACGCCGCGGTGGAGGACGGAACGACGGACAGTGCGTTGCCGACACCCAGTACGAACAGACAGCCCTCGATGACGATCAGGTCGATGCCGTCCGGGAGCAGCGCCACCGGAACGAACGCCACGGTGGTCAGCAACCCGCCGGCGAGGGACACCGGGCCACCGCCGAACCGGTCGGTCAGCCGGCCGGCCACCGGCAACACCGCGGCGCCTGCCGCGAAACCGATCATCGCGAGGCCCGTCTCGACGACGTCATACCCGCGCGCGAGCTGGAAGTAGAGCGCCCAGATCACCAGCGCGCCGAACTGGATCACTCCGGCGAGGAAGCTGGACGCCGCGGCCGCGGCGAACACCCGCCCGGTGAGCAGGCGGGTGTTCAGCAGCGGCGTCTGGACGCGCCGGCCACGCCGGACGAACGCTCCGAGCGCCACAACTCCGACCAGCAGGGGGATGGCGATCAGCGGCAGCGACCGTCCGTGGTGGTCGCTGGACCAGCTGACCGCGAAGGTGAGGGCGGGCAGGGCGATACCGATCAGGGCGAAGCCGGTGAGGTCGAAGTTCGAGCCCGGCGCCCGGTCACCGCGCGGGATGAGCCTGCGGCCGAGCCACAGGCCCACGACGCCGACCGGAATGTTCACCAGGAACAGCCACCGCCAGGACGCATGCGCGATGAGCAGGCCGCCGACTGTCGGTCCGAGCGCGGGACCGAGCACGAGCGCCATTCCGACGGTACTCATCACTCGGCCCATCAGCTTCTTGCCGCTGACCTGGGCGATGATTGTCTGACCGGCGGGAAGGAGCAGACCACCGGCGAACCCCTGTGCCGCACGCGCGGCGACGAGGGAGCCGATGTCCGGTGCTGCCGCGCAAAGCGCCGAGGTCACGGTGAAACCGGTGAGCACCCACAGCCACAGTGACCCCGCCCCGATTCTCCGGCTGGCCCATCCGCACAGCGGAAGGCCGATCACCAGGGCCAGGAGATACCCGCTGACAATCCACTGGGCGGTCGAAAGGCTCGCGCCGAGGTCCTGGGCCACCGTCGCCAGTCCGACGTTCACCAGGGCGCCGTCGAGCTGTGTCATGAACGCGCCGACGACGACGACGCCGGAGACGAGCCATACGTGTCGCCCCACCACCTGGTCGTCGGCACCTGCCTCCTGGCGATCGGGAGGTGTGGCGTCCGCGTCCGCTTCCGATATCGGGGGTGGTCCGACGGCGCTCCCCGGCGCCGCCTCGTCGCCCGTGAGGTCGACCGGTGTCGACGACATGCTGCCTCCATCCGACGCGAGATACCTGGACGTACGGGGAAAAGGTGTTCAGGACGTCCTATCAGGGCTGCCTGGGGCCGTACTCAATCTCCACTCAAAGATCCGGCGGAGATCGTCTGATTCGTGCGCGACCGGGCGCTCAGTGATGTTCGAGAACCAGTCGTCAACCTACCGTGTGGCACCGGACGGAGAAGTTTCGGGGAGGCAGCTCGCACCCTGGACGGCCGGGCCTGAAGGAAAGGTTGACGATGGTTCCCTGGTCTGGTTTCTGCGACCGTGGAGCGGGCACGTGAACCGCCGGGTCGTTATCTCGGGAATTGGCGTGCGGACGCCGGGCGGCGGTGACCGCGAGGCATTCTGGGAAATGCTGGCCTCCGGGCGCACGGCCACCCGGACGATCTCCATGTTCGACGCGTCGCCCTTCCGCTCCCAGGTCGCCGCCGAGGCGTCGTTCGATCCGGCGGTGGACGGGCTGACGGCGCAGGAGACGGAGCGCATGGACCGGGCCGCGCAGTTCGCCGTGGTGTGCGCGCGTGAGGCGGTGAGCGACAGCGGTCTGGACGTCGACCGCGTGGATCCGGCCGCCATCGCCGTCAGCATCGGCAGCGCCGTCGCCGCCGCCACCAGCCTGGAACGGCAGTACCTCGCCGTCTCTCACGGCGGCCGCGACTGGGTGGTGGACAACGACGCGGTGTCGCCCCACATGTTCGACTACCTGATACCGAGCCGGATGCCGGCGGAGGTCGCCTGGACCGTCGGCGCGCAGGGGCCGGTGGCGATGGTCTCCAACGGCTGCACATCGGGCATCGACGCCGTGGGACATGCCTGTCAGCTGATTCGCGAGGGCCGGGCCGACGTGGCGCTGGCCGGTGCGGCGGACACCCCGATCACCCCGATCGTCGTCGCCTGCTTCGACGCGATCAAGGCGACCACTCCACGGAACGACGATCCCGAGCATGCGTCGCGGCCTTTCGACCGGTCGAGGGACGGCTTCGTGCTCGCCGAGGGCGCCGCGGTGCTGGTGCTGGAATCCTACGAGCACGCCCGGGCGCGTGGAGCCCGCGTCTACGCGGAGGTGGCCGGATACGCCTCGCGCTGCAACGCCTATCACATGACCGGTCTGAAGGCCGACGGCCGTGAGATGGCGGAGGCGATCCGGGTGGCGATGGACGACGCTCGGGTGGGCCCCGGGCACATCGACTACATCAACGCGCACGGCTCCGGAACGAGGCAGAACGACCGGCATGAGACCGCGGCCTACAAGCGTGCCCTGGGAGACGACGCGTACCGGGTCCCGGTCAGTTCGATCAAGTCCATGGTCGGTCACTCGCTCGGCGCGATCGGCTCGATCGAGATCGCCGCCTGCGCGCTGGCGATCGACCGGTGCGTGATCCCACCGACCGCGAACCTGTACGAACGTGATCCCGAATGTGACCTCGACTATGTTCCGATCACCGCGCGCGACGCGCGCCTGGACGCCGTACTCACGGTGGGCAGCGGGTTCGGTGGTTTCCAGAGCGCCATGGTGCTGCGTCGTACGACGGGCGCCCCGGCATGAGCGCCGTCGTCGTCACCGGGATCGGGGTACTGGCGCCCGGCGGGCTCGGCCTCGAACCGTTCTGGGAGGGCGTCTGTGATCGCCGTTCTGGCATATCCGAGCTGACCCGGTTCGACACATCCGGGTTTCCGGCTCGGCTCGCGGGCCAGATCACCGGGTTGGACCCGGCGGAGCTGCTGCCGAGCCGCCTGCTGGTCCAGACCGATATATCCACCCGGTTCGTGCTGATCGCGGCGGACTGGGCGCTGCGGGACGCCAAGGTCGAACCGGGCACCTACACCGACTACGAGACCGGTGTGATCACGTCCAACGCCTGCGGCGGGTTCGAGTTCACGCACCGTGAGTTCCGCAAGCTGTGGACGACCGGCCCGGCCGCGGTCAGCGTCTACGAGTCCTTCGCCTGGTTCTACGCGGTGAGCACCGGTCAGATCTCCATCCGCAACACGCTGCGTGGCCCGAGCGGCGCGCTGGTGGCCGAGCAGGCCGGTGGGCTGGACGCGATCGGCCATACCTGCCGGGCCGTCAGGCGCGGGACGCCGATGATGCTCACCGGCGGGGCCGACTCGGCCCTCGATCCGTGGGGATGGGCCGCCCAGCTTTCAGGTGGTCAGGTGAGTACCGCCACCGATCCGGATCGGGCCTATCTGCCTTTCGACACGGACGCACGCGGATATGTCCCAGGCGAGGGCGGGGCGATTCTGGTCCTGGAGGACGCCGGCACGGCTGCGTCCCGTGGTGCCCAGAATCTCTACGGCGAGATCGCCGGCTACGGGTCGACCTTCGACCCGCCGCCCTGGTCGGGTGGGCGGCCCGCGCTCGGCCGCGCGGCCCTGCTGGCGCTCGAGGACGCGGGTATCGGCCCGGCCGATGTCGACGTGGTCTTCGCCGACGGCGCCGGCGTCGCCGAGCTGGACCGCAGCGAGGCCGAGACGATCACCGAGCTGTTCGGGGCGTGCGGCGTCCCGGTCACCGTGCCGAAGGCGGTCACGGGCCGGCTGTACTCGGGCGGCGGACCGGTCGACGTGGCCGTCGCGCTGATGGCCATGCGTGACGGGTTGATCCCTCCGACCGCTGCCACCGACAGGGTGCCCGACAGCTACCGGATCGATCTCGTGCGCGACGCTCCGAGACCGGCCGACCTGGCCCATGCACTGGTGCTGGGGCGCGGGCGGTGGGGGTTCAACTCGGCCGTCGTCGTCCGTCGAAGCCCGCGACCGGGCAGCGAAACACCCTGACAACGAGAGGACGAACGTTCATGGCTGCCATGACCCTTGACGAGCTGTGCCACCTGCTGGTGGCGGTCGCCGGAGAACCGATCGCCGAGGTGGCCTCGACCGACCTGGCGGACACCGAGTTCACCGAACTCGGGTATGACTCCCTGGCCCTGATGGAAGCGGCCGCACGCATCTCCCAGGAGTACGGTGTGCGCATTCCCGACGCCGACATCTTCGAGATGCAGACCCCACGTGACCTGCTCGACCTCGTGAACGGGGCACCCGGGGCCGGCGACCTCCCCGCCCCCGTGGCGGCGCGGCCGTGACAACAGCGGCGACCTCGACCAGATCAGAGCTGGTCGAGGTCGCCGAGGACGTCTACGCCTACACCCAGCTGCCCGGTGGGTGGTGTGTGAGCAACGCCGGCCTGGTCGTCGGCCCCGACGGGGTCGTCGTCATCGACACGCTCGCCACCCTGAACCGTGCCCGGCAGCTGCGGGAGACCGTCGACGGGTTCGGCGCGGGGCCGCGCCGAACGGTGGTCAACACCCATCACCACGGCGATCACACGTTCGGCAACCAGGTGTTCGGACCAGCGGCCGAGATCATCGCGCACGAGCGGGCCGCCGAGGAACTGGCCAGCACAGGTCTCGCCCTGACCGGCCTGTGGCCGGACGTCGACTGGGGCGACCTTCAGGTGCCGGCCCCCACGCTCACCTTCGCCGACCGGGTCGCGCTGACGGTCGGTCGGCACCGCGTCGAACTGATCCACGTCGGGCCTGCGCACACCAGCAACGACATCGTGGCCTGGCTGCCCGAACAGCGGGTCCTGTTCACCGGCGACGTCGTCCTGTCGGGCTGCACGCCGTTCACGCTGATGGGTTCGGTAGCGGGATCGCTCACGGCGATCGAACGCCTGCGTGCCCTCGAACCGGCCACTGTCGTCTGCGGGCACGGAGCGGTCGCCGGGCCGGAGGTTTTCGCGGAGAACGTGGCATACCTGCGCTGGATTCAACAGATCGCCGCCGACGGGGTCGCGGCCGGCTGGTCGATCAGCCGTGCCGCCCGCGCGGCAGGGCCGGGCGAGTTCGGTCACCTGCTCGACCCGGAGCGGGTGGTCGGGAACCTGCACCGCGGGTACGCCGAGGTGGTCGGAGGACCGGACGCCCCGCCGCTGGACGTCGGGCCGGTCTTCGCCGAGATGGTGGCGTACAACCGGGGACGTCTGCCGACCTGCCTGGCCTGAGCACCGCCGAGGGCGGATCGGGCGCGCCGCTGACAGCGTGATCGCTGCGGCCGGCGTGCCCGGCCTGCCCGAACGATCCGAAAAGAACACTGCGCGTTCGCCGAACGTCGCCCGCCAGGGCCGCACCGCACCAGGGCCGCACCGCACCAGGGCCGCACCGCACCAGGGCCGCACCGCACCAGGGCCGCACCGCACCAGGGCCGCACCGCACCAGGGCCGGGGCCCGGCCCCGGCGGGCCGGGCCGGCCTGCCCCGACCTACCCGAGGACCTCGTGGTGCAGCCGTTGGACCTCGGGCGTCGGCTGGAGTCCGAGCTCGGCGTCCAGGATCTGCCAGAGGCGCTGGTAGGCCTGCAGCGCCTCCGCCCGCCGACCGCAGCGCAGCAGCGACTTGATCAGCTGGGCGTGGAATCCCTCGTTGAGCGGGTGCTCGGCCACCAGGGAACGTAGCTCGGGAATGATGTCCCGGTGCCGCCCGAGCTGTTCTCGGGCATCGATGCGAAGACCGAGAGCGGTCAGGCGGAGTTCCTGAAGATAGGTGACGTGCGCCTTGAGGGCCGTCCCGGTCGGCATGCCCGCGAACGGGCACCCGCGGGACATCTTCAGCGCGTCGGTGAGCGTGACGACGGTCGATTCCGGGTCACCCCGCTCCAGGCTCTCGCTGCCTTCCCGGACCAGGCGCTCGAAGACGACCGAGTCGATAGCGTCCTGGTCGGCGGCGAGCATGTAACCGGGTGGCTGGGTAACCAGCAGGCGTTGGGCGTTCGGGACCCGCAGACTCTCGGTGAACATCTTCCGTGCCATATAGACGTAGGTCTGCAGCGTGGCCTGCGCGCTGCGGGGAACCTGCTCCCCCCACAGCTCGTCGATCAGCATGTCCACGCTGACGGTCTCGTTGTTCATGGCCAGGAGCAACGAGAGCATATGGCCGATCTTCGATCTGGCGAGCGCCGTCGAGGCAGTGCCGTTCGCGATCTCGACACGGCCGAGTACCTTGAATTTCATATCGCCCCCGTCCGAATCGGACACGACGCGTGCGGGCGGAGCCGCGGGCTTCGTGTCGCTAGATATGGGACTGACTGAAACTGACATGGGGAATCAGCGGAATACCCCCGACCGACGGAGAAGGTAATGGCCCGGGCGTGGAGCGCGTCGCACCCGGCGAGGTCGTCTGGCGCTGGCGCCGAACGAGAACGGGAAACCGCTCCGCACCGATCCTCTGCGACGCGTGAATACTGACAGGCGACCATCTACAGCGATGTAGAAGGTCCTCCCCCGAGATCTCCAACCGACCATAATACCCAGCCCCGTGGTTCAGGATCCCACCCCCTCTCGAAGTTGATCCTAACCCCTCCGCATTGCCAGAGTAAGCCTTGCGCCAGCGCTGAATTTTCGACAAACATGACCTGGATCACAGCATTCTGGATCTTGAAGGTTGTTGTGGCCGCAAACGGCGGGCGACGGCCTTTGGCTGCGGTAGATGTATCGTCCCGCGGACCGCGGAGTGTTGGCCGTTGCTCCGGGCACCGTTCCGAAGAATGCTCTGGTCAACGGGGTGGCCCGGGCTTGAACCGCGACCATCGGACCGAATAGCCGGATGGCGGAAAATCTCCGTCTGTCGGACTCCTGCCACTGGTTTGGCGGTGCCTGCGGCCGGCCGGCTCGCCACCGGAACAACACAACGCAGCCCATTCCTGTCGGATATCCGTCACCGGCGGGAATGCCGGCGATCCCGACCAGTCAGGCCGGGTGTGGGCGGAAACGATCGAGGAAGTCGACGGTGGCCTCGGCGAGAACGGCGGCCCCGCGCGGCACCGCGACGCTCCAGTCGTCCGACGCCGACTCGTCCGCGGCATCGGAGACCCATTTGACGGCACGGACCGGCGTCCCGAAGGCATGGCAGGCCGCGGCGACCGCGTAGCACTCCATGTCCACCAGCGCGGCCCGCGCCTGCAGGGCGGTGCGCAGGGATCCACCGGCGACGAAACGGTCGCCGGTGGCGATCACCGATCCGTCGCCACCGGACAGCGCGAGCTGGCCACGCACCGGAATGCCGAGCGCGTTCAGGCTCGCGGCATCCAGATCCCAGGCCCAGGCCGTGCTCGGCCAACGCAGCCGGGCACCGGTTTCGTCCAGCCCGCCCGCGGTACCGACGTTGATCACGCCGATCGACGTCGGGTCGTCGAGCCGGGCCAGCGCCGCGCTGACAGCGACGGCGGCGGCGGTCTTGCCCGCTCCCGTGATCAGCACCGCGAGCAGCGCCGGATGGTCGCGCGGAAGTGCCGCGACCTCGGCTTCGGTCGCCGCGGCCACGAGCCACTTCCGGACCCCGCCCTCCGGCGGTGCCTGCAGGTCGATCTCGCCCGCGCCGGCCTGGGGAGGCATGTCGGCCTCAGCCCACTCCGACTCAGCCCACTCCGAGCCCGGTGCCCCGTCCAGCCCTCTCATCCGCCCGCCCTCAGGTAGTGCGCCCAGTAGCCGGCCTGGGCGCCGTACGGCGCCGCCAGGGAAACCAGATCCGACGCGGACACCTCCGCGCCGTACACCCGCCGGCCGGCCTTGAGCAGCTCGGTGTCCGTGGGCAGGCGCTCCATCCGCCCCAGCCCTCTGATCATGACGAACGTCGCTGACCAAGGCCCGATTCCGGGCAGCGACAGCAGGAACCGCTCCACCTCGTCGACGTCGCCGGTGCGCAGGAACGTCTCCTCGATCTCCAGGAGACGCCGGACCGAGCCGGACACGTACCCCGCCTTGCGGCTGTTTCCCAGGATCCCGGTGAGAACCTCGAGCGGGAGTTCGGCGAGCTGGTCAGGACTCGGGAACGGTGTCACCTCGGCCCCGAAGCCCGCCAACGGCGGGTTGAGGTGCTGCATCAGCCTTAGCTTCACGGCACGGGCAGCGGTGATGGGGGTCCGCTGGGCAAGGATCGCCCACACGATGTTCTCGTACGGCGAGGGGAACTTGACCTGGTGATAACCGTGCAGACGGTGTTCCACCCGGGCGAACGGAGGATCGGCCGACGCGGCCGACGCGAAGGCGGTCAGGTCGTCATCCAGGGAGAGGTAGAAACGCAGCCGGTCGGTAAGCGCGTCGAGAACGTGCTCGGATGGCGAATGCGGCGCGGCGACGGTCACCTCGACACCGGGACCGTCACTGCCCACACCCGGGCCCCCGCCAGAGTCGGGGTCTGGGCCCTCGTCGTCGGCCGGCGACGGGCCGATCCTGGTAAGGAGCAAACAGCCGTCGATACGCCAGGCCTTCACCAGGTGCGCTCCGGCGGCGACCTGCTCGCCTCGGGTGGCTGGAAAGCCGCAGACGAAATCGAGGGAATGGTCCCACCGGAACGGCGGCCGCGCCGGTATCCGGAAGCGGTGCCACACCCTGGTACCGACCGCGGCGGCAGGTGCCGACGGCGACGCGGGCAGGGGCTGGCTCGGTGGGCTCACGTTCACCGGATCCTCCCGGGCAGCGGTACAGGACGGGCACCACACCGACAGAGCAGGGCACCGGTACGGAACATGTCACGGGGTATCCGACTCAGCGCGGATCGGGCCGCAGGTGGTGTGCCACCCAGTCCGCTATCTCGATTCCACACAGGTTGATCATATTCAGGCACACGTGTGCTTCGCTTTCGTGTGTCACCAACTCGTGTCTGGTACCCCATGCCCGGTCGAGCTCCACCAGGTCGGCGAGTGGGAAGATGTCGTCAAGCGCGCCGTGGACGCTGAGCACCCGGGTATGTGGTGCGGGATCTGACGGAAACGCAAGTGCATCGAAGCGGTGCTGCATGTCGTCGTCGTGGAGCGGCTCGCCGCCGCCGAAGGTGTAACGGAAGTCGTCGCGCAGCCGGCGCGGCAGGGTCGCAAACGGGGCGATACGCGGGCCGCCGGAGAAGTTGACCACGCATCGCAGTGACGGCCCGAGCGTCCGAGCCACCCGCAACGCGAGATAACCACCGAAGCTGACGCCGAGAAAGGCCATCCGATCGGCCGCGAGGCGGCTGTCCGCACGCAGCGCGTCCAGCAGCGCCGCGACGACGCTCTCCATATCGACGCGCAGGGGCGTCTGGCCGGCGTCCAGGCCCTGGCCCGGGCCCTCGAACAGCACAGCCGCGATCCCCCGGTCGAGGTACGCCTCCGCCAGCGAGAGGATCTCGACCTCCGTCATCGAGTCGAGCCCGTTGGACAGGACGACACAGGCCAACGGCCGATCGGCATCGCGCGCCCGTCGCGGTGGAAGGTAGAGCCAGTACGGCACCGGTTGCGCGCAGACGCTCCCCGCCGGGAGGGCCCTGGCCTCTCGGCGCACGCCGCCACCCAGGTCGCCGCCCAGGTCGCCGAGGCCGCCGAGGCCGCCGAGGCCGTCCTGCGCCGGATCGGGACTGGTCAGGCTGCGTTCGAAGCAGGTCCGTACCAGGCGGCGCAGGCCCAGTTTGCGGGCCCGGTCACCGAAGTCCATGAACTCCGCCCAGTGGTAACAGGCGGCTGCACCCCGGTAGGCGCGGGCCTGCCCGGCGGCAGTGGTCGAGGCCACGGCCGCCGCCACGTAGACCTCGGCCCGCGCGGTCCAGCGGGCCCTCCACTCGTCCCAGAACCCGGCCGAGCCCAGATCGATCTCGGTGAGCCCGAAGCCGTCGAGTGCCAGCGCGACATCACCCCAGTGGATCTGCGGTGCGTACCGGGCCTGCAGAAACATGAGGCGGGGAAGGAAGTACCCGCACGCCTCCAGCACGGCGGCGGGAACCCGCGCCGGACGTGCGCGCCGGACGTCCGGCGAGCCGCCGAGACCAGGCGCCACGGCCGTGGCACCCGAGCCGTTCGCCGCCGTGGCTTCGGGCGCGCCCGTCCCGCCGGACGGGGCGGCCCTGCTCACGGCTGGCCGGCGGAGCGGTCCAGAGCCCGCCCGCAGGCGTCCACCGTCGCCCGGCTGTTGCGTTCCAACAGGTCGGCGACCAGGGTCTTCCGCCGCCGGAGCTCATCCGTTCCGGACACCTCCGCGGAGCCGTCGCGATCGAGGACCACGGTGTGGTGCGAGATCACCTCGCTGCCGCCCGCGATGCCGCGGACCTGCCAGTGGCCCGCATGGCGGAGCATGGCCGGCGGTGGCTGTGGCTGGAAGTAGGTGATCGACAGCGTCCGCTCGTCACAGTGCCGGACGCTGCGGATGCTCTCCAGCTCACCGGCCGACCCTGCCGTACCCGGCGCGGTTCGTACCTTCATCGTGAACTCCTGGTGGACGCCGTCGTCGTAGAGCACGTCCAGGGAGTCGAGATGATCCAGCATCGTCGGCCAGCCACCGATGTCGGCCAGCAGCGCGAAAACCCGGTCAGGGCTGTGCGGCAGGCGGTAGCGGCTGGTCAACGACACCAGCGCTTCGGTGTTCTCCTCGACGAAGGCCCGGATCGCGAGCAACTCGGCGGCGGCGTTCCCGTCGACGAAGTCACGGACGAACGCCGCGGCCTCGGACCGGGTGCTGATCCCGTCACGGATACCGCGAACGTCGGCCAGCAGCCGCCAGTGGCGGTCCACCGTCAGCAGGCAGCGGCCGTTCTCCAACGGCACGACCCGCCAGACCCCGTGCATCGACTCCAGGAAGGGCATCGGCACCGGAAGGTCGTACTCGACCCGCCGCACGGAGTCGACGTRGCGGCGGCGGGTGTTCCAGGCGACCGGCCTTCCGTCCTGCTCCGCCTCGACGCGGACCGTTTCCTGGTCATCGGAATGCTCCAGCACCGAGGTGCCGACGCAGGCGGCGAACAGGCGGGGCCAGGAGTCGGTCGAGCGGATCAGTCCGTACACCGTGTCCGGATCCGCCCGCAGGACCACCGAATGACGGAGGAAGCCGTCCAGCCCGATCGCGTCTCCCCCATCCGCCTGCGCCGCCCCGGCCGCCGCCCGATGCGCCGCGCCACGGAGGTTGCCCAGCTCGGTGTGGGAGTTCGCGTCGATCGCCGCCCCGATGAACCGCTCGGCCTGATCACGGGTCGTCACGCCCTCGACCTGACCGCCGATGTCGTCGCACAGGTCGTAGTCATGCTCCAGCAGCAGCACGCACTGGGTGGCGTTGACTCCTATCACCCGCCACGTGGTGGTCATCGCCTTCACCAGCGGCATGGGCACGACGACGGTGGCCGACACACCGAACAGGCCGGTGTGGAACCGGCGGTGTGACTGCCAGGTCATCGGTTCGCCGCCCACGAGCGCGGAGATCTCGATGTGCTCCCCGTCGGGCTCTTCCGACAGGACGGTGACGGACTGGCACGGCTCAAGCAGCGTCGGCCAGTCCCGGCTGCGGCGGATCACGTCGTAGACCTGTTCTGGAGGCGTGTCGCAGACGATGGAGTGGCTGGCGTGATATCGCACGGCTGGTCTCCCTCAGGACGGGCTTGGTCTGGTCGACGGTGAGCGGTCTGGTCGACGGTGAGCGGTCGGAGCGTGGGCCCCCGGCACGCAGGGCTCCCGGAGCACAGGGCCCCCGGAGGCGGCGAAGCAGAACGCGGCGCTTCAGAGCGGGAACAGCGCCTGCCGGTCGATGGCCCGCTCGGTCTCAGCACGGAGGATCTTGTCGTTGCCGCTCTTGGGAAACGGATCCGCGCTCGCGTAGAGCAGATCAGGCCATTTCTCCCTGCTCAGCCGGGGAATCAGGAACTCGGCCGTCGCCCGGCGCAGCGCCGCCGGGCCGTCGCGGGTGACAGGCCCCCACAGGCAGGCGACCGGCGTCCGGGTGTGATCGTTCTCGCCGCCGCCACGCAGTCCGACGACGACGACCTCACCGACACCCGGCATGCCGGCAAGGACGGTCTCGACCTCCTCCGGATAGATGCGGTGGCCGTCCTGGCTGAGCACGCTGGTTCCGATACGGCCCTTGAGCAGCAGATCACCGGCCGGGCCGAAGGCGCCCATGTCGCCGGTGCGCAGCCAGGGACCCGGCGGGTCGAGGCGACCGGTGGTGATGTCGAGGTAGCCGTCCATCATCAGGTCGCCGCGCACGACGATCTCTCCCACGCCATCGGGATGGCCCGGCAGTGGCTCGAGGCGGACCCCCACGGTGCCGTCCGGCCGTCCGACGCAGTAGGTGTCCTCGAATCGTCGCTGCCGGTGCGCGGTCTCGTCGAGCCAGCAGAACGGGCCGTAGGTCTCGCTGAGGCCGTAGCCCTGCACCCAGTCGCACGGCATCAGCCGGCGGCCGAGCTCCAGCAGCCGATGTGGCATCGGAGCCGCTCCGTAGGCGACGACCCGCAGGCAGGACAGGTCCGTGCCGCCGGCGACCGCGGCCGCCACGAACCGCTCCATCGCCACCGGCCGCAGCATGATGTGGCTGGCACGTGACCGGGCGACCTGCGCGGGCCAGGTGGAGACGTCCCGGCCGTCCGGGATGATCAGCGTCGCGCCGTGCGCCAGCGCGCCGAAGGAGAAGATGACGCCGGTCGTGTTGTTGAGCAGCCCGGACATGAACACCCGCGCGTCGGAGCCGAACGCGAGCCGCTCCGTCACGGCCATCACCCGGCGGGCGACGACGTCCTCACTCAGGCTGATGGCCTTCGGAGCGCCGGTGGTGCCGCTGGTGAACAGGACCAGGAATCCGTCGACGGGATCGGGACACGCGATGGGCAGCGTCTCGTCGTCCTCGTCGTGCCCGCTCGGGGCATCCAGATCGCTCAGGGCACCCAGGTTGTTCAGGGCACTTAGGTCGCTCAGGCCGACGAGGCGCGGACAGACCGCCCGCAGATCGGCGAGGCCGACACCGTCACGGCGCTGGTGCACGACGGCGTCCGGCCGGGCAGCGGTCGCGATGGACCGCCACTCGGGCACGGCGGCCGCCGCCAGGTTGTAGGGCATCAGCACCCGCAGCCCCAGCGCGCTCGCCGCGGCCAGGGTGACCACGGCATCCAGGTCGTGGTCACAGACCAGCAGCACCCGGTCGCCGGCGGCGACACCGTGGTCCAGCAGCCGGCGCGCGCGTCGGGTGACCGCCGCGCGCACCTGACGTGCCGTGTGGGTGGCCCCGGCGTGTTGGACGCAGGCGCCGAACACGCCGGGGCGGGTGCCCCGGTCCAGCAGGGACACGAGCTTGTCGGGAGACACCGCGGACGGCCTCAGTTCGCCACGATCTCGGCGAGCTCGTTGAGCGCGGTGGACAGGCCGCTCTGCAGGTGCGGCCAGATCTTCGCACCGAACATCTCCACCGCGTCCTCGACGATCTCCGCGCGGACCTCATGGGTGAGCCGTACCAGCCCGCCGAGTGGCTCCATGCGATGACTCGTCCGGATCGTGCCGAACGGCAGGACGGTCTCGTCGGAGAACTCCTCCCCCTGGGTGACGGAGGTGATGGTGACCTCCATCGGCTGGCCCCCGGCCGGGGTGAGGGTGAAGGTGTTGCCGGCCTTGAAGTTGCCGTGCAGCTTCGTGCTCTCGATGCCGGTGTCCCAGCTTTTCCAGGCGTTGACATCGACCCACACCGCCCAGATGTCATGCATGTTCGCGCCGACCGTCACCGTCGCGGACGCGAGGAAGTCCTGGGTTCCGGCCTTCACTGCGCCGGACGCCGGCGCTTCGGGTTCCCGTACGTCGGTCATCGTCGGCCTCCTACGCCGTCGCGAGGGTCGGGTCCGCGTCGGGCGCGGCCGGGAAGAAGGTCACGCCCCGGTCGCCCAGCCAGTACTCCCGGCTGTGCGCGCCGACCTCGACCATGACGCCGTTCAGGGACCAGTTCGGCTCGTTCAGGGAGTCCGAGTCGTTCCAGAACGACGGGTTGAAGAACTCGAGAATGACGTTGGTGTGCCAGATCAGCCCGAGCTGGGTCAGGCGCATCCGGTCGTCGGTCAGCTCGACGAGTCCCTTGCGTTCGAGCCGCGCGAGTTCGTCGGCGAAGTCCTCCAGGAAAGACGTCCCGAACTTGTCCCGGTAGAACGAGTACTCGATCTCGTAGTAGAGCAGCGCGAAGACGACGTACCGCTCCCGCTCGACCCGGGGCGAGAGTTCGTCGGTGATGGTGCTGATCAGGAAGTCACCGCCTTCCACGGCGTCGATGTACTTCTCGACATCGGTCTCGGTGCCCAGGCGGTAGCCGTCGAAGTAGCTGTAGGACCCGGGGCCGACAGCCAGGGTGTCGATGTACACCTTCCAGTTCCAGTGGTTGTACATGTTCTCGTAGCCGGGCTTGCAGAAATGGTCGACCATGTACATGGTGTAACCCATCTGCTCGGCTATCTCGACGGCCTCGCGATACATCGCCTTCACCATCGGGCCCTCCGGGTCCTTCGGCGCGCTGAGCCGGCCCCGGCTGATGAGCTTGTCCTGGATGGTGTCCCGGTGAATCCGGTAGAGGTAGATCGTGAAGTGCGGCACGTCGAGCGTCGCCAGCGTCTCCAGGTCACGCTTCCAGATGTCGAGCGTGTGCCCCGGCATGTTGTACATGAGGTCGAGCTGGATGTTGCGGAAGCCCCTGGCCTGGAACGCCCGGATGACCCGGGCACTGTCCTCGGCCGCGTGCGGCGACCCGATGACCCCGAGAATCTCGGGCTGGAAGGACTGGACACCGAGACTCAACCGGTTGATCTTCGACTGCGCGACGTACTCGATCTTCTCGTCGTCGAAGTCGCGCGCGTTTCCCTCCAGCGTGAACTCGGCGTCGTCGGCGACCTCGAACAGCTCGTGCACGGTGTCGACCAGGCGGCGCAGGCTGCTGGTCCGCAGGATGCTGCCGGTCCCTCCGCCGATGAAGATGGTGCGGATGCGACCGGTGCCGAACTTCCGGTACGACGCCCAGTGGCGGAGATCCCGCACCAGCGCGTCCACGTACCTCTCCTCGCGGCCACGGGAGTCGTTCTCGGGCAGCAGGCTCGCGAAGTAGGGACACGACTTGCAGCGCGTGCGGCAGAACGGGACGCCGATGTAAAGGACGAAGTCACCACCGTCCTGGTGCATGTCGATATGGCTTTCGAGCCACTCCTTCCCGCCGGTGGTGCGATRCATTCCCGGCGGGTAGAGGATAAACGGCAGGTAGCACTTGCGGGGATACGGATCAGTGCGTTCCTCGTGCTCTGTCAGCGTCATCTGCCGGCTCCTCGCGCAGAGTGAGCCTTTCCATCGCCGACTCGGACGTGCGGCGTCCCTGACCGTCGGCCGTGAGATGGAAGGGCTCAGCGTTGGACTTTCGGGCCGTTCCGGTGGTGCCGCCGCGCTCCAGCGCGGCCGACGCCACGATCGCTCTGGATTCTCGAAGGCCGGTCGGAACGCACTCCATGACTGCGTCCAGTGCCGGGCCGGCGATCACGGAGGCGGCTTGAGCGCGATTTGAGCGGGCCCGCCTACAAACGGCTCGACCGACACCGGTCACGAAGAACCGGACCCGGCCCGGACCGGTCTGGTCCGGGCCGAAGGAATGGAGCAGACATGGTTGCCAGTGCCCGGCGGGTCGCTCTCGTCACCGGAGCCACCAGTGGAATCGGACTGGAAACTGCCCGTGCTCTCGCCGCCGACGGCCACCGCGTCTACCTCTGCTCGCGCCGCGCCGAGGCCGTCGCCGTCACCGTGGAGAAGCTCGCCGCGGAGGGCTGGGAGGTCGCTGGAGATGCCTGCGACGTGACGTCGCCCGCCGCTGTCGACCGCCTGGTCTCCGCCTGTGTCGAGCGTTTCGGCCCGATCGAGATCCTCGTGAACAACGCCGGCAGGCCCGGGGGCGGCGCGACCGCCGAGATCGACGACGAGCTCTGGCGCGACGTCATCGACACGAACCTCACGAGCGTCTTCCTCGTGACCAAGCGGGTACTCACCATCGGCGGCATGACGCGGCAGCCCTATGGGCGGATCATCAACATCGCGTCGACCGGAGGAAAGCAGGGCGTGGTGCACGCGGCGCCCTATTCGGCGTCCAAGCACGGCGTGGTCGGTTTCTCCAAGGCGCTCGGCCTGGAACTGGCCAGAACCGGCATCACCGTCAACGCGGTCTGCCCGGGATTCGTCGAGACACCGATGGCCGAACAGGTCCGGGAGCACTACAGCGGGATCTGGGGGGTGGGGACGGCGGAGGTGCACGAGCGGATCACCGCCCGGGTTCCACTCGGGCGGTACGTCGCCGCGGACGAGGTCGCCGCGATGGTGCGCTACCTCGTCAGCGACTCGGCCGGCGCGGTCACCGCGCAGGCCCTCAACGTCTGCGGCGGCCTCGGCAACTACTGAGCCATCGGGCGACCGTCTGCATCTGCCCCCCGCGACAGATGCAGACGGGTCACCGCGAGTGGCTCAGTCGTCCCGAGGGCGATGGGGGTGTCATCAGGGCTCCTGGGCGGGCACGAGCCCGTCCCGCAGGACCCGCGTTCCTTCACCGGACAGCCGCTCCACCGCGGCTGTCCGGCCGGTAAGCAGCAGCAGGATCGCGTACATAGGACCGTCGACCGGCGCGCCCTCGCCGACGCTCCAGTCCGCGTCGGACGCGGTGAGCCGCAGTCCCCTGAGTCGTTTCCTGGGAAAGAAGGGGTAGCCGAAGGACGGGAAGGCAACGGACCAGACCCGGTCGGCAGCGACGGCCGCGGCGTCGGCGGGTGTCTCGAGGAGCCGGTCGAGGGGAGTGGCGATGTCCAGGCCGTGCACGAGGATGTCGATGAGGGTTTCCCGGTAGGTGACGCCCACGTTGTGCTTTCGCGAACCGACCATTCCGCGAATCTCGGCGATCATCTGCTCGATCGGCATCTCCGCGCGCAGGCACGCCGAGCGGTGGATTACCCGCTTCATCCCGCCCGGTGACCGGGCAGCCATGCGAAGTGCCGCGCCCGGCCCGGTCTGTTGCAGGGTCAGATGGGCCGCCACATCCCGCACCGTCCAGCCGCCACACAGCGAGGGCGTGCGCCATTCTTCGTCGGTCAGTTTCTCCAGGAGGTCAGCGACCCGTAGCCGTTGGGTGTCGATGGCCTGCCAGGCGTCGTCGATGTTCATGYTTGTTCCTCAACGCTTGGTGGAGTCTCCGCGCCGCGACCCCGCGGAGGCATGGCGAGACAAGGTGTTCGGGAAGTTCCCGGCACCGAGATCGGTCATGGTGCGCCTGGCGCCTGGCGCCCGAGCTCATCAGGAGCCGCTGGCCTGTGAGCCCTGCTCATGCTGGGTCTGGATCAGTGATCTCAGCAGGGCGTCGAGGTGTGCCGTCGGGTCGAAGTCCGGGTCGGGAATCGCCAACTGGTGGAGAACGAGACCGGTCAGGTAGTTGCCGACGACATGGAGGTGGTGGTCGGGGTTCGTCGACCCCACCAGGCGCAGCCAGGTGGTGAACCAGGCGTTCACCCGGGCGCCTGAATCCGCCAGCTTCTCCCGCAGCTCAGGCCGGCGGGAAGCCTCGACGAGGATCGCATACCGGGACAAGGTCAGCGCCCGCTCACGACCCGCGCTGTCGCGGGCGAAGGCGGCCAGGGCCTTGGCCAGGTCCGTCGTCGTCCGCGGCGCCAGGTGCGCGGCCAGCTCCTCGAAGTTCGCCCGCTCCCGCGCCGGTACCCGCTCCACGATCGCGTCGAACAGCGCCTCCTTCGTCCGGAAGTAATTGGACGTCGACCCCGCGGGCAGGCCTGCGGCGGCATCCACCGCGCGATGCGTCAACGCCCGAACGCCCTGCTCCCCGAGCAGGGCGATCGCCGCGTCAAGAAGGTCATCCCGCCGACTGGCCACGGCAGAACACTACATCCATAGTAGATCTCACTGCAAGTGTAGTAGGAGCGCGAGATGCCACGCCTGCGCGACGGGTCCACTGGGGCTGGTCACGACAATGTTCCGCCAGCCGTCTCGGCGAGCCAGACACTCCCGCAGCGCGGCGAGCGCGGCATACCTCCAGAATCGAACACACGTTCCATACACCTGGCGGCACCGGACACCACCCACCCGGACCGACCTATGTGAATTTAGGTTAGGTTACCTTACACTGGTGGTATGGATGGTCRGCGCGGTGAGGGTTCGCGATGAGCGGGGATTCCCGTGAGGATGCGGGGAGTCCATCGGTTGGGGAAGCGGTGCCTTCCGGTCGGGGGGTGAGCGGTGGGAAGCGGTTGCCTCTTTCGTTTGCCCAGCGCGGGAACTGGGCGGCGCAGCGGTTGTTCCCCGGTTCTGCCGCGTTCTGTGTGTGCGACCTGGTGTGGCTTGACGGGCCTGTCGATGCCGGGGTGTTCGCTGACGCGGTGAGTGGGGCGTTCGCGGAGACGGAGGCGCTGCGGGTGGTCGTTTATGACGATGACGGGGCTCCTTCGCAGTCGGTTGGTGGGAGGCTGTCTCTGCGGACGGTGGTTCCCGAGGAGGTGCTCACCGATGAGGAGATCCGGGCCGTGGTTCGCGCCGGGGTG